>CAYGVJ010000064.1:0-30396 GCA_964353255.1 uncultured Solibacteraceae bacterium | reverse complement strand
ATGATGTCCGTGCCGGTGATGTCGGACGGCATCAGATCCGGCGTGAACTGGATGCGCTTAAAGGCCAGCCCCAGCGTCTGAGCTATGGTGCGGACCAGCAGCGTCTTGGCGGTCCCAGGCAGCCCGGTAATCAAGCTGTGGCCGCCGACGAATAGCGCGATCTGAAGCTGCTCGATGACTTCGTCCTGACCCACGATCACCCGCCGCACCTGGGATAAAATCCCGCTTTGCACTTCCCGAAACCGCGCGATCTTCTGCTTCAGCTCCTCGGATTCCATCCGAGCCGCGACTATTGACGACATGAGTGTCTTCCTGTCCCTCTACTGACTCAATTCCAGCAGCATTTTCTGCGCCGGGCGGTACCCGGGTGCGGCCTCCAGGGCCAGCAGCAATTGCTCCTTGGCGGCCTCAAGCTGCCCGGCGCTGCGATACGCGCGAGCGAGGTTGAAATGCGCGTCGGCCTGGTCCAGCGGCTTCAGGGCGATCACCGCCTGAAACTCGCGAATGGCGCCCCGCGCGTCGCTGTTGCCCAAAAGCAGATCGCCGAGACGGCGATGCAGTTCCTCGTCCTCGACCGGGTAGATGTAGTTGAGCCGCTCGAGCGTAGCGGCGGCGTCCTTCGTTCTCCCCGCCTCCTCCTGAAGCGTGGCAAGCTGCTTCAGCAGAGCCGGGCTGCGGCCTCCCGCTCTCATGTAACGCTCGAGTTCCGCGCTCGCCGCGGCTTTGTCGTTCTTCGCCAGATAGGCTGCCGCGAGGAACTCGTAGCAGCTCCCGGCCTCGACGTATTCGCCGTACAGGTCGCGGATCGCCAGGCCCTCCCGGATCACGTCATCGTATTTGCCGGCCCGCAGACTTTCCGCCACCGCTTGAAGCCGCTTCTTCCATTCCGCAAAACCATCGACTGTCTTCCGGGTCTGGCCCTGGAGCCACGCCAGAAACTCCCGGTCGAACGCCTCCGGCTTCGTCCCCAGTTGTTCCTCGATCACCTGCGGCGTGGTTTTCACCTGCGCGAAGGCGCGCATCATCTCGAGCAGCTTCGCGTAACCCCACTTGGCCGCGATGAAGTCGCAGACCTTGCCCGCCTGGAAATACGACACGCTGACTTGCGCCGGAAAACTGGGCCGCACGAAGCCGCGATCCAGCTCCGCCACCGGAAGCAGCTTCTTCTCCCGGATAGCGGCGATGACGTCCGGAGTCATGCGGTCGCCCCACTCGGGCGAGGCCGCGGTCTCCTCGTACACGGCCAGCCCCTCGGTGAACCACCGCGGCGTCCGGTGCCTGGTCGCCGCCAGCACGTAGACGTGGCTCAGCTCGTGCCACAGCGTGCCGGCCCAGTGGAAGCTCCCTGGCCGGCGCGCCGAAGGGCTGTCCATGGCCACCACGTATCCGAAGCTGACCCCCAGCGCGCCCAGGCCCGGCATGCCCAGAGTCCGTACCGCGAAGTCTTCGTGGTCCGGATAGACCTCCACCTGCACCGCATGTTCGAGATGAAACCCGTACTTCTTCTCGTAGGCGGCGATCGCGCGCTGAAGCTCCGGCTCGAAGTAGGCGCGCAGCAGCTCCGCTTCCTTGTTGTGCAGCCGCAGCAGAGTGCTGCCGGTCTTGAAAGTCGCGAAGTTCTTGTAGCTGTCGATCAGCCGCAGGGTGTTCACTGTGGCGGCGTCGCGGTACCCGTTGGCGTAGCACAACTCCAGGTGCTTGCGCGCCTCCGCCTCCTGGGCCAGCCGCATCAGGTTCACGCCCAGCTCCGCGCGCGCCTTCCACAGGTCGGGCCTAAGCTCGGTGGCTCTCCGGTAGAAGCGTATTCCCTCTTGGTAGCGGCGGTTGAGCACGAAGAAGCGCCCCGCGGTGGCGTAGGCTTCTCCGTAAACCGGGTTGATCTTCAGGATGCGCTCCAGCCACGGCGTGGAGGGCTGGTCGTTCAGCCAGTCCATCGTCGCCCGTATCGCCATCGCCTCCAGCGCTTCCGGAGAGATTTCCAGCGCCTTGTCCGCCTCGCGGATGGCGCGGGCCGGGTCGTTGTCTTCGAGCGCCAGCCGGGCCAGCAGTTCCCTGGCTTCCAGCAGCTTCGGGTCCAGCTTGACGGCCTGTTCGGCCAGCTCCACCGCCTTGCGCTCAAAGCTCTCCGAGGCCACGAGCGCCAGCCCCAGCAGCGCACCCGGATGTTTCTTGTCGATCTCCAGGGCTTCCTCGAACAGCTTGGCCGCCTCTTCCTTGTTGAATCGTTCCAGAAACAGCCGGCCCCACCGGACACGGTACCCGGCGTTGCTCGGTTGGGCCGCCACCGCGGCCCGAAACTGGTCGTTGGCCTCCTGGTATTGCTCCAGGCCCCAGAGGCCCTCGGCGCGCAGATAAGAATCGCGGCTGGCGGCCAGCTCCAGGAAACACCGCTTCATCTCGGCAGTGCGCCCGTGGCGCCGGTAACCGCGGCATTCTTCGAGCTTCTGGCCGAACAGCGGCGCGGCGGCGAGCGCGAGAATCAGTAGTGCCCGGAAGGTGTGAAAAAACCGGCGCTCCGACCGCTTGCTTACGCGCGCGGCTCGGTAAGCGGTTCGAGGCATTGGGCGCCTGACCGAGCCGCGACCGGGTGCCCCCTGGGCGGGGAGCGGGCGGGCCGATTTTTTCACACCTGCCCGGCAGCCCATATCACTTGTCCAGCTCGGCCTGCGTCTTGGCCAGCTCCAGCAAGAGCGCCGTGAGCCGCTTGCGGTACTCCTCCAGCGGCATAGCGGACTTCTCGTACTTCAGCCGATCGATCTCGGCTTCCAGCGCCCCTTTCCTTTCGAGCAGCTTCCGCTTGGCCGGCGTCTGTGCGGCGCGTTGCGCGGCACCGAAACGCACCACCGCGAACCGCGCCGCCAGCAGGCCCTCGCCGTTTTCCGGTGACGGCGAGCGGACGCCTTCCCCCTTGCCGGTGTCCTCCAGCAAGGCGTGCTCGGTGGCCAGGCGCTTCTGCGTCTCATAAAATTTCGCGGTCTTTTGGTCGGCGTAGCGGAAGGCTTCCAGGGCGCTCACGACCTCGTTCTTGTCCGTGTCGGCCGCCGGGTCGCGCAAGGCCTCCACCCAGTAGCGCGCGAAGACGGTGGCGTTTTCCTCGGTGCCGCTCTTGGTGGCGGTGATGACCGCGCGGTTCTCCTTGCGCAGCGCCTCGATCGAGGCGCCGCTGGCGCTGGTCATGTTCACCACAAGCTGCCGCCCGGCAGGGATCCGGTCCAGCAGCGCGGCCAGTTGGACCGCGGAGATGTCGGGACCGGGCAGGTTCATTTTGTAGTCGCTGCCGTCCAGGCCTCCGTGGCCGATCAGCATGACGATGAGCGCATCCGCCGGCGTCGCTTCGCGCGCGATGCCCCCGAGCACCGACTCCAGGCGGGCGCGAGTGGCGGCTTGGCCGCAGAGGGCCTCGGACCTCGCCTCCGGGCCGCCGGCGCGCACCAGCTTGTCGATCTCCTGCGCCCAGCTCTGGAACCGCTGCTCGTACTCGGCCTCACCGCCCAGTCCCGCCACGGTCACGTAGAACGTGGTTGCCGAAAGCGAGCACCCCGCCGCCAGGAGGAAGCAGATCGCCCGTCCAGTGCGCGCCATCCTCACACTGCTCCCCATTTCCGCCGCAGCAGCCACTCCGCGCCGCGCAACGCCAACGCCAGCAAGAACACCGCCGGCATGTTCCACAGCTCCTTTGCCTCCCGCACCGTGATCCCGGCCTCTGAGTACGCGATCTCCTCGCCGAGCTTCTTCCAGTCCCCCGGACGGTAGTATTGCCCGCCGGTCTCGGAGGAGAGCTTCTGGAGCAGCTCGCGGTTCTGCTCGGCGCGGAAGTTCTCCGCGACGCCGTCTTCGCGACGGAACATCAAGACGTCGCGCCCGACTTCCTCGTTACCCCGGGTGGCGACTATCTCCGCCATATAGGAGCCAGGCTTCGGCGCCGCCCATTCGGCTGAATAGGCGCCCGGCGCCCGCGGGTCTGGCGTTAGCTCGGCCGTGTCGGCGAGCCCCTCCGGCCCCGTGATGCGCGCTTGAACCCTGGCGTCCGGCATGGGCAGATAAGTGCGGTCGCGGACCTGGGCCTGAAGCTGCACGCGCGTTTCGTCGGCGAGCACCGGGCGTGGCGTGGAGGAGGCCAGGCGGCCGGGGGAATCGGCCAGCCAGCGCAGCAGTTGGCGCCAGAACATTTCGTGGGTGCGATCGGAGACATCCTGGAGCATCTGCCAGCGCCAGCTTCCCGCGGTGGCGAACACTGCCGTGCGCCCGCGGCCGTAATTCTGCGTCACCAGCAGCGGAAAGCGGCTTTTGCTGGTGGGCAGGAATTCCGCCAGCACCACGGCGCCCGGCTTGGGGGGTCCGATGTCCTGATAGTTGGCCAGGTAGGGCAGTTTTTTCCAACGCTCCACGTTCCGTTCCGGGTTCTCCTCGAGGCGGCAGATGAGGCTCTCGCGGCCCGCCGCGGTCAGCTCCGCATTGGCGGGCTCGCGCCGGAAAGTGCCTTTGCGGTCCGGCAGCGTCACGGGCAGCAGGTCGGCCAGCGGCGAGCGCGCCCAGCCGCCCTCCGCCAGCGCCGCCCGCCCCGCCAGCAGCAGCAGCCCGCCGCCCCGGCGGTCCACGAACTGCCGGATCAACTCCAGTTGCGCCGCCGTGAAGTAGCCCGCTTCCACGCTCCCCAGCACGATGCCCTGAAAACCGAACAAGTCTTCCACCTTCGACGGAAAGCCTTCCTCCAGTTCCTTGGCGCTGTCAATGCCTTGGCGGTAGATCTTGTTCTGCGTCGTCCGCAAGATGCTCGCCAGTTGCAGGTTGCGTTCCTCGTCCAGGGCGCGGCGGATGAATTTGAACTCCCAGCGCGGCTCGCCTTCCATGTAGAGGATCCGCGGCTTGGCCGCCTCGGCGTTCACCAGGCGTGATACGGCGTTGTTGTTGGCGTTCTCCTCGCCCGGCAGGGTCTCGATCCGAAGCTCGAGGTTCTTCGCGCCGGCCGGTCCCGCGTCGAAAACCAGCGGCTCGCTCTGCTCGACGCCGTCGGCTTTAAGCGTGATCTGGCGCGTGGCGAGCACCCTGCCGCCCTCGCGCAGCGTGAGGCGCGCCTGCGTGCCGGCGTAGCCGCGCTGGCGGAGCGTCGCCTGCGCGCTGAGGCGGGAATCGGCCAGCGCCCGCGCCGCCACCTGCACGTCGCTGATTTCCACGTCGTGCGCAAACCGCTCCCGCCCGAATCCCACCGTATGCACCGGGATGCGCTGCCGCCGTATTTCAGCCAGCGTTTCCAGGTCGATGCCGCCGGTGTTGTCGGCGCCATCCGAGAGCAGCACCACCGCGCCGATGGGCAGCCCGGCGGCCTCCGCGGCCACCTGTCTGAGGTTCGCCCCAATCCGCGTCGCGCGCGCCGAGGCGCTGAGCTGGTCCGGCTTGTCGATGCGCTCCAGGCGCTCGCCGAGCCGGTGCAGGCGCACCTGGAACTTCTGGCGTAACGCTTCGAGCAGCCCGCTGTTCAGCACCCGAACCGCCTGCTCGTGGCGCGTGGCTCCGTTTTCCTGAATCGCCATGCTGCGCGAGTCGTCCACCACCACGGCGACGATGTTCTGCTGCGGCTTCAGCGTCGCCACCAGGAGGGCGGGCTGCCAGAGCAGCACCAGGACCAGGCTCGCCAGGGCCGTCTGAAGCAGCCAGATGGCGGCCAGCCGCGCGCCGGTCAGATTCGCCGCGGCCTCGGGGCGCCGCCGCCGGATCATCCAGGCCACGAAACCCGCGGCGCCCACCATGACCGCCGCCAGCATCCAGGGAGGCCAGCTCCCCAGCAGCACGAACTGCCCCTTGGAGAACACCGTCGGCGAGTAGTTGAACAGAAAGCGGAACATTGGTTACCGGCCGCCGCGGGCCCGCCTCAATGAGTCATCGCGTAGAGAATGTAGTTGACGCCGGTGCGATAGGCCAGGGAAGCGTAGCGCTCGGGGTACCGGGGCGAATCCGCCCACTCCCAGGCGTCTCCCAAATCCATGTTGTGGCAGATGGCCACCATCAGCCGGCCGCGGTCGTCGTAAATGCCCTTCCACTCCGGCTCATAGCCGTCCTGTTCGTAGGTTCGGCCGGACCGGAACACCTGGATGCCGGGCACCTGGAAGCGTTCATCCAGGTCATAGACCACGTGAAAGATGGCGTCCTGGTTGGGAATGTCCACGATGGGATGGTCTGGAAAGACCCGGCTCATGCTGGCCATGAAGACCTCCCACTCGAAGGTGCCGTGGAAGTCGTCGGTCATCAGGAAGCCGCCCCGCAGCAGGTAATCGCGGAGCTTCGCAGCTTGCGCCTCGCTCAGCCCCCAGTAGCCGACTTCCACCGCGTAGATCCAGGGCCAGTTGTAGACCTCGTCCCCGTCCAGGTCCACTACCTGCTCGACGGAGCGCGTATGCAGCCGGGTCAGGCGGCGCACGCCCTGCACGAATTGCCGGTCGGCTTTGGGGTAGTCTGTGGCCCAGCTTCCCGGGCCGCGCCAGTAATATCCGCCGCGGAACGAGGGGTAGCGCAGCCGCGCGAAGGCAAACTCGGTCTTCTCGTTCGCATCGGGCGGGATGGGAGCGGGGTTGTCTTCTTCGCCCCAGAAGGGGCGGAAGCCGCGCTGGGCATACATTACCGACAGCGCCGCCGCAGCCAGAACGATCGCCGTGATGAACCCACGCCGGCGCACTGAAGCCCTCTGAGCGCTCCAGGATAGCACAGCGCCGCCAGGCGAGACGGTGGTGTATACTGCAACCACCATGCCAATTCCGCGAAGAGACGTTCTGAAGTCCGCCCTCGCCGCCATCCCTGTGCTGGAACTGGATTGGGATTCATTCCCCACGGGGAGTGCTGCGGAAGCCCCAGATCAGTTCGACGCCGTCATCATCGGCTCGGGGCTCGGGGGCCTGAGCTGCGCGGCGGCTTTTGCCCGGCAGGGATTCAAGCCGCTGGTGCTGGAGCAGCACGACAAGCCCGGAGGTTACGCCACTGCCTTCAGACGCCCCGGCGGGTTTCTCTTCGACGTCTCCCTGCACTCGACCGGCGCGGGCGAGCGCAACGGCATTCGCAACCTGATTTCGGGCTTCCCCGAGATCAAGGAGGTGGAATTCGTTCCGCACAAGGTTGTCTACCGGGCCATTTTCCCGGAGCACGACATCCGCGTGCCGGCGCGCAACCTGCCTGCTTACCTTGAGACGCTGACGAAAGCCTTTCCCGCCGAGGCCGACGGCATTCGCGGCCTGTTTGACGGGATGGCGGCCCTGGGCCGGGAGATCCGCGCGTACTCGAGCGCCGGCGGCAAGGTGGAGATGAGCCGCATGCCGGTGGACTTTCCAAACCTGGTCCGGTACTCGATGAGCACCTGGGGGCAGGTAATGGACTCGAGCATCAAGGACCCCAAGCTCAAGTGCATCATCTCGGCGCTGTGGGTGTACTTCGGTCTGCCGCCTTCGAAGCTCGCCAGCATGTACTACGCCCTGCCGACGCTCTCTTACATCAACGAGGGCGGCTACTATCCGCGCGGCCGGTCGCAGACCATCAGCGACGCCTTCGTGAAGTTCATCGAAGAACGCGGCGGAAAGGTGCTGCTGCGGACGCGGGTCGAGCGGATTCTGGTTGAGAACGGAGTAGCCACCGGGGTCAGAACCGCCGACAACCGCGAGTACAAGGCCCGAGTCGTGGTGTCGAACGCCAACGCCTACGACACCTTCCGCAAGCTGCTCGAACCCACCGACCTGCTGAAGGACTACCTGGCGCGCATGGACCGGTTCAGCGTCAGCCTCTCGGCGTTCCAAATCTTCCTGGGCCTGAAAACGGACCTGGTGCGCAAGCTGGGCATCACCGACTCGGAGATTTTCTACTCCCCGGGCTACGACACCGAAGCGGAATACAAGGCCGCCGTCGAAGGCGACACCAGGACCCCCGGCTTCGGCGTGACGCTCTACGACAACCTCTTCGACGGCTACTCGCCGAAGGGCAAGAACACCATCAACATCATCGCGCTACAGGGCTTCGACCACTGGCAACCCTACGAGGCCGACTACTGGAAGGGCAGCAAGGCGGCTTACCGAGCGGAGAAGGAGAGGATCGCCGGCATCCTCATTCGGCAAGCGGAGAAGGTCCTGCTGCCAGGGCTATCCCGGGCCATCGAGGTCAAGGAGATCGGCACGCCCCTGACGAACGCCCGCTACACCAGCAACTACCGCGGGGCCATTTACGGCTGGGACCAGACCGTGGACAACGCGATGCCGCGCAGAGTGGGACAAACCACACCCATCAAGAATCTCTACCTGGCCGGAGCCTGGACCAGTCCCGGACACGGTTACGGCACCGTGATTCAGAGCGGTTTGCAGTGTTTCGGCCAGATCATGGCCACCTGGGAGAAGGCCGGCAAACCGGCGTAGGGTGTGGTTGAGTCACGGGCGGGACAAGCCAAAGCGTGTCCCACAACGTACTGGTACGCAAGGACCTGCCGGGATGGGACTCGTAAAACCGGTTGAAGGCGGCCCGGGTGGACGTAGAATAGAAGGGACGGTAGACTGGGAGTCGGACAGCATGCGCTCAGCCGGCATCAAGCATCGCAGCAGAGTTCAGGCGGCGGGGCTGGCCGGTCTGGCTCTGGGCGCGGCACTCTGGGCCCAGGCGCCGCTGGCGGGTTCGGGGCCCACCGGCGCGGTGCGCATCCTGGGAACTGACCTGGCGGTGCTCGAAATCCAGGAAGTGCGGAAGGACCTGCCTTGCACGGTCACGCCCATCAAGCCGCTGCTCGGTTTCGACCTCCGCTTCCATGCCGGCTACGAGGTCAGCGTCCCCCTGCGGGAGCTGGCTGGAGACGAGAACCAGCTCCTGATGATCTTCCGCGTCGCTCCGGAGGCCCGGAAAGAGGAGCCCGAGTATTTCGTACAGCGGGTCAGCGTGCCCCCCATCGAGACCGAGGCTCGCGGGGAGGCCTACCTCCAAGGGACTTTTGACCTGGGCGAAGGTCGCTACCATGTGGACTGGATCATGCGCGATCGCAGCGAGCGGGTCTGCTCGTCTTACTGGGACTTCGAGGCGGCCTTGAACCCCAAGGAAAAGTCCATGCCGGTGGATCTGCCGCCGAACACGATCCAGGCTGCGGATGTTGAACTGTTCAAGGACGAGCCCCCGGTTCGCCGGGCCTCTGGCGAGTCCTTGAACGTCAAGCTCCTGGTCAACTTCGCCCCGCAGAACGCCCGCTCGGCCGCCCTGCTGCCCCAGGACACTACCGCGCTGGTCTGGATCCTCCGCAGCATCTGGCGCGAGCCGCGGTTCGGCCGGTTCTCGCTGGTGGTCTTCAACCTTCAGGAGCAGCGCATCCTTCACCGCCAGGACAACGTCGAGCGCATCGACTTTCCAACCCTGGGCCAGGCGGTGGACCGTCTCAAGCTGGGCACCGTGGACGTCAAGCACCTGGCCCACAAAACGGGTGAAACCGAATTCCTGGCCGCACTCATCCAAAAAGAGATGGGGGGCGAGAATCATCCCGATGCGCTGATCTTCGCCAGCCCTAAAGCGATGCTGGAGGAGAACGTTCCCACCGACTCGCTGAAGGAGGCCGGCGAGGTCGAGTTTCCGGTCTTCTACATGAACTACAACCTGAACCCGGAGACCGTGCCCTGGCGGGACGGCATCGGGAGGGCGGTCAAGTTTTTCCGGGGCCTGGAGTTCACCATCAGCCGCCCACGGGACTTGTGGTCGGCGGTCAGCGAGATGGTGTGGCGGATCGTGAGTTTCAAGCAGGCCCGGCGCAGCGCCGGGACCGGAGTTCAGTGAGGTATGCCGATGCTGCTTGCTTTGGTAGTGGCCTGCGGCTTGGCGGCGCCGGGCGGCGCGATGCAGATGGGGCGGGCCGAACGGCTCGCTCCCTTCGTGCCGTCGCCCCAGCCGGTGGTGGAGAGGATGCTTGAGGCCGCGGGCGTGAAAGCGGGTGAGACGGTCTACGACCTGGGCTGCGGCGACGGCCGCGTTCTGATCACGGCGGCGGAAAGGTTCAAGGCCAAGGGCGTGGGGGTGGAGCTGTCGGCGCGGCTGGTCGAGCAAGCTCGGCAAACCGTGCGCCAGCGCGGGCTTCAGAACTGGATCACCATCCTGGAAGGCGACCTGCTGGAGGCCGACGTCAGTCACGCTGACGTGGTCACCTTGTATCTGCTGACCAGCTCCAACGAGCAGCTCCAGCCGAAACTCGAGCAGTCTCTGCGGGCCGGCGCCCGCGTGGTGTCGCACGACTTTGCCATGCGTGGGTGGAAGCCGGCGCGGATCGAGAAGGTGGACGTCAGCAACCGCACCCATACTATCTACGTTTACGAGATCAAGAAGAAGGAGCCCGCTCGCTGAGTCGGGAGCCCGCGAGGCTGGATGCCGGAATTCGACGTTGTGGGCCTGGGGCTGAACGCCACTGACACTCTTCTGTTGGTTCCCCATTTCCCCGCCTACGCCGGGAAGGTGCTCTGCGAGCAGGAGATCCTTAGCCCGGGCGGGCAGATCGCCAGCGCCATGGTGACCTGCGCCCGGCTGGGTTTGCGAGTCAAGTACATCGGCACGGTGGGGGACGACGAGCGGGGGCGCATCCAGCTCGAAAGCCTCCGGCAGGAAGGCATCAACCTGGATCATGTCCACGTGCGGCAGGGCTGTCCTAACCAGTCGGCCTACATCCTGGTGGACCGCTCCACCGGCGAGCGCACGGTGCTGTGGCGGCGGCCGGACGGCCTCCGCCTGGACCCTGCCGAGGTCACCCCGGAGCAGATCACCTGCGCACGCTTGCTGCACATCGACGGCCACGACACCCCCGCCGTCGAGCGGGCGGCCCGCATCGCCCGCCGCGCCGGCATCCCGGTCAGCGTGGACGTGGATACGGTCTATCACGGCTTCGACCAGGTGCTGCCCTGGGTGGATTGCCTGGTAGCCAGCTCCGAGTTTCCCGAGCAGTGGACCAATCAGCGCGACCCCTTCCGGGCCCTGGAGATGATTCAGAACGAGTACCGCATGCGCGTGGCCGCCATGACCCTGGGCGCGCATGGCGCCCTGGCCCGCGCCGAGGGCCGCTTCGTCTACTCCCCCGCCTTCGTGGTGAACTGCGTGGACACCACCGGGGCCGGCGACGTCTTCCACGGCGCCTTCTGCTATGCTGTCTTGCAGCAGATGCCGATTGCCGAAGCGCTGGATTTCTCTAACGCGATGGCGGCCCTGAATTGCACCGCCTTGGGCGCGCGCGGCGGCATCCGTGGCCTGGAGGAAGCCCGGGGCCTGATGAGCCGCGCCGAGCGGCGCTCGCATCCCGATTTTCGGACCCGCGCTTGAAGACATGATTCCGCTCCGGGATTCGCAGCCCAGTAACTCCCCGCCGGTGATCACCATCCTGCTGATCGCCGCCAACGCACTGGTGTTCTTCTACGAGCTGTCTCTGGATCCGTTTTCGCGAAACCACCTCATCGCCGTCTACGGAGTCGTCCCGGACCGCCTCTGGCTTCCCGCGCTCGCCAGCTCGATGTTCCTGCATGGCGGCTGGCTGCACATCCTGGGCAACATGTGGTTCCTGTGGATTTTCGGGGATAACGTCGAGGACATCCTGGGGCGGACCAAGTACCTGTTCCTGTACCTGGCGTGCGGCCTGGCGGCGGGCCTGACTCACGTTCTGCTCAACGCCGATTCCCGCATGCCCACCATCGGGGCCAGCGGGGCGGTGGCCGGCGTCATGGGCGCCTACCTGGTGAAGTTCCCGCGCGCGCGCGTCCTGACGCTGATCCCGGTGTTCGTCTTTTTGACCACCTACGAGTTGCCGGCCTACGTCATCCTGGCTTATTGGTTCATCATCCAGTTCTTCAGCGGCGTAGGCTCCGTGGCCTACTCTCACCTGGCGCACGGAGGGGTGGCGTGGTTCGCCCACGTGGGCGGCTTTCTGGCCGGTATCATCCTGGTCTACCTGCTGCGTCCCAAAGAGCCTTACCGGCGCCGGAGCGACTTGCGATGGTGATGGACCCTCCGCTGGACGTGCTGGCCATCGGGGCGCACCCCGACGATGTGGAGCAGACCTGCGGCGGCACCCTCATCAAGATGGCGGAGATGGGCTACCGCACCGGCGTGCTGGACCTGACCGCCGGCGAGATGGGCACGCGCGGTGACCCGGCCGTGCGCCTCCAGGAGGCCGAGACCGCGGCCCGGCGCCTGCTGCTGACCTGGCGCGGAAACCTGGCCCTGCCGGACGCGCGCCTGGAGAACACGCTGGCCTGCCGCCTGACCCTGATGAGCGAGATCCGCCGCCTGCGGCCCAAGGTAGTCATCCTGCCCTACTGGGATGGCCGGCACCCGGACCACTACCGCGCCGCCGAGATCGGCTACGAGGCCTGCTTCCTGGCTGGGGTCGGGAAGGTGGACGAGTCTTCGGAGCCCCACCGGCCCTTCAAGGTCCTCTACTGCTCGTTGTATGCCAACGTCACGCCGTCTTTCGTGGTGGACATCTCGGCGCAGTTCGAGCGCCGCATGGAGGCGCTGCTGGTCTACCAGTCGCAGTATGCCCCGCAGGAGGGGGCCGCCGAGCTGTTTCCCGCGCCCGCGGAGATCCGGGAGCGCCTGGCGGCGGTGGCGCGCTTCTACGGCAACCTGATCGGCGTCCGCTACGGCGAGCCATTCGTGTGCAAGGAGACCCTGCGCGTGGACGACGTGGTAAACATGGGAGTGCGGAGCTTCTAGGGGGCGCGCAGGGTCGGCCGGCGGCCTCACACGGCGGCCGGCGCGTGCTCCTGACTGGCCAATTCCTGATGCAGCGCGTCGGGGGCCAGGTCTGCGCCGTTCGGCCAGCAGATGACGCCGAACTCGTCGATGCCAACCTGCCGGAAGTAGGCCTCGTCACGGAGCGGTTCGAACATCTCTCCGAACAGTTCCCCGGACAGGTCCACAACGCCTGACACGCTATCGTCAAACTCGATTGCGAGCCTGAAGCCAGGCAACGCTTCAACACTCTTAACGCGGCACATAGTGGCTACTCCAAGGGGCGGATGTGGCCGCACTGCCCGAAGAACCGGCTGATGGTCGGCATTCCTGAAATCAGTTTAACCCGGTCCGGTGCGCCTGCGCGGACAGAACAGCGACGGAGATAAGGGCGTTCTGGCGCCCCGGGGCGTCCCCATGTCCTATCGGGCCTCCGCACGGCTCTCGGCGGCGGTCTTGAGCAAGCCGGAACCCAGAGCCACAATGGGCCGGTGCTGATTTGTACCCTGATAGCCGATGGCGGTTGACATGGGGGAAACAGACCCGCCGCCGGAGTCTGGTGGAGGAATCGGTCAATTCGAGTCGCGCTTCCCGGAACAGCGGCCCTGCGTCGCCTTGCGTACTGTTCGGCTTCCTTAGGAAGCGGCGGTTGGCATCGCTGGGCCCATGAGGACTTCGCCGGGAATCCAGTTGCCCTCCGGCTGTGAAGATAAGCCATTGATTACAAGCGGCTTCTTCCATCCCATGGCGTCAGCATCTTGACCCGGTTAATCGTATAGAAATATATATTTGCAATAGATAGCACATCCTGTTAGCATTCTCTATATGAGATCCAATGGACAACTTCTGGCAAAGGTCTGGAAGCCGGTCCTCAGGCAGTTCAGCAGCATGATCGAACGCGCGTGCCTCCGGCGCGATGCCTACCTCGATCAAGTCTTCGCCCACGAAGCTAAGGCACTCAAAGACGAAATCCCGCGCCCCAACTCCCTGAAGGCCCGAGCCTACTTGCAGGGCAAACTTGACGACCTCGACGACCGGGTTCCCGTCAACTTCTCCCTGTCTCCTGCCACCATTGAGGCGGTCAACCGGGCCTGTGAGGAACTGAACGTCATTCGCGACTGCTTCATCAACCGCGTGCTCTTCCTCCTGTCCGCCGACACGAAAAAATGCGAGGCTGTCACGCGCATCGAGTTTCTCGAATATGTCGGCGACATCCTTGGCGAACACGATCGTGATTTCCTCTACGCTCCTCTCTGGGGCGGAGGCTTGAGTGCTGTTTCGGAGATCGTCACTTCGGACCCATTCTGGGCGCTACGCAACGTCATCGACCACTTCCGGGAGCAGGGCGACGAATCCGTCGAACCGCTTCACGCCTGCCTGATCTTGCCAGAGTTGTTCCGGGACAAACCCCTTGGCGCAATCACGCTCAACTGCTACCTGCCTGACGAATACGTCCCGGACTCCCCTGCGGCCAAGAAGGCCTTCGAAGAGCTGCTCGAAATGCTGGAACCCATGGACGAGAATCCCCGAGATCCGAAGCCGGAAAACGAAAGGAGGAAGGCAGAATGATCACTCACACTCACCACGCGGCAGTCCGTGCCCAGCAGCGTGCGATCCCGCCATTCGTCGAGTTTCTCCTTGACGAGTTCGGCGAGCGCCTCTATGACGGACGGTGGCATCCGGGTCTTCTTCAGCGGCCGGAGCATCCGGCGTATGGAGCAGTGCTGGGGTCGCCGCCCCGTTGCCAAGATGTCCGAGTACCTCGGTGTCTACAGGGTAGAGGACAGCCGCAACGGAACCACAATTACCGTTGGCCACCGCTCAAAGCGGATGAAGAGGAGTTGAAGCCATGACAGACAAAGGCAACGGCCACCCAAACAGCGCCATGGACCAAGCCGTCGCGGATTGTTTCGGTGCTCTCCTTGGGGCCATCCAGACCGCCGCTGACGAGTGGCGTATGCGCGCCGCGGAAGCCCTCCTGGATCGCGATGATGCCAGGGCGCAGGACTGCCTCGCCGCCATCAAGCGCATCGGGGAGGCGGCTGAAGAAGTCGAGACTGTTTGCCGCAGGTGGAAAGACCGATGGCCCGTCCTGCCGGCGGCCGCTACGGCCCGCCCAAGTCCTCATCCTCACACGAAGCGCCCCGGCTCAAAGCTCCGCGTCCACCTGAATGGCAAGGTGATTGAGTGTTCGGACGCGGCGGAGACCTTCGCCCGCACCATCGAAGCCATTGGTATCGAGCGGGTGGCGCGCCTCGGCACAGTGCTTTCGGGCATTGCACTGATCGGGACGTCAAAAGCGACCGACTACCAGCAGCAATTCGCGATCGGCGAGTTCTATGTTTGCACGCATGCCAACAACCAAACCAAGAAACGCCTCCTCGAAGAGATTGCGGCCGAATTGGGAGTCCCACTTGGTGTGGAGATCATTTCGCAGTAGGACACCCTGTGTTCCGGCGAACGTTCGCAGATTCTTGACCAGTCACGCCGCCAGGCCGCTACCTGCCAATGGGCAACGAGCGGTGCTCGCCTGGATTCTCACGCCAAGTTCCTGACCTAACACAAGGGGCTGCTATCCGAAGACGAGACGAAGAGGTTCGCCGTGGAGCCAGGCGATCCGTAGACTCGCTTTGTCCAACCTGGCAGCCAGAAGCAACGGATTGTGGGCTCGCTTCTGAAAGCGGACCTCGGTTCCCTGCGTCACGCCGTCTTTCGTGGTGGACATCTCGGCGCAGTTCGAGCGCCGCGTGGAGGCGCTGCTGGTCTACCAGTCGCAGTATGCCCCGCAGGAGGGGGCCGCCGAGCTGTTTCCCGCGCCCGCGGAGATCCGGGAGCGCCTGGCGGCGGTGGCGCGCTTCTACGGCAACCTGATCGGCGTCCGCTACGGCGAGCCATTCGTGTGCAAGGAGACCCTGCGCGTGGACGACGTGGTAAACATGGGAGTGCGGAGCTTCTAGGGGGCGCGCAGGGTCGGCCGGCGGCCTCACACGGCGGCCGGCGCGTGCTCCTGACTGGCCAATTCCTGATGCAGCGCGTCGGGGGCCAGGTCTGCGCCGTTCGGCCAGCAGATGACGCCGAACTCGTCGATGCCAACCTGCCGGAAGTAGGCCTCGTCACGGAGCGGTTCGAACATCTCTCCGAACAGTTCCCCGGACAGGTCCACAACGCCTGACAGGCTATCGTCAAACTCGATTGCGAGCCTGAAGCCAGGCAACGCTTCAACACTCTTCACGCGGTACATGGTCGCTACTCCAAAGGGCGGATCTGCTTCAGCCCCTGCCGGGCTTCGGCCAGCCGCCAGTTCTCCATCAGCTCGTTGCGATGCAGCTCAGCCCAATCCAGGACCAGTCCGGCGGCGCGGCGGCCTAGCCAGCCCTCAATGACCTCGAGGCTCTCAATCGCGATCGCGGCCCACTGATCCCCGTAGATGACGTGGAAGTGCGGCGGCGCGTGTTCGCGGTGGTACATCCGGATCACGATCCCGAAAAACCGGCTGATGGTCGGCATCCCTGAAATCAGTTTAACCCGGTCTGGCCCGTAGGTGTGTGTGGTAACCTGATTGGCGTCCGCTACGGGGAACCCTTCGTGTGCAAGGAGACCCTGCGCGTGGAGGACGTGGTAAACATGGGAGTCCGGAGTTTCTAGTCTCGGGAGGGAGACAATGACGAGACACCTGCTTGTTGTCGTAGTTCTTCTCGGGATGGCGTCGGTCGCCGCGCTCGGGCAAGCCGGGCCGGCAGGAGGCCATCCTCAATTGAGAAACCAAGGCACTGCCAGGCAGTTGATCGTGGACGGCCAGCCGTTCCTGATCATCGGCGGCGAGTTGCGCAACTCCAGCTCGTCGAGCCTGGAATACATGAAACCCATCTGGCAACGGATGGTGGACCTGAACTTCAACACCGTCCTGACGCCGGTTTCCTGGGAACTGGTCGAGCCGGAGGAAGGGAAGTTCGACTTCGCGCTGGTCGATGGCCTGATTCAGGAGGCCCGCCGGTACAACCTGCGCCTGGTCTTCCTGTGGTTCGGAAGCTGGAAGAACGGCCAGTCAAGCTACATCCCGGTATGGGTCAAGAAGGACTACAAGCGGTTTCCCAGGGTTCGGGTCCGTAACGGGGAGACCATCGAGGTCCTGTCCACCCTGGCCGAGGCGAACTGGAAAGCCGACGCCAAGGCGTACGCCGCCCTCATGCGCCATATCCGGGAAGTGGACGGCGCGGACCACACTGTCATCATGATGCAGGTGGAAAACGAGGTGGGCGTGTTGGGGGACAGCCGGGACCGCAACGCGCTGGCCAACGAGGCCTTCGCCAGGCCGGTTCCGCGGGAGCTGATGGAGTACTTACAGAAGAACAAGAACGAGCTGCTTGCCGAGGTCAAGAAACGCTGGGAGGCCGCGGGCTTCAAGACCGCCGGAACCTGGGAAGAGGTCTTCGGCGCGGGGCCGGAGACCGACGAGATCTTCATGGCCTGGAACTACGCCCGCTACGTGGACCGGGTGGCGACGGCGGGTAAGGCCGAGTATGCCATCCCCGTGTACGCGAACGCCTGGCTAAGCTCGCCGAGCCGCAAGCCCGGGGAATGGCCCAGCGGTGGCCCCTTGCCGCACACCATGGACATCTGGCTGGCCGGCGGCCCGCACATTGACCTGCTGGCGCCGGATATCTACCAGGTGAACTTCCAGGAGTGGTGCCAGCGGTACACCCGGCGCGGCAATCCGCTGTTCATTCCGGAGATGCCGGGTCAGATGGCGGGCCCGCGAAACGTCTTCTACGCCATCGGCCAGCACGACGCCATCGGCACCTCGCCGTTCGCCGTGGATTCGATCGAGAACCCCAAAGATTCGCCGCTCAGCAAGAGCTACGAAGCCATCGCCCAGATGGCGCCGCTGATTCTCAAGCACCAGGGCAAGGGCGAGATGGCCGGCTTCGTCCTGGACAAGGAGAACCCCGCGGTAAAGCGCCAACTGGGCGGGTACGACGTGGAGATCTCGCTGGACTCCATCTTTGGCCGCGGCGCCGAGCTGGGCTACGGCCTGATCATCGCCACCGGCCCCGACGAGTTTGTCGGCGTCGGCAGCGGCTTCCGCGTCGCCTTCAAGCCGAGGACTCCCGGCCCGGCGCTGGCCGGCGTCGGCGCGGTGGATGAGGGAGTCTACCGCAACGGGAAGTGGATCCCCGGCCGCCGCCTCAACGGCGATGAGAACGACCAGGGCCAGAAGTGCCGTTTCGACAGCCGCAGAATCAACATTGAGCGTTGCACCGTGTACCGCTACGAGTAGGACGGGCCCATGGCCTGTCACTGGGCCTGTCAGGCAGCCCGTGGGGCTGCCCCGCGCTCCTCCAGCGGCGTGACCGGGTCGATGAACAGCCAGCACAGACCCGCTAGGACGTAAGCGAAGGCCATGCTGTACACGCTGAGCTGCCAGCCGCCGGGAAGCTGCATCAGGTAGCTGATCACCAGCGGGCTCACGGCGCTGCCCAGATTGCCCATCATGTTCATCGACCCCGAGAGGGTCCCGGCGTACTTGCCGCCCACGTCCATGCAGGCGCCCCAGCTTCCGGGCATCAGTATGTCGTTGCCGAAGCTGGCCATGCCCATGGCGATCATCGCCAGCCAGGGGTCGCGGATGCCGGCGTGCAAGACCAGCATCAGGCAGGCGCCGGCCGTGCCGACGTAGGCGATCAGCCGCCGGGCCTTGGCCACGCTGCCCATCCAGCGCGCCACGTGCGGGTTCAGGATTCCGCTGACCATACACCCCGCTCCGCCGAAGAACAGCGGGAAGATGGCAAGCTGCGCCGCGCGCTCCGACGTCAGTCCCCGGTACTCCTGCAAATACGTGGGCAACCAGGAGATGAAGAAGAACCAGGTGTAGGACACGAAGAAGTACTGCGCCCACAGCATCCAGACGGTCAGCGAACCGATCAGCTTGCCCCAGGGTACGTCGCCGTGCCCGGAGGCCGTCTCCTCGGCCCCTTTGAGCAGCGCCAGCTCGGCGGCGTTGACGCCCTTGTGGTGGCGCGGGTTGTCGCGGTACCACCAGAAGAAGAAGACGGCCCAGACCACCCCGAGGCCGCCGAACAGCTCAAAGGCCCGCCGCCAGCTCATGAAGTGGAACACCCAGACCACCAGCACCGGGGTGAAGGCGCCCCCCCAGCGGGCGCTCATCCACATGATGCCCTGGGCCCGCACGCGCTCGTGCTGAGGCAGCCAGGTGGTGAAGGCCTTGGTCAGGTTGGGGAAGCAGCCGGCCTCGCCCGCCCCGAACAGGAAACGGGTCACCCAGAGCGAGACGAAGCTCCACGCCCAGCCCGTGGCGGCCGTGAAGAAGGACCACCACACTACAATGCGCATCAACACCCGCCGCGGCCCCAGCCAGTCCCCCAGCCAGCCGCCCGGGATCTCGAACAAAGCGTAGGCCCAGGCGAAAGCGGCGAAGATGGAGCCCATTTGGACCGCGCTAAGCCCGAGCTCGCGGCGCATGATGGGTGCGGCCTGCGAGATGCAGACCCGATCGATGTAGGTGATGACCGAGAGGGTGATCGCGAAAACGATCACCCAATGCCGCGTGCGCGTGGGCTTCTGATGAACCTCGGGAGCGGAGAAGGGCATGAGAAGGGATATCACATCACGGGGGAGGGGGGAAGTGCAACCGAAGACGGGAGTCTCATCCCACGTGGGCGGTTCGATAAGAGCAGTGTGAGGCAGTTCCTCGAAGACGCCCGGAACATCCTGGAAGCCGCCGAGGCCGTCTCGGCCTCGGCAGGGGCGCTCACGGATTTCACCATCCTGATCTCGGCTGAGGGTTCCATCGAGATGCTGGCCAGCTCGGACTGGCCGCTGGAACGCTTGCTCCAGGAGCGCGGGGCCCGCACCGTGTACCGCGTCAGCGAGCAGTGCGGCAAGGTGACTCTGGAAGGACGCTGCGGGCGGCAGAGCTGCCGTCTGGAAGCCGTGACGCCGGCGGAAACCGCCCGGCGGCTGCTGGCCGCTACAGCAGGCCCGCCTCGCGCAGGTGCTTGGCCGCTTCTTCGGGCGGGGTGGGGTTGATGTAGAACCCGCTGCCCCATTCGAAGCCGGCCACGCGCGTCAGCTTGGGAATCAGCTCCAGGTGCCAGTGGTAGTGGGGCATCTCGGGCTCCTGGACCGGCGCGGTGTGCAGGTTGAAGTTGAACGGCGGCTGCTCGAGCACCTTGTCGATCTTGCGCAGGACTGCGCGCATCAGCCAGCCCAGGTTCTCGATCGTGGGAATGTCGGCCTGCTCGAAATGCGACCGGTGCCGCCGCGGCAGGATCCACACCTCGAAGGGGAAGCGCGCCGCATAGGGGCAGATCGCCAGGAAATGATCCGTCTCCAGAACCACGCGGGTTCCCGTATCGGCCTCCTGCCGCAGCATGTCGCAGTAGACGCAGCGTTCCCGCAGCTCGTAGTAGCGGCGGGAGCCCTCCATTTCTTCCACCACCCGCTTGGGGATGATCGGCAGGGCGATGAGCTGGGAGTGGGGGTGCTCGAGCGTAGCGCCGACGGCCTCCCCGTGGTTCTTGAAGACCAGGATGTAGCGCAGACGATGGTCCTTCTTGAGGTCCTGGATCCGGTCACGGAAGGCCCAGAAGACATCCTCGACGCGCTTTTCCGGCAGGGTGCTCATGGTGAGCCGGTGCTCGGGGCTCTCGATGATGACCTCATGGGCCCCGATGCCGTTCATGCGGTCGTAGATGCCCTCGCCGTGGCGCTCGAGATCGCCCTCGACGCGGAGGGCCGGAAACTTGTCGGGAACCACGCGGAGGGTCCAGCCGGGCTGGTTGGGACCGCCCGTGGGCCGGTAGGCCAGCACCTCGGGAGGGGTGCGGCCTTCGTGGCCCGGGCAGAAAGGGCAGAACCCCTTGCCCTTGGTCACGACGCGTTCGCGAGCGAAGTCGGCGGGACGGAGGGCCCGGTCGGTGGCGACGATCAACCACCGCCCAGTGACGGGGTCCCTTCGCAGCTCAGGCACTCGCTAGCTCCTCCTGGCATCGGAAACACAGACTGGAAAGTCTGTGCCACCGGTGTGTCAACCTCAAGAGCGACTATTATAGCCCCCCGGCGCCCGGATGGCATCCTTCCGGTGAGCCAGAGCGGGCCGTTCGGCCAGCACCACGCTGACCAGGTCGAACCGGACGCATTCCCAGGGGATGCCCGCCTGCCGGGCGTAGTGCCGCCCGGCGCTCACCAGCGCCGTCTCCTTGTCGCGGTCCACGTTGCGGCCGGGGACGCCGGCTTCGTCGCTGCGCCGCGTCTTGACCTCCACGAATACCAGGGTGTCGCCGTCCCAGGCGATCAGGTCGATTTCCCCGTTCCCGGACGGCGGGCGGTGGTTGCGCGCCACCACTGTCATGCCTTGCCGCTGCAGAAAGCGGTGCGCCAGGTCCTCGCCGCGCCGCCCGGTGGTCTGGTCGGCGGTCCACAGCTTGCGGCGGGCCCGATGGCGCGCCGCGTCAGCGCCACGCAGCAGCCATTGCCACATCTACACTTTCTCCAGCTCGAACTCGATCACCTTGCCACGCATCACGAAACACAGGTACTGCTCCCAGAACCGGCGGAAGCGCCGGGAACGGTTGGCCAGAAACTCCACCCCGAGCCATCTCCACAAGGCAAGTAGGCGCAGGCGCACCGAAATCTCCCGGAACCTGCACTTCGAGTAGTAGCCGAACCCGCCATGCCGCTCGCCAAAGTAACGAAACGAGAAACTGGTCAGGTGCCAGCGGTGGCTGGGATCGCAGAAGGAGCTGAAATCGCTGTAGTGCGGCGTGACCACCTCCAGTCGCCCCCCGGGAGCCAGCAGCCGGTGGAACTCCTCCATGGTCCGGATCACGTCGGAGACGTGCTCGATCACGTGGACGGCGCGCACCCGGTCGAAGACGCCGCCGGCAAACGGGTACGGAGTGCGGTCCAGGTCGCAGAGCACATCCGCCCGGCTGGCCGGGTTCCGGTCGATGCCGATGGCGCCGGGGAGTTTGTTCCGGCCGCAGCCGACGTCCAGGATGCGCAGCATGGGCAAGGCGCAAGCGATTATACTACGCCGGCAGGCCCCGCTCAGGCGCGCGGCAGGGCGGCCAGACAGTCTTCCAGCATGTCCAGCGCGCAGTCAGCCTGCTCGGGCGTGACGGTGAGCGGCGGGCAGAGGCGCACCGTACTCTCCCCGGCGCCCAGCACCAGCAAGCCGCGCCGGAAGGCCATCTCCAGCAGGCGGTCCCGAAGCTCGGGGGCCTTCCGCCGGGAATGCGGATCGTGCACCAGCTCGAAGCCGATCATCAGGCCCAGCCCGCGCACGTCGCCCACGCAGGGGAAGCGCTCCGGCCACCGGCGCATCCGCCCCAGCAGGCGCGCGCCCATCTGGGCGGCGTTGCCGATCAGCCCCTCCTCCAGCAGCTCCAGGGTGGCCAGCGCGGCGGCCACCGACACCGGGTTACCGCCGAAAGTCGAGGCGTGCGCCCCCGGGAGCCAGTTCATCAGTTCGGCCCGCGCGATCATGGCTCCCAGCGGCAGCCCGCTGGCGATCCCCTTGGCCACGGCGATGATGTCCGGGACCAGACCGAAATGCTCGGCGGCCCACATCCGCCCCGTGCGCCCCATGCCGGACTGCACCTCGTCCAGGATGAGCAGAATCCCGTGCTCGCGCGCCAGCCGCTGCAATTCGTCGAAGAACATCTGGGGCGGCACAATGTAGCCGCCCTCGCCCTGCACCGGCTCCAGGACTATGGCCGCGACCTCCTCGGGCGGCAGCGTCGTGCGAAACAGCCCCTGGATGGCCTGGACGCACTCCAGCGCGCAACTGGCCGGAGCGCCGCCGTAGGCGCAACGGTAGCAGTAAGGGTACGGCACGTGATGCACGCCGGGAATGAGCGGGCCGAACCCGCGGCGCTGCACGCTCCGGCTGGCGGTCAGCGAGAGCGCGCCCAGGGTGCGCCCGTGGAACGCGCCCAGGAAGGCCACGAACTTGTCGCGCCCCGTGCTGTAACGCGCCAGCTTGATGGCGGCCTCGATGGCCTCGGCGCCCGAGTTGGCGAAGAACACGCGCCGGGGCAGGCCGCCGGGAACCGTAGCCGCCAGCCGCTCGGCCAGCTCCACCATGTTCTCGTAGTAGAAGTCCGTGCCCGACATGTGGAGCAGGCGGGCAGCCTGCTGCTGAATGGCCTCGACCACCCGCGGATGGCAGTGACCGGTGGTCACCACGGCGATGCCGGCGCTGAAGTCCAGAAACCGGTTGCCGTCCACGTCCTGGATGATCGCGCCCTGGCCCCGCTCGACCACCAGCGGGTAGGGCCGCGTGTAGGACGGCGACAGAGTCTTGCGATCGCGCTCGATTACCGCCCGCGCCCGGGGACCGGGCAGGCTGGTGAGGATCTCGGGAAACTCCGGGCGGACCGCTTCGCTAGTGAGTCTCATGACACTCCCTCCCCCCTGCAATACTTCTCGGAGACAGGGCGCGAACTAGTCGCCGCCGAACAACCCGGGTCTGGAGCTGGCGGGAACCCGGTCCATGCCTTTAATCTACCACGCCCGGCGCCAAGCCAGGGTGGCGCCGGCCCCGGCGCGGCCGATAAGCAGGAACAGGGACGCCATGGTCGAGGGCATCCAGGCGGTGGCTCGCGGGGCAGACGCGCAGGAGTACGCCCAGTCTCCGCAGACGGCTCGGGCTGATGCCGCTCGTCGCACGGCGCCTGGCGCCGCCCAGGAGGCCCCAGCCGGCCTCAGCAGCGTGGAACTGGCGCAGGTTGCCAAGCTGGCGGTCATAGACCGGCACGTGCGCGCCCACGAGCAGGCCCACCTGGCTGCCGCCGGACCCTACGCTAAGGGCGGCCCTTCTTACAGCTATGTGAGAGGTCCGGATGGCAACCTGTACGCGGTCGCCGGGGAGGTCGCGCTGGATTGCTCCCCGGTGCAGGGCGACCCGGAGGCCACTATCGAGAAAGCCCGCGTGATTCAGGCCGCCGCCAACGCCCCCGCCGACCCCTCCACCCAGGACCGCATGGTAGCCGCCGCCGCCGCGCGCATGGAGCAGGCCGCGCGGCAGGAACTCGATCAGCAACGGCAGGAGCAACTCCTCCGAACGGCGTACGGCCTCCCGGATGTCCAGCCCCCGGGCAGCCTGTTCTCGCTGGCGGCTTGAAGCCGCCGGGACGCAACCGCACCTGCCAGCTTTCTGGCAAAGGTCAGGTTTTTGGCGTCGCGCCGGCAGCTAGCACCTGGAGTTTCAGCGCCTTGCCGCCTGGTAGGAAACGTGCATCCCGGCAGGTTGCCATGCTGGATCCTGTGGCCCGCAGCCTGGAACGCTACATGGACGTGCTCAGCGCCCGGCAGCGGCTGGTGGCGTCCAATATCGCCAATGCCGACACGCCCGGCTACAAGACGCAGGATCTGGACTTCCAGGCCGAGTTACGCAGCCTGATCCCGGGCGGCGCGCCCCACGTGGTCCAGGTGGCGGGCCTGGAAGTCCACAACGACGGCAACAATGTCAACCTGGACCGCGAGGCCCGCCTGCTGGCCGAAAACGCCCTGCGTTTCAGCCTGGCTTCCAACCTGCTGCGGGCGCAGATCCGCATGGTTCGCTCTGCCATCCAGGAGGGAAGGAGCTAATGAGCCTGTTCTCCGTGTTGTCGGTGAGCGCCTCGGGCATGGCGGCGCAACGCACCCGGGCCGCCCTGCTGGTCGAGAACCTGGCCAACGCCGAGACCACGCGCACGCCCGAGGGGGGACCCTACCGGCGCAAGGACGTGGTTTTCTCGAGCGAGCCGGTCCCGTTCACCGGCGTGTTTGAGACAGCGTTGAGCGCCTCGGAAACCGGCGTGTCCGTGGCCGAGATTTTCGAGGACACCCGCGAGCCGGAGAGACGCTACCAGCCCGGACATCCCGACGCGGACGCGGATGGATACGTGGCCTACCCGCGCATCAACCCGGCCGAGGACATGATTGACTTGATATCGGCGGCGCGCGGCTATCAGGCCAACGTGGCGGCTATCTCGGCGGTCAAGGACATGATCCAGCGCTCGATCGAGCTGCTGCGCTGACGGGAGTGCCCGCCGTGTCGTCTCCCATAACGCCTGTCGGAGCGGACCGGATACCGCTAGTGATCGAAGCCTTGGGCGAGCGCCGGCGCTCGGGCGGCTTTGAGCGCGTGCTCCAGGAGACCATTCGCCAAGTCGAAGATTACCGTCAGAGTGCCGATAAGAGCGTCGAGGCGCAGCTCGTCGGCCAGGGCGAGGAGTTGCACCAGACGATCCTGGCCACCCAGCAGGCCGAACTGGCTTTCGAGCTGTTCTTGCAGGTCCGCAACAAGGTGGTCCAGGCCTATCAGGAGATCATGCGCATGCAGATGTGAGCGCGGCGCGGCACGTTGGCAGGCAGGATAAGAAACCGGGCAGACCGACTCGATGAACCAACTAAAGAAGCTGCTGGCGAGCCTGAGCCTGCGGCAGCAGATCACAATCGTGCTGGCCGCGGCGCTGGTGGCGGGATCCGTGGCCCTGATCACGCGCTGGGAGCGCGAGCGGGATTACCGCCCCCTGTACACCGGGCTGAGCCCGGAGGACGCCGGCGGCGTGGTCCAGAAGCTTCGGGAGGCGGGGGCCGACTACCGCGTGGGGGACGGCGGGGCCTCGGTGCTGGTGCCGTCGGAAAGGGTGGCCGAAACGCGCCTCCAGATGGCGGCCTCTGGCCTGCCGCGCAGCGGGCGGGTGGGCTTCGAGCTGTTCGACAAGACCAACTTCGGCATCACCGACTTCGCCGAACAGATCAACTACCGCCGGGCTCTGGAAGGCGAGCTGGAGCGCTCGGTCATGTCCCTGTCGGAGGTCCAGCACGCCCGCGTGCACGTGACGTTTGGGAAAGACTCGATCTTCCTGGAAGCTCGCCAGCCCGCTAAGGCCAGCGTCATGGTGCGTCTGAGGCCCGGCGCTCGGTTGGCGCCGCCCAAAGTGCAGGCGGTGGCGTACCTGGTGGCCAGCGCCGTCGAGGGCTTGCAACCGGAGGCGGTCTCGGTAGTGGACATGAACGGGAACCTGCTGAACCGGCCGCGTCGCTCCGATTCGCTCGACGGGGAGCAGTCTTCCCAAGCCACGCTGGATTTCCGCCAGCAGATTGAAAAAGACCTGCTGGCCAAGATCAACGCCACGCTCGAGCCGCTGCTCGGCCCGGAGAAGTTCCGCGCCGGGGTTTCCGTGGAGTGCGATTTCTCGGGTGGCGAGCAGAGCGAGGAGACTTTTGACCCCAACCGCTCGGTGATGGCCAGTTCGCAGAAGACGGAGGATTTGAGCGGCCTGAACGCCGCTTCCGGGGTTCCCGGCACGGCCTCCAACCTTCCGCGCCCGGTTTCCCGGCCCGGGACCGGCGGGGTGGGGATGACCCGCCGAACGGAGAACATAACCTACCAAAGCAGCCGGACGGTGCGCCGGGTGCGCCTCCCGCAGGGCATCGTCAAGCGTGTCTCCGCGGCCATCCTGGTCGATCACAACCTGCGCTGGGAAGGGACGGGGGCGGCTGCCAAGCGGATCCTGGAGCCGCCCACGCCGGAGAGGCTCAAGACCATCCGCGAGTTGGCCGCCGCCGCCATCGGCCTGGCGGCGGACCGCGGCGACCAGCTCATTGTGGAAGCCTTGCCCTTCGAGACGACTTTGAACCTCGCGCCGCCCGGCCCACCCGCCCCGCCGCCCGCGCCCGCGCCGACTTTCGTCCTGCCTGCCTGGCTGGAGCAGATCCGCCGCCAGAGCGGCCCGCTGGTGCTGGCCGCGGCGGGCGGCGGAGCGCTGCTGGTGCTGGCCTTCCTGTTGATCTGGCGCAGACGCCGGCGGCGGGCGCGAGTGACGCTGCCCGGCGCTCTGGCGGGCAGGGCGGCGGCAGGGGCGCTCGAACCGGGCGACCTCTCCAAACAGGCCGAGCAGGAACTAACGGTCAAGCTGGCCGAGGTGGCCGCTCAACGTGACCGGCAGACGGCCGAAGCGCTCAGCACCCTCAGGCCGCCCCCGGCAACCACCAAGAAAGCCGAGGTGCTCACCAAGCACTTGGTCGAGATAAGCCGCAAGGACCCGCTCGCCACGGCCCAGGTGCTCAGAGCGTGGCTGCGAGAGCGGGAGAGATGAGAAAAGAAGAAGTCAGGATTCAGAAGTCAGGAGTCAGAAGATAGGAGCCGCGCTCCGTGATTGTCAACGTCGGCGCCGCGCTGAGTCCGGGTATCCAGAAGGCCGCCATTCTGCTGGTCATGCTGGGCGACCAGGTCAGCGCCGAGGTGCTCAAACAGTTGGATGAGGAGGAAGTCCAGGTGGTCAGCCGCGAAGTGGCGCGGCTCAGCGCCATCACCAGCGAGCAGGCCGAGAGCATACTGGAAGAGTTCTACCAGATGTCGCTGGCGCACGAGTACGTGCACAAGGGCGGCCTCGACTACGCGCGCAAGCTCCTGGTGAACGCCTTCGGGCCGGAGCCGGCCAAGAAGCTGCTGGACCGGGTGGTGAAGGCCCTGGGCACCGAGATTGCCGGCTTCGACGCCCTCCAGAAGGCCGACCCCCAGCAACTGGCCAAGTTCATCCACAGCGAGCACCCCCAGATGGTGGCTCTCATCCTGTCCCACCTGAACCCCTCCCAGGCCGCCGCTTTGCTGTTTTCTCTGCCCCCTGAGATACGCGCCGACGTCGCCCTGCGCATGGCCAGCCTCGACCAGATCTCCCCGGACATCATCAGCAAGGTCGCCGGTATCATCGGGCAGAAGCTGAGGGCGCTGGGAGAATTCAGCCGCGAGTCGTACGGCGGCGTGCGGGCCGTGGCCGAGATGTTCAACCGCATGGACTCCACCACCAGCAAAGAGATCCTGGACAAGATCGAGCAGCAAGCCGCAGGTCTGGCGGAGACCGTCCGCCACCTGATGTTCGTCTTCGAGGACTTGCTGCTGATCGACCAGAACGGGATCAAGGAGGTGCTCTCGCGTATTGACCGCAAACTCCTGACGGTGGCGCTGAAGGGAACCAGCGAGGAGCTGAAGAAGCACTTCCTGACGTGCATGTCCCAGCGCGGGGCCGAGATGTTGCAGGAGGACATGGAAGCGCTGGGGCCGACCAAGATCAGAGAGGTGGAAGCGGCGCAACAGCAGATCATCGCCGTGGTCCGTCAACTGGAGGGCGAGGGCCTGCTCAACCTGAGGGGCACGGTGGGAGAGCAGTATGTTGTCTAGAGTTCTGGCCGGGCCTGCTGCCGAGCAGGTCCAGCCCATGCCCTGGCGGGCGGTGGGACCGCCGGGGAGCGTCCTGGCGTTGGAAGGGGATCAGCCGGGACCGCTCTCCCCGGCCGGCGCGGGCCAGCTCCAGGCGCGGCTGGCGGCTCTGGAGCAGGAGGCGCGGCATCGCGAGCGAGACGCCCATGAGGCCGGCTTGCGCCAGGGACGCGCCCTGGGCGCCGAGGAGGCCCGGGCGGCTCTCGAGCCGGTGCTGGAGCGCCTGGGGCACGCCGTCGAGGAGGTCATCAACCAGCGGCGGCGCCTCCGGCGGGAGGCCGAAGAAGATGTCCTCAAGCTGGCACTGGCCATCAGCCGGCGCTTGCTGCATCGGGAGCTGAGCATCGACCCGGAGGCCCTGCTGGGCGTGGTCAAGGCCGCCCTTCAGAGACTGGAAGGCAGAGAGACCCACCGTCTGCGGGTCCATCCCGACCACGCGGACATGGTTAGAAAGCATTTCGAGCAACTCGGGCGGCAGGAGAGGATCGAGGTGCTCGCCGACTCCCGTCTGGAGTGCGGCGCGGTCATCTTCGAGACCGCCCGCGGCAACCTGGATGCCTCCATCGAAACGCAGCTCCAGGAAATCCAGCGCGGCCTGTCCGACCGGCTGCACAGGGCCAAAGCATGAGCCTGAGCGAGCGTCTGGATCTTCAACCCTACGTGGACGGGCTGGAAAGTTGTGAGTCCTTCCGGTGGACGGGCACGGTGGTCGAGCTGGTGGGACTGCTGATCGAATCCGAGGGACCGGCCGCCGCGGTGGGCGACTTCTGCGAGGTCCTCTGCGCCGACGGCCGCCGCATCCGGACCCAGGTGGTAGGGTTTCGCGAGGGGCACCTGTTGTCGATGCCGTTCGAGGAAACCAGCGGGTTCCAGTTGGGCGACCTGATCGTGGCGCGCAAGGAGGACGCCCGCGTGGAAGTCGGGCCGCAACTGCTGGGGCGGGTGCTGGACGGCTTCGGCAAGCCCATGGATGAGGGCCCGGCGATCGAGGCGACCGCGGCTTACCAGCTGTACCAGCCGCCCCCGGGACCGTTGGAACGCGAGCACATTGTCCAGCCTCTGGTCACCGGAATTCGCGCCATCGACAGCCTGCTGTCCTGCGGCAAAGGACAGCGGGTGGGCATTTTCGGCGGCAGCGGGGTGGGCAAGAGCACCCTGCTGGGCGCCCTGTCCCGGCACAACTTCGCCGACCTGAGCGTGGTCGCCCTCATCGGCGAGCGCAACCGGGAGGTACGCGCCTTCCTGGACCACGAGCTGGGGCCGGAGGGAAGGAAACGATCCGTGGTGGTGGTGGCCACTTCCGACCGCCCCGCCCCGCTGCGCGTCCGCGCCTGCTGGGTGGCGCTGGCCATCGCCGAGTATTTCCGCGACCAGGGCGCCGACGTGCTGCTGGTCATGGACTCCGTCACCCGGCTGGCTATGGCCCAGCGGGAGATCGGGCTGGCCAGCGGCGAACCTCCCAGCCAGAAGGGTTACACGCCGTCGGTGTTCAACCTCCTGCCGCGGGTCTTCGAGCGGGCCGGGAACTTCCGCCGGGGCTCGATCACCGGCTTCTTCACCGTCCTGGTGGAGGGCGACGACATGAGCGAGCCGATTGCCGATGCGGTGCGGGCCATGCTGGACGGCCACATCGTGTTGTCGCGGCACTTGGCGGCGCTCGGGCACTACCCGGCCATCGACGTTTTGAACTCGGTCAGCCGTCTGGCGCCGCAGGTCTCCGACCGAAAACAGTGGGAAGCGGCCCGCAAGCTGCGGGAGGCGCTGGCCACCTACCAGCAGTCCGAGGATCTCATCCAGCTCGGCGCTTACGTCTCGGGCGCCAATCCCCGCCTGGACGCCGCCATCCGGGCCCGCCCGCAACTGCTCGAATTCCTCCAGCAAGAGGCCGCGGGTAAGTCCTCGTTCCAGGAGACCGTGGCGCGTCTGGAGGCCGTGGCGGGGCTGCTGTAGCCGAGGCCGACGGTGAAACGATTTCGGTTCCGCCTGGAGTCGGTGCTGAAGTGGCGCGCGCTGCAACTGAAGTTGGAAGAGGCCAAGCTCCAGGACCTGTTCGCCGAGCTGCGAGCGCTTGGGGCGCGCCGAGAGGCCTTGGCGGCCGGCAAAGCCGACTCCGAGCGCGCCGTGCTGGCCCTGGCCGTCATCGAGGCCCAGCAACTCGAGGCTCTCGATGCTCACCGCCGCTGGGTGACTGCCGAGCGGGAGCGTCTGGCCAGGCAGGAAGCCGACTGCGCGGCGCGAATCGCCTCCCAACGCGAGCAGGTCCGCAAGGCCGAGCAGAACTTACGGCTGCTCGAAAAGGTCAAGGAGCGGCGGCTGGCGGAATGGTCGCGCGCGCTGGACAAGGAATACGAGGTCCTGGCCGCTGAAGGCTTCCTGGCACGGTGGCAGCGGGGGGACTGAAGCCGGCGGCTCAAGGCCTCGTGGGACAGGCGGTTTCGCCTGTCCGCCCACTGGAAATG
>CAYGVJ010000063.1:0-31033 GCA_964353255.1 uncultured Solibacteraceae bacterium | reverse complement strand
CACGCCTTCATCGCCAACTGGGCCTTGAATCGCGACATGCACGTTTTCTGCGAGAAGCCGCTGGGCATCAGCGTGGAGGAGGCGCGCATGGTCCGGGCGAATTATCTCCGGCGGAAGGCCAAGCTGGCCACGCAGCACGGCACCCAGCGTCACGCCTATCCGAACTTCGAGCGACTGAGGGAACTGATGCTGGACGGAGCGATCGGCGAACTGAAGACCGTACACAGTTGGGACAGCCGTCAGCTTCCCAGGCCTGGATACCCCAGCGCCGAAGGCCAGCCGCCGTCGTTTCTCCACTACGAGCAGTGGATCGGGCCGTCGCCCTACCATCCCTACAGTCCGCAGTACTTCGGCGGTTCCTCCGGCTTGAACTGCCTGTTTTGGAACATGTACCGGGACTTCGGCGTGGGTCAGATGGGCGACATGGGCGCGCATACGATGGATCTGGTGTGGAACGTGATCGATGCGGGCGCTCCCACGGCGATAGAGGTCGATCAGGAAGTCAGCGACAAGTACGATCCGAACATCTGCCCGGTGAAGTTGAAGGTGAGCTTCGAGCATCCCGCGAACACCTGGCGCGGGCCGGTCACGCTGGTCTGGTATCAAGGCGGCCTGAAGCCAAACGCGCCGAGGAACTACCTGGATGTGGCCAGAATCGGGAACGGAGCGATCTTCGAGGGTACCAAGGGCACGATCCTCGCCGACTTCACCACCCGGGTGATCATTCCGAACAACGACGACGGGGATTTGACCTACTACAAGCGCCGCACCAGGGAGCAGCTTCTTCCCCTGGTGGGCGGCACGGGGCAACCCACTCAGGCCTTCGCCCCGAGCGGGCGGGGTCCTGCCGGCGGGCGGGGTCCTCGGCCGGGCGCGCCAGCCGCTCGCGCGCTTCCCGCCGGCATGACGGCGATGCCAGACGCGCAGCCCGGCCCGAGCGGTTTCCCCGTGATCCAGTTTCTCGAGGGTGGGATCCCGGCGGGCCTGGGCCTTCCGAACACAGACGTTGAGGCGATCCTCGAGGCCGAGAAGAGCGGCCGCGGGGCCACGCGACGGGGCGACGTCTTCCAGATCGACTGGATCGATGCCTGCAAAGGCGGGAGCAACAACGTCGTACACGGCACGAGCGGCAAAACCCACTGCGACTTCGACTACTCCGGCACGATGATAGAACAAATGCTGCTGGGCCTGGTGGCGCACCGCGTGGGCAAGAAACTCGAGTACGACGCGGCCACCGGTCGCGTGACCAATTCGCCCGAAGCGAACGATTACCTCAAACGCCAGTACCGGCCCAACTGGACCCTGAATGGTTAGCCCGCGTCTCTCACCGGGGCCGTAGCAGGCGATACTCGAGCTTGCGGAGCGCTCCGGCCGTGGCGTAGGACGCAAACCCGAAGGGTGCGGACAGCTTGATCTCACCGTGACGGAGACCAATCGAGCGTCCTCGGATGGGGACGTCGATGACGGGCTTATCGTCGATCCAGGCCATGATCCGATCGTCGGTTACCCGCAGACGAAGCGCGTACCACCGGCCGTTTTCGAAGTTGAAGTACGACCTGGTCTCGTTGTCCGAGGCGTCCCACCCGTCTATGCTGGACAGCCCGACGATGTCGCCGCCCCATCCGCCCGTCACCCAGGTGCAATACGAATCCTGGACCGGGAAAGTCAGGGTGGCGAAAAAGTCACTCCCTTCGAGCCGGGCCCCTTCGAGGCGAACCTCATAATCGGACCGGGGAAATGAACCAGTCCAGGTGACGCCCGTCATCGGCTTTCCAGCCCCGAGGACGATCGTCCCATTCGAGATGCGAACCTCGCCACGCCCCGTGAAAGGCGTCTCCCGCCAGCCCTGCAACGATTTGCCGTCGAACAACGGCTGCCATTCACCGGTCTTCGGCTGCGCGTTGGTGGCGATGGATGTGGCCAAGCATAGGATCGCCGCCAGAAGCGGGGCCGGCACGGAGAAGCGCGCCCGGACGCCCGAGCTGACGGAGGCCGGCTTCCCGGTTTGGGTGTCTATGGGGCACCATACTGTGCGGGCCTTTGCCAGGACGCTCCGGTCCGTCGCGCGGAGCAATTCGGTATGGCGTTCGAACCTGATCCGGCTTGCAGCGCCGACCCATGTCCTGGCGATGATGCCGTCGCCGAGGAAGGCCGGCTGCATATAGTCGATCTCGTGACGCACCACAACCCACTGAAGTTTCGCTTGGTCAGCGGCGGGCGCCGCAGCCTTCCAGTGCGCCACCGCGGCCTCTTGCACCCAGCGGAGGTAGGCGACATTGTTGACATGGCCCATTTGGTCGATATCAGCAGGCTGGACTGAGATGGCGAGTTCAAAAGCTTCCGCGGCTTGGCTCATCTGCTCTAGTATCCCGCCGCAGCCCCCTTCGGGGTGGCAGCCCCACCGGGGATCTGCTACAATCAGGTCTGGCTGTGACCTGCCCCGCTGAGCGGGAGTAATTCAGCGGTAGAATGCCAGCTTCCCAAGCTGGACGTCGCGGGTTCGATTCCCGTCTCCCGCTCCAGTCCTTCAGGAACGTACAGTTGCGACGAGAACGGCTCCTCTGAACCAGGCTGGCACTACCTCGGAAACGGCGCGCACCGGCTGTTCCAGAGCGGCCATTCGAGGTCAACTTCCGAGTCGCCGACCGTTCGTCAGAGGCCAAGAGCTGAAGCTTGCGCCCATTGGCCGATTCTGCGGATTCTTAGGCAGAGCGTCCCAACGGTGAGGCGGAATGACTCAGTGGCGCCGTCTCTTGCCCCTGTATTACGCGGGATTTAGTTGTGGAATTCGCGGTGCTATGATTGCAGATGTGTTCCACACCCGATTTTGGCTCGCTTGGCTCGCAAGTGTGCCCATGGTCTACGGGGCTGCGGTTGCGCCCCCGCAACGGGGCTTCGAACAGAACGTTGGGCAGTACAACAGTGACGTTCTGTTTGCCCTCGATGACCGGATCTTCTATCAGAACAGGGTTCAACTCACCTACACGCTGGCGGTCCGGTTCGGGGACGCCAATCCATCAGCAGCGGCTGTAGGCAAGAACCCGGTGGCATTTCCCTTGAATCTCTATCTCTTGCCCTATCCCGAATGGTGGCGCGAAAACGTGCCGCACTTCTCCACAGTACGTTACGCCCAAATCTACCCGGGCATTGATGCCGACTGGAACTGTGGAACCGGACTTCCGATGCTTCGCATTGTCGTAGCTCCTGGCGGCAATCCTCACCAGTTGCTGCTGCGGCTACAGGCAGTTCAGGAGCTCCACTGGCGGGTCTCCGGGGACTCTATCGACGTGTGGTGGCCGGGCTCCCTCACGCTTGCCGAACTGATTGCATACCAGCCGGCGGGAACGTCAAAATCGAAGGTCGCTGTCCGCTTCGTTCAAGTTGACGAGAGCTCGTTCCGGCCGACGGTCGGGACATACGACGCCGCTCTTCCGCTGGTGATCGAGTTTGGCCGGGCGCCCTCCGGTGCTCTGCGTGCGTCTGCACTAAGGCCCGGGCATGACGACACCGCGGTTCTGGCTGGAGGTCCGTCTGCTGTTGGGCCCCCCTACTACCACGGTTTTCTTGCCAAAGTATCCCGGAGTGGCAATCCGGCTTTCCTGAGCCTGTTTGACGGAATCGACCCAACCTGGCTCGTTCCCGGCCGCGATGGCGACATCACGGTAGCTGGGACAGTCGGCAGATTTCTAGGACTTCCTCCCGCGACTCCTGGCGCCCCGCGACCGGTTGGACGCAGGGATGGGCAAGAGGGGTGGGTGGGACGATTCGACGGCAGCGGTAAGCTGCGCGCCGGAACTTTCACAGGCGACGCGATTGGCGCGTTGGCGGTCGATCCTCAGGGGAGCGTCTATTTCGCAACAGGAGATTCTGTCGTCAAATGGGTCCCTGGCAACGCCCAATTCAGTTTCACCACCCCCGTTCGCTCAGTTTCCTCGCTTTCCACGAACTCGTCGGGCAGCTTGGCCTTTGCCGCAGCCCGGACCGAGGGCCAGCCAACTACATCCGGCGCGTATAAGACCCGCCACGAGGGCCCCTGGGATCTCTACGTTGGCATGCTGGATCAGCTTTCAGGGAGAATCCAGATGGCTACCTACGTTCCGATAGTCGGACGAACCACCAGCTCCTTCACCTCGCGGTCTTCCGTTGCGCTGGCTCCGGGCGGGAGCCTCTGGATCGCGTCGGCCTTTCAGTTCGACGGCGGCGGTGATGCGTACACGCTGGTGGCTTTGAGTGCCGACGGCTCGCGAGTTTTTCACTCGGAAAGCGTCCCGGCGTTCCCTGAGGTATCGTTCGATTCGCGCGGCAACGTGTTGGCGGCCGTTTCAACTTATTGGCCGAATCTTCCGACCGTTCCTGACGCACCGCGCCGCGCGGCCTGTCAGGCCGACTTAAACTTGCATCTCCGGACGATGGCGCCGGATGGCTCTTGGCTGAACGGTACGTACCTGCCCGGCGCGGGACGAATCGTCGCCTTTGACGGACCGGACCGGCTTTTCGTCGATTCGTCCCTTAATCTGAATGAAGACCTGGAGCGTGTTGATACGAGCCGCCCCGCGAACCCAGGCATTGCCTGCGTGATCCACACAGCCAGCCGGGAACGACGGACCGTCGTGGCGCCAGGCGGGTTGAGCACGCTGGTCGGCAACCAGCTCGGGCCGCTGGAGCAAGCCAATGCTTCCTTCGATGGCAGCGGCAGCCTTCCCCTGACATTGGCCGGCGTTCAGGTGCTGATCAATCAGGTCCCGGCGCCATTGGTTTCGGTGCAGCAGGGTCTGGTAACGTTTTACACCCCAGAAGACACGGCCCGTGGCTCAGCCCAGGTCGAGGTGCGGTTGCGGGGCGCTCCTGTCGCCAGTACCGTGCTCTCCATCGCCGATGCTTTCGATTTCGCGGTACTCGCCGCGGACGGGTCCGGGCGTGGGCTCGCAGCGGCCCTGAATCAGGACGGCACAGTGAACGGTCCGAACAACCCGGCGAGGTGGGCCTCCGTGGTCGCGGTTTTCGGAACCGGGCCACTTCCCGCATCTGTTCCTGTGTTCGTTGGCGGCGTGCGCGCTACAGTTGAGTATGCCGGGCCTGCGCCCGGAGCTGTACCCGGCGTCAAAGAGATCAACTTCCGCCTGCCGAGCTATGGTGATCTCCCGCCGGGATGGCTGCTCCTCTGGGCCGCGGCACGCTCGTACGGCCAACCGCCCATAATCATTTACGTCACCCCGTGAAGCTTGTGTTGTGACGGTCTTGCTCGGACACTCCTGAGCAGTGCGAGCTTTTCCTCGGCGGGTTGCCGTTCCCCCCGTCGGCCTCTCATCCGCCGGATTCCGGCGCCCCGGAAATCGGATACAATGGAATCGTGCAACTGGTGAAGGTCGGCAGCAAGGGCCAGGTTTCGATCCCCAAGACCATCCTGGAGAGGGTCGGCATCCGCAAGGAGACTCCGATGCTGGTGGAGGTGACCGCCGACGGGGCGATCCTCCTCCGTCAGGCCGGTGTGTACCCACTCGAAATCTACAGCGCAGAGCGCCTCCGCGAATTCCAGGACGCCGACCGGCTCTCCGCCGCGGAGCGCAAGAGACTCAGGGCCGTAAGGCGATAGCCGGTGCGCCTCTTCCTCGATGCGAACGTCCTGTTCAGCGCAGCCCAGAATGCGGAGGGCCGGGCGGCCGCGCTTTTCAGGCTGGCAGGAAGGGGCTACTGCGCGCTGATCGCCTCCCCGCATGCCATGGAAGAAGCCCGCCGCAACCTGGAACTCAAGCACCCCAAGCTTCTGCCGCGACTGGAGCGACTGCTCCGGGCGGTTGTGGTCTGCCCGGAGTGCTCGCCGGAGAACGCCGAATGGGCGCGCGCCGAGATGCTGCCCGACAAGGATGCCCCGATCCTGGGAGCCGCGGCGCAAGCCCGGGCGGATCTTCTGGTCACCGGCGACCGCACGCACTTCGGCCGTCTGTATGGCAGATCGTTGCGCGGTGTCCTGGTCGCCACCCCGGCCGAGACGCTGGCGCGCGTGCTGGCCCAGACGCGGGGGTGAGCGCCTATCCCACGTCGCGGGTTCGATTCCCGTCTCCCGCTCCAACACCTCCTCGAATCGGTTGACCGACAAGGCCGGCATTCGTGACGCTGAGGTTGCCGTTCTCTTGGACCGGTTGAAACGCCTTACCGGAGTCATACGTCTCGAATTCGGAGCGTACTCGATTCCTGAAGGGAGCAAAATAGAGTTGCCATGCCAAACATGAGCCGGATTGGGTGCTTGCTCCTAGGCCTGGGGCTAGCCCTCCCTGGCGCGGCCCAGACCTTGACCCGCCAGAATCTCGCCAGTATCCTCGGGTTCGAAAACGGCCGCCCCGGCGCGTTCCCCGCGGGCTGGCTCGGCATCTCGGCGGACAACATCATCTACACCGATGACCAGGTTGTCCATAGTGGAAAATACTCCGCCCGTATCGAACGCGGCCCCTCCAGCCCCGGGACGTTCTCCTCTCTGATGGCCATCATTCCGCTCGATTTCGCAGGGCAAACGGTCGAGTGGCGCGGCTTCTTCAAGACCGAGGATGTCAGCGACTTTGTCGCGCTCTGGCTCCGCGAAGACGACGCCACCACATCCATCGCCTTCGGCACATTGCAGGGACAGGGGATCAAGGGAACCGCGGATTGGAAGGAGTATTCCGTCACGGTGCCCATCCTGCCGGCGGGGAAACAACTAGTCTTCGGTTTCTTCCTCGCTGGAACGGGGAAAGCCTGGGTGGACGATTTGCAGTTGCTGGTGGACGGCCAGCCCGTGGCGCAGGCTCCCAACCGGGTCCCGACGGTCTTCGATGTTGACCACGAGTTCGACGGCGGTTCCCGCATCACTCTCACCGCCCTCTCCGACGCACAAATCAAGAACCTTGTCACGCTGGCCAAGGTCTGGGGCTTTCTCAAGTACCATCACCCCGCCGTCACCACCGGCCGCCATCACTGGGACTACGAGCTGTTTCGCGTTCTCCCGCAAGTGCTCGCCGCGGCCGACGTCGCCGGCGCCAACGCGGCCCTTTCCGATTGGATCGCCAACCTCGGCCCCGTCGCGGAATGCACCGCCTGCGCCACCCTCCGCACCAGCGATCTCTACCTCGGCGCCAATCTCGACTGGTTGGCGGACGAGTCGCTCCTCGGCGCCGGCCTCAGCCAGACGCTCAGGTCCATCCACCGCAACCGCACGCCGGCCGACAGACAGTTCTATGTGTCGCTGGCGCAGGGCGTCGGCAACCCGGTCTTCGAACACGATCTCTCCTATGCCAGCACCAGGCTGCCGGACTCCGGCTATCAGCTCCTCGCCCTCATTCGCTTTTGGAACATGGTCGAGTATTTCTATCCCAACCGCGATGTGATGGCGGACGACGGCGCCACTGCGCCGGATTACTGGAACAAGGTTCTCGAAGAGTCCATTCCTGGAATTGCGCTGGCCCAAGACAGCCTCGCCTACCAGCAGGAACTGATGCGCTTCATCGCCAAAATCCATGACACCCACGCCAATCTCTGGAGCTCCCTGGCCGTGCGCCCGCCGCTTGGGTCCTGCTACTTGCCGGTGGATGTGCGTTTTGTCGAAGGCCGCCCGCTGGTGCTCCGGCACACTTCCGCCACGTACGGTCCCGCCTCCGGCCTGCTGCCCGGCGACCTCATCGAGCAGTTGGACGGCGTAGCCGTGGACGATCTCGTCACGAGGTGGCGGCCGTTCTACGCAGCTTCCAATGAGGCCGCGCGCCTGCGCGACATCGGTCGCTACATGACCCGCGGAGTCTGCGGCCCGGCTCAAGTGGCGATCCGCCGGGGAGATCAATTGGTCAGCCTCGCGGCCACCCGTCTGCCTGTCGCGGCGCTCGACTTCAGCGCCAGCTACACGCACGACGTTCCCGGCGACACCTTCCAGATGCTCTCGCCGGACGTCGCCTATCTCAAGCTCAGCTCTGTGAAAGCGGCGGACTCAGCCGCCTACATCCAAGCCGCGGCCGGAACCAAGGGGCTGATCATCGACATTCGCAACTACCCGTCCGAGTATGTGGTCTACACTCTGGGTTCGCTCCTGGTCTCCGCGCCGGTGGAATTCGTGCGCTTCGCCCAAGGCGACGTAACCAATCCGGGCGCGTTCCATTGGACGCCGCCCATACGGCTCAATCCGCAAGAACCGCACTACGCCGGCAAGGTGGTGATCCTCATCGACGAGGTGACGCAGAGCCAGGCGGAATACACCACCATGGCTTTCCGCACGGCGCCCGGATCGATCGTCATAGGCAGTACGACGGCGGGAGCCGACGGCAATGTCTCGACGGTTCCGCTCCCGGGCGGCTTCAGCTCCTACATCAGTGGCATCGGCGTCTTCTATCCGGACAACCGTCCCACTCAGCGCGTGGGCATCATCCCGGATATCGAGGTCAAGCCGACCATCGCCGGCATCCAGGCGGGCCGGGACGAACTGCTCGACGAGGCCGTCCGCCAGATCCTCGGCGGCAGCGCACTGACGGCCCAGAGAGCCAGCCCGGCCCCGCGCTAACCCGCGCCACGGGCCAACGGTCGCAGAGTGGCAGAGTGGGTGGAGCGTCTTTCCAGCGGGCGTGTCGGTTCTGTGAGAACCGCGTCCCGCGCAGGGGGCTACAGGCCCAGTTTCTTCCGTATGCTCGCTTCGATCCTCTCGGCTTCGTAGCGGGTCCATGCCGAAGGCAGCACTCCAAAGTAGTCGAGCCGGTCCCGATCCGTAATGTTCTTCTTCTTGACCACGGCGGGCACACCCTCGGCGAAGCTGTTCGCAGGGATCACCTGATCGACCCGGGTGGCGCTCCCGTTGGCGAGGATGGCGCCCTTGCCGATTCGCGTGTTGTAATCGCAGGCCGCGTTGAGGCCGACCGCGCCGCCGTCGTCCACCTGTGTGCCGTGCATGGTAGCGCCGTGATTGATCCAGCAGCCGTCCCCGATGATCGAGCGGTCGGGCGCCTCGGCCCTGGACCCGCCGACTTTGGCCGGCCGGCCGCCCTCTATGTTTACGTTGTCGTAGATGTGCGTGTAATTGCCGATCCGGTTATTCCCCCGAATCGTGGTGTTGCAGCGGATCAGCGTGTGGTGCCCGATGGTCACCTCCCCGGTGATGATGGTGCCGGCATCGATCTTGGTGTACGCGCCGACCGTGACCCTTCCTTCCAGGATGACGGAGGGATGGATATCGGCGGTCGGGTCGATGTTCATGCCGCTCTTGCCTGCGGCCGGATGGGGGCTCGCCTGGGGGGCCGTAGCGGCAACCGGTTTATCCTGGGCCTGCAACCCCGAATGACTCATCATGGCGAACAGAGCTGCCGCCGCTGTGCCCGCAACGATGGCCGCACCGAAGAACTCTGCTTTCCGAAACATGGTCTATCCCTTCCGGCGCTATTCTATGCGATGTTGACGAAGCAGATCTGGCCGGGCACGCGCGAGTCTGGTTGCCGGAGACCGGCTGACTGCCCGGCTTCAGCCAGCGGAGTCAACCTGCGCTCGATCTCCCAAGCCGGACGTCGCGGGTTCGATTCCCGTCTCCCGCTCCAGTCCCTTCACCCTCAGCGGTAGCGGTACAACTTGACGTGCAGGATGCTGACGCGGTTGGCGGGCAGCCGGAGGCTTGCCCGGGCTTCGCCGCCTTGCCCCGTGTCGTCGCCGGCCAAGTGACGCCCGACCACCCACCAGCCGTTCTGGAACGTGCCTTCTTCCACTGTGGCCAGACTAGCCCGCGGCGGTCCGGGCGTGTTGGGCTCCACGCTGGAAACGATGCCGCTGCCGGCCACCCAATACTCGTCAGGCCCCACCGAAATGAAAAGGGCGAATCCGCGCAGCGAGGGCTGGGGCGCCGCCGCCGGCGCGGGCGGAGGCACGCCCCATCGGCCGCGGCCCATCGTGACGTTGAAAGTGTAGTTCCCCACGGAAACCTTTTGGGCCGGGTCATCCGCCGTCACGCCGACGGCGTCCATAGTGCCTTTGCCCTGGTTGGCCAGAATCAGCGGGGCCAGTTGCGAGAGGACGGCGTAGCTCCGGGCGAAGAGACTCTCGGGATCCATTTGCCTTTCAATCCCAAACTGCGAGAAGCCGATGGCGTTGTGGTGGCCGATGGCGCGGAACAGGTTGGCGGCGTCCGCGCGGGCCTCGGGGATGAGCAGCGGGTTCCCGCTCCGGCTGTACCGGACGCAGAGCTCGTCGAAGTTCGTCAAATAGATGTCCGGGGCCAGAATGTCGATCTGCGGCGCGCCGGCCCGCCAGACGTCATGCATGTGATCCACCGGGCCGCCGCTCGGGTAGTCGCCCGGCTGCTTGTCGCGCGGCTGCACCAGCCACGCGTTCACAAACATCGGCAGCGGGTATTCCTTCTTGCCCGCCTCCGCCACCCGATTGAGGTACCGCGCATAGTGCCACGCCATGAAGATCTCATCCGCGGCCGGGCCCTGGCCGAAGACCTCTTCCCAGCTCCCCGAGGTCTTGAAGCCGCCGGCCTCCCAGACCTTGCGGAATTCCGGCAGCAGCGCGTCCTTGTGCTCTTGAAGGTAGCCCATCAACTCCGTGGGCACCGGCCTGGCGAAGGCCTCATTCGCCGCGGGGCGCCGGTCGCGGGAGTCTCCCAGGACTCCCACTTCGTTCTGCACCTGGATCATGATGACCGTGCGCGCCTGGCTGTCCAGTTGGCGAATACGCCGCATGAGAGCCGCGAAGGCGCGGGCGTCGGCCGTCGAGTTGGCATCGCTGAAGGTCGAGAGGATTTCCCGGCCTCTGCCCTCCTTGTCCTGAACGAGCGGGAACCGCTCGAAGTCCCGCTTGACCCAACCGGGAGTGTAACTCGAAGTGCCGTTCTTCCAGCTCCCGAACCACAGAAAGACCAAACGCAGGTTGTGGCGCCTGGCCTCCTCGATCAGGCCGTCAACCAGGGTGAAGTCGAACTTGCCCTCCTCGGGCTCAATCCAGGACCAGGCCACTGCGGCCAGGACCGTGTTGAGATTGATTTTCACCAGACTCGGCCAGATCGGCTTCATGTTCTCGAGAGTGGAGGACGTGTTGTTGCCGAGTTCCCCCGTCAGGAGCAGGAAGGGCTGGCCATCGACGATCAGTTGGGTGGCCGCGCCCCGCTTCTCCAGACGCGGGATGGGCTTGGCGGGGGGCGGATTCCCGTTGGGTTTGAGCGCGCGCCGGCATCACGGCGAGCGCGCAGATTGTAATGCAGAAGCAGAGCGTGCGGAGTCGCATTGTCGTTACCTGTTCCTTGCGCTGGCGTTCGGAACCATCAACTGCTCGCCGGCATTCCTGCTCATGGCGCTTCCGCAATCCTCCCTCGCCCCGGCGCTTCAATCCCGCGAACAGTCCACACACAGACTCTCTACCGGCCGTCCGATGGCCTCGGCCAGGTCCTCAATCATGTTGTACTCCAGGCCCTCGACGCCCAGGAACTTCACCCGGTCTTCTTTCGCCGGAATCCGACCGGCCAGCACCTCGCCTTTCCGTGTCGTCTGTCCCCACCGACAGTGGGAGCGCAACTCCGGGTTGGAAATCCTGAAGTGAATCTCTTTGACGCCCGTCTGTCTCAGCTTCGGCACCAGGTCCGTCTGAGCCTGCGTGCCCCTGACGATCGAGTCATCACAGACCGCCACTATTTTGCCATGGCAATCCTCTCCGCTCGCCAGAAGCTTGATCCGCGCTTCGCGGTCTCTCTGCCGCTGGTCCTGCGGAATGAAACTCCTGCCCGCGTAAGGATACTTGAGTAGCAGCTCATCGTAGAAAGGCACTCGCTGGATGTTTCCGGCCATCATCTGCCGGCAAAACTCCTGGTGATAACCAATGGCATGGAACCTGCCGGAGTCCGGAACCGGAATGACTATGTCGGGGACGAATCCCCTCTCGATGTCCCGGCGGGCCAGCGCCGCTCCCAGCCTCTTCCTGACCAGCGAGTGCGGGACGTTCTCGAAAACCCCATTGGGGAAGCCTGTATACACCCAGCAAAAGCTGCACGCCTGGACTCTGCTCCGCTCCGTTCTCCCCTGGGTCTCCCACTGGCCGTTTTTCAGGAGAACGATCTCTCCTGGTTCGAGGTCTCTCACCCGTCCGAATCCCCGGTTCGCGAAGCCGCCGGACTCGGAGGCGACCGCCGCCGCCCCTTCCTTCGTGCCGATAACCAGTGGCCAGTGGCCGCTCGGGCAACGCGCGGCATAGACCCCCTCTTGAGTGAGGACCAGCAGCGAAAAAGCGCCCTCAGCTTCGCTGGCCATTCTCCGAATGCCGTCCACCACGTCGTTGCCCTGCACGACCAGCATGGTGATGATCTCGATGTCGTCGCCTCGGGTGAAGATCTGCCCGAAGTTCCGGAAACGTTCCACCAGTTCCTGGAGGTTGGTGACGTTTCCGGAGAAGCAACAGGAGAGCTTGCCCAGTCTGGACTCGGAGAAGTGGGGCTCCCGGACCGAGCCGCAGTAGCCGATGCCCTCGGTTCCCCGCAGCCCGCCCAGATCTTCCGTGAAGGTGACGCGAAAGAGGCCCCGATGAGTGCGGATCTGGAACTGTCCGTTGGCGCAGGTTGACAGGCCGGAGTAGGCCTCGCCCAGGTGCTGGTGGTAGAAGGTGCCCAGGAACAGGTCCTCCAGGAAGTCAGCCTTATACGTATCCGGGTTGATGCTGAGCGCAAAGAGTCCGGGCATCGGGAATGACCTTTCGATTGCTGAAACAGGCAGGATACCGCGAGCCGAGGCCGTGCTGCCAGCGCGAGGCGGGTGGCCCTGTGCGCGGCGCCAAGCCGCCTGAGTATGGTAATATGGTTCGAGTATGGCCACGGTCAAAGTCACCTTCACTCTGGATGAGCCCACCGTGACCCGGCTCCAGGACGCCGCGGAGCGGCTGGCCAAACCCAAGAGCGAAGTGGTGCGCGAGGCAATCCACGACTTTCACGAGGGGATCGGGCGGCTGAGCGAGCGTGAGCGGCTGCACCTGCTTCGGGTCTTCGATGAGTTGATTCCGCGCATTCCGGCCCACCCGCTGGCCGGGGTCGAGAAAGAACTCGACGCCATCCGGCGGAGCCGTCGGGCGGGTGGACGGCGACCAGCCAGGGCGAGGGGCGGGTGATCCTGCTCGACACCTCCGTGCTCATCGACGCTCTCAGCGGGCCGAGGCGCTCCGCGGCCGCGCTGCGCCGGACCATCGAGCGCGGCGAGCGCATCCTGGCTCCGACCCTGGTTCTCTACGAGTGGCTGCGGGGGCCGCGCCTGCCGGAGGAACTCGCCGCCCAGGAGGCTCTGTTCCCCCGGGAGTCAGCCGTGCCCTTCGGCTCACGCGAGGCGGCTCTGGCGGCAAAGCTATACGCCGCCGTCAGGAAGCCGCGCGGGCGCGAAATCGACCTGGCCATCGCCGCCTGCGCCCTGGCCCGCGATGGGGCGCTGTGGACCCTCAACGAAGCCGACTTTCGCGACGTGCCGGGGCTGAAGCTTTTCGCGCCTGCGTGACGCAAACAGGCAGGAATGCTGTTCCACGGCGGGGCTACATCTCCCGCACCACCTCGAAGCCCAGGAGCCGGCCCAGGCGGTCGATGGCGCGGGTGTGGTCGCCGTAGAAGATCACCCGGTGCAGGCCGGAACTGTAGCTTTGCAGCCACTTCTCGGCGTCCCGGACTCGGGTGCGGATCTGAGTGCGGCAGCCGCGGTCGCTGTCCACCGGGCCGGTGACTTCGGCGGTCGAAACCAGCATCCGCGCAGGGCCGTCGAAGCGGGCCGCGGTCACCGTCTCGCCCGAGGGCATCAACACCTGAAGCACCGCGCCTTCGGCGGTCTCCAGGTGATGGCGGATGAGGTACGGCGAGGATGGCCCGTTTACACCCTTCATCTTGGTGGCCGCCACGCAGTGGGCGTGGATGACCTCGTCCCGGCTGGTGTCAAAGACCGGGTCGGAGACGAACCCCGGCATCCCCGAGTAGCCGGTCACCATGATCTGCGTCATGGTCGAGTGCAGGTCGCCCTCGCACACTCCATAGAGACCCTGGTCGTTCAGCTTTGACCAAGTGATGCAGGGGTAGGCCACCATCTGACTGGCCGGCCAGGTCCCGAAGCAGTCGATGGTGAAGGCATTGGCCTTCTCGCGCTTCATGATCTCGAGCGCCGTCAAGTAGAAGCGCAGAGCGCCGTGGATCTCCTTGGGCGTCGGCTCGATGACCTTGAGCGCCCCGCGCGTGAACTCGTCCGCCAGCTTCTGGGCCTTGGCGGCGTCGGTGGCTTCGAAGGCCGCCTTCAGGTCGTTGTAGTCCAGGTAGGTCATGGCGGCGCCGAACTGCTTGGTGTAGGCGTCCATGGTGGCTTGCCGGCCGGCGGATTTCGCGGCGCCCACGATGACCTTGCTCCTGCGCAGGTGATGAACGGTGCGGAAGATCTCCATGTAAGGATCGAGATCGCCGTAACTGGTGGTGGCCAGCACGTCGATCTTCCGGCCGCTCCTGCGGAGCCCGGCAACGGTTGACCAGGCGTGCGTCGCGTAGGGGCGTGAGAAGAACAGCGCGGGCACGTTCAGCGCGTCCACCAGCGGCCGCAGCGGCCCGGTGGGCTGGGTCACCGGGACGATGAGCACCCCGTCGATGTCTCCCATGCGGGCCAGCCACGGGCGCACTTCCTCGTCCTTGCGGAGCACTTCGCCGCCCACGAAGCGTACGTTGCGCGTGTGCTTGCGCTCGACTTCCTTGAGGCGAGCTTCAACCTCGGCGATGTCCTTGGCCACGTCCAGGTCCGGCCTGGGCCAGTGGACCTGCTCCGAAGCCAGATACACTCTGGCTACGGTCGCCGGCTCGTTCCAGGGCATCGAATCGGAGTCGGCCGCCGGCAGGCTCAGCGAGAACGGCAGACCGCACAGCGTCCACGAGAAGCTGCGCCGGGTCATAAAGCATGGGGTGTTGGGCATGTCTCCCTCCTGAAGAACGATAGTCTACCCGGCGGCGGCCCGGCGCGGGCCCTGCATCACGCATCAGGCCTGGTGGTGTTGTATGCTAGTACCATGCGCACCACCCTTAACCTCGACGAGGACGTGCTCCAGGTGGCTCGCCAGCTCGCCCGGCAGCGCGGCATGACCGCCGGCCAGGTCATCTCCGAACTCGCGCGCCAGGCGCTAGAACCTAAGTCGCCTCCCAAGCTGCGCAACGGCGTGCCGCTGTTCACCCCCAAGCCCGGCGCCCGGAAACCCCACCTGGGCCTGGTCAACCAGTTACGGGACGAGTCATGAGCGTGGCCCTGCTGGATGTGAACGTCCTCGTGGCCCTGTTCGACCCCGCGCACCCCAACCACGAAGATGCCCACCGCTGGTTCGGCGCCCACCGCCGGCGCGGCTGGGCCACCTGCCCCCTCACCGTCAACGGCTGCGTCCGCGTCCTGAGCAACCCCGCCTACCCGACGGTGGAAGCCACCCCCGCGGAGGTGATCTCCCGCCTCCGCCTCTTCTGCGCCAGCCCGGATCACCAGTTCTGGGCAGACGAACTCTCGCTGCTCGGTGAAAACCTGTTCCGCGCGCAGTTCATCGGGAGCCATCAGAAGATTACCGACGTCTATCTGCTGGGGCTGGCGGTCAGCCACAAAGGGAAGCTCGCCACCTTCGACCGGTCCATCCCGCTCAAGGCGGTCGTCGGCGCCGAACCCAGCCACCTGGAGCTACTGGGAACCGCCGCGGCAAGATCCCAGCCGTCCTAGCCCCGCCACGCGGACGCCGGCCCGTGCGAGCTTTTCCCAAACCGCGCTCGACGATCTCCAGGGCCTGGCCCGGCGTCTATTCGGCGCGCAGCATGGTGACCGGGTCGATTCGGACCGCGTGGATCACCGCTGGCAGTGCGGCCAGTAGCGCCGCCGCGAGAATGGTCAGCGACGGAAGCGCCAGCACGCTCAAGTCGGTGGCCTTTACCTGGTAGAACAGCGACTCGATGTGGCGCACCGCTGCCATGCCGAGCGCGAGGCCCGCAGCCGCCCCCACGAGCACCATCGAGAAGACATCCACGGTCACGCGCCGCGCGATCTCGCCGGCTTGCGCGCCAATCGCTATGCGAATGCCGATTTCGCGCCGGCGTTGTAGCACCGAGTAGTCGAGCACGCCATACAGGCCGACACCCGCGAGCAGCAGCGCCACCACCGCGAAGAACAGCGCCAGCATCGCCAGCAGCCGCTCGCGGACGGTGTGCGACTGATTGATCTCCGTTTGTGTGCGGATGGTGCTGACGCGGAATTCGGGCCGCGCACGCGACACCTCGCGCCGCAGGCTCTGCGCGAGCGCGAGTGGGTTGGAGCCGGACGTGCGCACGATGAACGTCCCCCAACTTCTGGGCTGCGACACGCCCGTGGCGTTGATCGAGTGAAACGGAACATAGGCCGTCGGCAAGATGGGCTCGCGCATGTTGAGGTAGCGGGCATCGCGGACCAGACCCACGATCTGAAAGCGCATACCCCCCCTGCTCTCGAACGACTTTCCGGTTGGATTCTCACCGTTGAAGTATTGCTTCGCGAAAGCATTGTTGACGATCGCAACGCCTGGAGACGTGTCGCTGGCGCGGAAGTCCCTCCCGTCGATGAGGGGAATCTTCATTGCTTCTGTCCAGCCGGGCGAGACATCCAGAAAGTAGGCCAGAACCTCGGTCGGAGGCGCGCCGTTGATCGATACGAACTCGGCCCTACTGCTATCGGTCAGCAGCGCCCATCCGGCCAGCGCGACCGTCTCGACCCCTGGCACCGCGCGCAGATGTTCGGCCACCTGGTCCCAGAAGGCCGGTGGTTGAGCACGTTCGGAGACGGTATCGAGAGTGAGAACCCGTTCGGCGGAAAACCCGGTGGGCTGATTCGACAGGCGGTCGAACGTGGTGACAAACAGACCTGCGACGAAAAGCACCAGAAAACAAAAGGCGGCCTGTACGGCGACGAGCGCATGCATCAAGCGGCGTCGCGAGTGCGGGTCTTCTCCGCCTTTGAGCGCGCTAACCGGCTTGACTCCCGAGGCGCGTAGCGCCGGCGCCAAACCGAACAGGAACGTCACGCCAAGGGCCAGCGCCAGGCCGAATCCCAGCACCCGCCAGTCCGCCGGAAGAGACAAGCGTGCCGGATTGTCCGGCGAATCGATCATGCCGACGACGAACGGCGCGGACCACCATGCGAACAACCCGCCGATCGCGGCCGCGAAGAACGCCAGCAAGGCGCTTTCCACCAGGACCAGTTGCACCAGACGCCATCGTCCCGCGCCGATCGAGACTCTGAGCGCCATCTCGCGCGCCCGCGCCGCCGCCTGGGCTGTCATCAGGTTGGCGACGTTCGCGCAGGCAATGAGCAGCACCAGCGCCACCAACGCACCAAGAGCCGCCAGCGGACGGCGGTAGTCTCTCTGCAACCTGGAAACGCCCGCGGCCGCGGGCTCCAGCAATAGCGTTTCGTTGACGAAATGATCCCGACGCTGTTTGGGCCATCCGGCGAACCCCTTCACCCTCTCCTCGCGCCATGCTCGAAACACGGGGCGCAGCCTCTCGCGAACAGGTTCGGCGGCCACGCCCGGCTTCAGCCGCGCCCACGTCCGGAACCAACTCCAGTTTGAACGGTTGACCCCGGCATGCATCATCGTGGGAACGAAGATGTCGGTCACGGTGCCGGTCTCGGTGCCGGTGAAGCGCTCCTGGGCGACGCCGATGATCTCGTAAAGCTCGTTGCCCATCCGGAATCTGCGCCCGATCACTTTCGGATCCTGTCCGAAGCGGCTCGTCCAATAGTCGTGAGAAAGCACAGCGTACGGATGCGCGCCTGGCTTGAGATCGTCGTTCTCGGTGAACAGCCGCCCCAGGGCGGGCCGGAGTCCGAACGAGCCGAACATCCACCCCGAAATGTATTGCCGGTACGCTCTCTCCATCTCGTGGTCCGACCCGTAGGTCACATCCATCCGCATGGGATACGAGATCGCAATCAACTCGGCCTTATCCCTCACCGCGGTGCGCATCTGGCGGAACAGCGGATACTCGCAGCCGTCGTACGTTGCGGGCTTGCCATCGGCACCGAATCCTTGACGAGAAAGAACGTACAGCCGCTCGGGCTCCATCACTGGCAAAGGCCGCAGCAGCAGGGCGTCGATGATCCGAAATGCCGATGTGCATGCCCCGATCGCCAGAGCCAGTGACAGGATCGCCGCGGCGGAGGTCACCTTGTTCTTCTTGAGCTGCCGCCAGCCGAAGACGGCATCGGCACGGAGCGAATCGAGCCACGGGATGAGCCGGATGTCGCGGCTCTCTTCCCGCTGCCGCAGCGCGGAGCCGAACGCCCTCCGAACTTCGGCGAGGTCGCGGCCCTGATCGATCGCTTCTTCGATGTGCGACTCGAACTCTTCATCGATCTCGCGGCTCAAACGATCGCCGCGAAGCACATTTGTGATGCGCGACCACAAAGACATATCAGACCGTCCTCAGAACGCGATTTACGGCCGAAGTCACCGCCTGCCAGCGCGACTCTTCGGCGGCAAGTTGCTTCTTGCCCGCCGCCGTCAGTTCATACAGGCGTGCCCGGCGTCCGGTGTCTTTGGTGACCCATTCGGCGCGAATCCAGCCGGCTTCCTCCATCCGGTGCAGCGCCGGATAGAGCGAACCCTCCTCGGCGCGGAGCACTTCGCCGGACATGCCCTGGATGGCGGACATGATGGCGTAGCCGTGCAGGCGGGCCCGGCGCGAGAGGATCTTCAACACGAGCAGATCGAGCGAGCCTTGGAGAGAGTCGGGCTTGGGCATACTCAGACCTCACAGTATTAAGACGTCTGAGTATCGCAAAGGTTACGCGAAAATCTGCGCGTGTGCCTGCCGGACTTCTGCCCTGGAATGCCCACGTGGCGATACCCTACCCGACAACCCCGGTCATTACCGGCCGAGCGGCGCTAGGCTGATGCCCGCCCGCTGGAGGCTCTCCCCCACCGCCCTGGCGATGTCCAGGGCTCCAGGTGTGTCCCCGTGGAGGCACAGCGTGTCGGCGGCCACAGCGACCCAGGAGCCCCCCGAGGCGTTGACGCGGCCGCGCTCGACGATCTCCAGGGCCTGGCGCGCGGCTTCTTCGGGGCCGTCGATCAAGGCATCGGCGAGGCGGCGCGAGCGCAGGGAGCCGTCAGGCTCGTAACGGCGATCAACGAAGGCCTCGGCCGCGGCGGCGAAACCGGCTTGGCGGAAGACCTCCAGCATCGTCGAGCCCGCCAGCCCGATCAGTGTGACGTCGTAGCTGAAGCGCGCCACGCCCTCGGCGATGCCTAAGGCCACGGCGGGGTCCTTGGCGGCGTCGTTGTAAAGTGCGCCGTGAGGCTTGACCTGCGTGATTCGAGCGCCGGCAGATGCGGCCACTGAAGCCAGAACGCAGAGCTGGGCGTAGACCGAGTGGGCGATCTCCGCGGGCGGCATTTCGAGCGATACCCGGCCGAAGTTCTCCCGGTCCGGGTAACCGGGGTGAGCGCCGATCGCCAGACCGCGGCGTAACGCCTGCTCTATAGTGGCGCGCATGGTCCCCTCGTCGCCGGCGTGGCCGCCGCAGGCGATGTTCGCCGACGTGATGAAGGGCATCAAGGCTTCCTGCGCGCCGGAGGCGATGGCCTCCGGCAGCTCGCCCATGTCGCAGTTGAGGTCGATGGTTTTCATTGGGCCCCTTCGAGATCCGCCCCCCGTGTCTCCGGCAGCGTGAAAATCAGCGCGCCGGCAGCGAAGAAGAAAGCGGAAGTGACGCCCAGCGCGCCGCCCAGGCCGACGCGGGCAGCGACGGCGCCAATGGCCGCGGGCGCCAGGGCGCTGGCGGCGCGGCCCGTGTTGTAGCAGAGGCCCTGGGCGGTGGCGCGTACCCGCGAGGGGAACAACTCAGCCAGCAGGGCGCCGAAGACGCTGAAATAGCCGTGGCCGAAGAAACCGATTAGCGGGCCCAGGGCCAGCAGCAGCGTCTCGCTGCGGTGGCCGGCGCCATAGAGCGGCGCCATGATGCCCGCCCCAAGCACGAAGAACAGGAACACTGGGCGCCGCCCGAAGCGGTCCGCAAGAAAGCCGAACAGCGTGTAGCCCAGGAAAGCCCCGATCTGCATGGGCACGATCCAGGCCGAGGACTTGACGAGGCCCAGCCCCGCCCCGCCCTGCGAGAGGGGACTCGCCAAATATGCCGGGATCCAGGTGAACAGTCCCCAGTAAGCGAACAGCAGCACCGAGCAGAGCAGCGTGGCGAGCAAGGTGCGGCGGGCGAGCGGCGGCCGCAAAATTTCCCCGAGCGCCGGCGCGTGCCGCGGTTGCCGCTTCCAGACTTCCGGCTCCGGCACGGCGCGCCGGATCCAGAAGGTCAGCAAGGCGGGCAACGTGCCTGCGACAAACAGCGGACGCCAGCCCCAGCCAGGCAGGATCGCCGCCGCCAGCAGCGCGGCCAGAATGTAGCCCACGGCCCAGCCGGCTTGCATGAATCCGATGGCCTTCCCGCGGTGCTCCGCCGGCCAGGTCTCCGCCACCAGCACCGATCCGGCGGACCACTCGGCGCCCAGGCCGATGCCCACCAGCGCACGCCAGAGCGCCAGTTCCGTGACTGAACGGGCGGTCGCGGTAAGCCCGGTGAAGACGGAGTAGACCAGGATGGAGCCCATCAGGACGCGCGTGCGGCCGTGCCGGTCGGCCAGCCACCCGGCCAGGCCGCCACCGGCGGCGGAAGCCACCAGGGTCACCGACGCCAGCGCCCCGGCGGCGGCCGAACTCAGCCCGAACTCGTCCCGGATGGCGGTGAGGGCGAAGGCGTACAGCATGACGTCGGTCGCATCCAGCATCCAGCCAAGCTGGGCCGCGACCAGGGTTCGCCACTGCTCCCGCGTGGCGGCGCGGCGCCAGGGTACGGGCTGGCGGTCAATCGGCAAAGAGGAACTCCTCGGAGGTGAGCAACTGTTCCTGCTCGCGGATCAGCCGTACGGCCTCCTCCAGGCTTACCAGCCGGAAGCGGACCTCATCGCCGGGGCGGAGCTGGCCCAGGCGGAACAGATCGACGGAGGCCACCACGCCGACGCGCGGGTAGCCGCCCGTGGTCTGCTGCTCGACGAGGAGAATGATCGGCTGGCCCGAGGGCGGCGCTTGAATCGTGCCTAGATCGACGCCCTCGGTGATCATTCGGCCCGGCGCACGCATCGCTAGTGTCCTGCTTCGCAATCCCCTCGGAAATGCGCTGCCACGTGGCGCAGGCGGTTTCGCCTGCGGCGCGGCAGGCTGAAGGCCTGCCCCACAAGCAAGCATTGCTGATGCATTTGCGAAGCAGGACACTAGCGATGCCCCTTCCAGGCGCAGGCCGGCGCGATCGGAATCCGCGGCGACGCGGTAGGGCGTGGAGAGGAAAGCCTCGCGCGAGGACGCGTCGTAGCTCTCCCACTCGGGACCCCGAGTGACGCGGAGAGTCTTTGACGGCGCCAGGTACTCCAAGGCCCTCGAGGAGAGCGCGCGGGGCGCTACCGGACCCTGGGCGGCGGCTGTTTCCAGCAGGTCACCCCGCCGCAGGCGGCGGCCGTGGAACCCGCCCAAGGCGCAGGCAAGCTGCGTCGAGGCGCTTCCGAGAAAGAGCGGCACCGCGATGCCGCCGCGCACGCAGAGGTAGCAGCGCGCACCCGAGCGGGCCGCGCCCACCGCCAGCGTCCCGCCCGGAGGGATCTCCAGAGCAGCCCACATGGGCACAGGGTGGCCGTCGAGGGTCGCTTCGAAGTCGCCGCCGGCGAGCGCGGCCAGGGCGCCCTCTGGGAACAGGAATCTTCCTCCGGCCAGCGTCATTTCGAGCGCGGCGGCGGTGGGCGCATTGCCGGCCAGGAGATTGCCCAGGCGCAAGGCTACCGGGTCCGCGGCGCCGGAAGGCGAGACGCCCAGATGGCCGTAGCCGTGGCGGCCTAGATCTTGCACCGTAGTCAGCAGCCCCGGCGACAGCACCTCGATCACTGCCATGCCCGCTCCGGCTCTACCGCCGCGAACCGCACGCGATCCCCTATTCCCAGCAGCGACATCGGCTCGCGCCCCGCATCAAACAGCTTGAGCGGCGTGCGGCCGATGAGCCGCCAGCCCCCGGGCGTGGAGAAGGGATAGACACCGGTCTGCTCTCCGGCGATGCCGACGCTGCCCGCCGGCACGCGGCGGCGTGGAACCGCCAGACGCGGCGTCGCCAGCCGCGGGCTCAAGCCCGACAGGTAGGCAAAGCCCGGCGCAAAACCCAGGAAATCCACCGTGTAGTCGCCTGCCGCGTGCAGTTCTACCACCTCGGAAGGCGCGAGGCCGCAGTGAGCCGCCAGCTCCTCAAGGTCCGGGCCGTGCTCTCCGCCGTAGCACACCGGAATCTCAACCACGCGCGGCTGCGGCAGCCGAACCGTATCCAGGCGCTCCAGATAGCCCTCCAGTGCGCGTCCGACCTCCGCGTGCGTCGTGCGCGCCGGATCGAAGCTCACCAGCACCGAGCAATACGCCGGGTGGAGGCTGCGCACGGCCGCGATCGGCTCCGCCTGGAGCAGCCACAGCAGTCGCCGCACCCGTTCTCGGGCCTCCGCGCCGATCTGGCGGCCCAGGCGGACCACCACCGACCGGTCGCTGGAAGGATGCACCTCGGCCCGCACCGCTCTACAGCCCGATTACGCGCAGCCCCATGGCTCGCGCCGCCAGGCCCAGGGCCGCATCGTGGGTGGCCATCACGAGAGGGGAGCGGGCCCGTTCCGACCACAGGAGCGCGGTCGCCAGATGGATCGCGTCCAGGGTGCCCAGCGAGACGGGCAGCGGCTGCGCCGCACGGCTCAGCACCGCGGGGCTCACCTCCACTACCTCGGCCCTCTCCAGCAGGCGAAACACCGCTTCGCGCTTGGGCGCTGCTTCGGCTTCCGGGGTCCGCTCCCTGAGCCGCCAGCAGTCCAGCGATCTGAGGCACTCCACCTCCACCAGCGCGCTCACCACGCCTTCGAGCGAGCTCCACTCCCGCAGCGATCCTGCCTGCCCGAGGACCTTACGCAGCAGCACCGAGGAATCCACGTAGGCAATCATCGCTTGCCCCGGTCCTCCAGCAACAGCTCCACGATGTCCACCTTGGTCTTCGCGGGCGGAGGCAGTGGCACCTCTCCAAGCCGCGGACCACCCGGGGCCGGACGCCTGATCACCAGCGGCGGCCCTTCCTCCCTATACGGCACGATCCGCGCGATCGGCGTATCGCGGTCCATCACGGTGACCACTTCACCTCGGCGCACGGCCCGCAGGTGCTCGCTCAGTCGGCTCTTAAGCTCGGCAATACGAACCTGTCTCATGACCACATCGTAACCATAATTGGTCACATTGTCAACGCGCCCCCGTCAGCTCGCCCACCAGCGCCTCGGCGCGGTAGATCGTCCGCAGCGCTTCCAGGATCCCCGCCGAGTGCACCGAGACCGACCGCGCCTGCTCCTCCGTGTAGACGTAGTCCCACACCAGCGAGGCCAGGCTGCCGTCGAAGATGATCCCCACGAACTCCCCCTGGCGGTTCACCACCGGACTGCCCGAGTTGCCCCCCACCGAGTCGTTGGTGCTCACGAAGTTGAACGGCGTCGCCAGCTTCAAGCGCCCCTGGCCCTCCACCCAGCTCGGCGGCAGCGCAAAGGGCTCCCGGTTCTCGTGCGCCTGCGCGTGCTGAAACGCGCCGCCCAAAGTGGTGGTCCACGCCACCGGCTTGCCGCCCTCGGCGAAGCCTTTCACCTGACCGCTTGCCAGCCGCAGCGTGAAGGTCGCGTCCGGATACAGCGCCGTGCCGAAGACCGCGAAGCGCGCGTTAGCCAGCTTGCTGTAGGCCTGCCGTAGCGGCTCCTCCACCTGCTCCTCGTAGGCCCTGCGCACCTGGCGCGCCGCCGGGTCCACCAGCCGCGCCAGCGCGATCATCGGATCACTGGAAGCTTCAATCGCCTTCCGGCCTCCCTCCGCCAGTTGCTTTCGAAACGCCACGTCGCGCAGGCGGGTTCCCTGGATTAACTCGGCGGCCCGCTCCCGTGGCGGCTTCCCGGCCAGCGCCTTCTGAACCAGCTCGTCCCGCGCGCCCAGCTTCTCCATCAACATGCTGAGCGAATCCGCCAGCTTCACGGTCTCGAAATCCGCGTAACTCGGCGCCTCCGAGAAGAGCTGCTGCTGCAGCGACTCCAGCCCCGCCTCCGCGTACTCTCGGAGCCGCTCCGCATTGGGCTTGGCCGTCTCCCCCGCCAGCCGTACCAGTCCCCGCGCGATTCCGAACAAATCGCTGTCGAGTCCGTGGCCCAGTTCCAGCAGCGCCCGCTCCACCAGAACCTGGTCCCAGGCTTTCAGCGCCGCCTCCACCTGCGCCCAGGCATCCCCATAGGCTGGCTTCAGCTTGGGCGACGCCATCACCTGGGCCCGCAGCGCCTCTTCCTCGGCGCGCTTCTGCTTCATCACCGCCGGGTCCTGAAGCCCGGCCTGCATCCCCAGGTAGGCTTTGCGGCTGTTCTGGTAGCTGAACAGCTCGTCCTGGGCGCGCCGCGCGTTCTCCGCACTGCGCTCACTGAAGGTCCTCAGCAGCACCTCGCGCCGCCGGAGCAGGTCCAGCACGTAAGGGTTCCTACGGTCCCGCAGGAACTCCAGGTGGGCCACGGTGTCCATGCGGTCGGTCCGCCCAGGATGCCCGGAGATGAAGACCAGGTCGCCTTCACGGGCGCCGCTCGCGTTCCACTTCAAGTAGTCGCGGATCACCGCGGGTTTGCCGTTCTCGTACACGCGGAAGAAGGAGATATCCAGGTCATAGCGCGGGTACTCGAAGTTGTCCGGGTCCCCGCCGAAGAAGGCGATCGCTTTCTCCGGCGCGAAGACCAGCCGCACGTCGGTGTACTTCTTGTAGCGGTAGAGGTGGTAGCGCCCGCCGTTGTAGAGCGTCACCACGTCGCTGCGCAGGCCGGTCTTGTCCAGCGACTCCTTCTCGAGCGTGTTCATCGCCGCCCGCCGCGCCTTCTCCGCCTCCGCCGCGCTGGTCCCCGGCTTCACTGCCGCCTCGATCCGCCCGGTCACATCCTCGATGCTCATCAGGACGTTCAGCTCGAGGTCGGGGCACTTCCCCTCCTCCGTCCGGCTGCGGGCATGAAAGCCCGTCGCCAGGTAGTCCCGGCCCTCGGAACTGAGCTTCTGGATGCAGTCGGCGGCCACATGATGGTTGGTCACCACCAGGCCGGCGGCGGAGGCGAAGGAACCCGAGCCCCCGTTGTTGAACCGCACCGACGCCCTCTGCAAATGCTCCATCCAGCCCGCCGGCGGCTCGAAGCCGTACTTCTCCCCCAGCAGCTTGAGCGGCGGATCGTTGAACAGCCACATCCCTTCGTCGGCGCCGGCGATGACGGCCAGCGCCGCGCAAGCCACTACAACACGCCACACTCGTGCAGTCATGGATACAGTATCCCCCGCAGCGAGGTGAGGCGCCACCCCGGAGGTACGCGCCGGTTGACGCGCCGTGGGGCTATCGGGTATCCTGATAGCAATTTCCGGTCGCGGCATTCCCGTTATACGTGTATTCACCAAGGGAGGTTGGATGAGTCCTAAAGAGCTGCTAGAGTTTGCCAAGAAAAACGAAGCGCGACAAATCGATCTGCGTTTCAGCGACATCCCGGGGCTGTGGCACCACGTCTCCTATCCCATCGGCGAGCTCACCGAGGCCGCCCTGGAAGAAGGCTACGGGTTCGACGGTTCCAGCATCCGGGCCTGGGCCGCCATCTCGGAAAGCGACATGCTGCTGATGCCCGACGCGGCCACCGCCTTCATGGATCCTTTCGCCGAGACGCCCACGCTGGTGATGATCTGCGACATCATCGACCCGATCACTCGCCAGCACTATGAGCGCGACCCGCGCTGGATTGCCCGCAAGGCCGAGATGTACTTGAGGAACTCCGGCATCGCCGACACGGCCTACTTTGGAGCCGAGGCCGAGTTCTTCATCTTCGACAACATCCGGTTCGACCAGGACCAGCACTCCGGCTTCTACTTCATCGACGCCGAAGAAGGCCGCTGGAACACGGGGCGGGAGCGCGACAACCTGGGCTACCGGCCGCGCTACAAGGAAGGGTACTTCCCCGTCCCGCCCACGGACCACTACCAGGACCTGCGCAGCCAGATGGTGCTGACCATGCAGCGCTGCGGCCTGGATGTGGAATGCCACCACCACGAAGTGGCCACCGGCGGGCAGGCTGAGATCGATCTGCGGTACGACGAACTCCTGGCCTCCGCCGACCATATGATGCTGTACAAGTACGTGGTCCGGAACGTGGCCAACCAGAAGCGCAAGACCGTGACCTTCATGCCCAAGCCGATCTTCGCCGACAACGGCAGCGGTATGCACTGCCACCAGAGCCTCTGGAAGGGCGGGCAGCCGCTGTTCGCCGGCGACTGCTACGCGGGCCTGAGCCAGATGGCGCTGTGGTACATCGGGGGTCTGCTCAAACACGCGCGCGCGCTTTCGGCCATCATCGCGCCCACCACCAACAGCTATAAGCGCCTGGTCCCGGGCTACGAAGCGCCGGTCAACCTGGCCTACTCGCGGCGCAACCGCTCGGCGGCCATCCGCATCCCGATGTATTCGGCCAGCCCCAAGTCCAAGCGCGTCGAGTTCCGCCCGCCCGACCCCTCCTGCAACCCCTACCTGGCCTTCTCGGCCATGGTGATGGCGGGGCTGGACGGCGTGCTGAACAAGGTCGAGCCCGGCGAGCCGCTGGACAAGGACATCTACGACCTGTCTCCGGAGGAGCTGCGCGGCGTGCCCTCCATGCCGGGCTCGCTCGAAGAGGCGCTGACCTGCCTGGAGGAAGGCCACGGCTTTCTGCTGAAGGGCGACGTCTTCACCGAGGAGCTGCTGGAAGCCTTCATCGACTACAAACGCAAGAACGAAGCCGACGCCATCCGCCTCCGGCCGCACCCTTACGAGTTCGCGTTGTATTACGACATCTAATACAGCCCTGGACCGTGGGTTGTGGATCGTGGCTCGGGCAGCCCATGATCCAGGAGCCAGTGGCACAACACGTCGCCGTATTAAGCCGCTTGCACCACCCGGGCGAGTCGGTTATCTTGCTAATGGCTCAAAGCCGGAGCGGGGACTCGGTACCCAACGGGCTCGGGGCCAGGAATAGGCCAATCCTGGCCGGGCGTACCGTAAGTGGTTGCGCCTCAATTAATTAGGAGCAAGCGGCTCCATGTATCCTACTACTGCCGGGGTGGTGCTCGCCGATAAGGGACTAGTACAGGTGGTTCAGAACTGCCTGCGCCAGACCCGCACCCGCCTGGTGCTCCAGCACGGCGACATCTCCCGATGGTCCGAGTTCCTGCTCCAACTAGAACGGGCTCAGCCCGACGTACTAGTACTGAACCTCGCCTCCGCCCGCCTGGAGGAGATGATTCGGAGAATCCAGACGGTCTCGCAGGCGCCCCTGATTGTGATTCACGAGTCCCTGGATCCCCAGATCATCCTGGGCGTCATCCGGGCCGGGGCCAAGGAGTACGTCTACCCGCCCTATGAGCAGCACCTCCTGGAGGCTCTCGGGCGTATTGCTGAGCAGCGGGCAGAGCGGGACCCCCCCCGTGAAGCCAGCGGCAGCGTCGTGGGCCTGCTTTCGGTCAAAGGCGGCTGCGGGGCCACCACCGTTGCCTGCCATCTGGCGGCCGAGCTTCAGCGGCTCACCCAGAAAGAGATCCTGCTGGCCGATTTGGCCATCACGGCCGGCACAGTCGGCTTGCTGATGGGGGCCAAGACGCCGTACTCGATCCTGGACGCCGCCGAGAACATCGACCGCCTCGATCTAAGTTACTGGAAGACTTTGGTTTCCAACGGCCTTCCGCGCCTGGAGGTGATTACTTCCCCCGCGGCGCCCGTCCTCAACGGCCCACTGGCTCCCGAGCCGTTTCGGGAGGTCCTCCGCTTCGCGCGCTCCATCTACGACTGGACCGTAGCCGACCTCGGACGCGGGCTGAGCCACTTCTCGCTCAGCCTGATGGAGGACATGGATGAGATCCTCCTGGTGACCCATGCCGAGGTCCCGGCCTTCTACCAGACCAAGAACATCGTCCAGGCTTTGCGGAGGATCGGACGCCGCGAGGACCAGCTCCATCTGGTGGTGAACCGGGCGCCGAAGGACTCCGACTTCACCATGCAGGAGGTGGAGCGGCTGATCGGCCTGCCCGTGCGTGCCAAGCTGCCCAACAGCTATCCCGAGCTCACCAGGGCGCATGCCGAGGCTCGACTCTTGTCACCGGACACGCAGTTGGGCAAACAACTCACGCGAGTGGCCATGGCCCTGGCGGGCATTCAGGACGCCGGGGGCGCCCCCGCCATGCCCCTGTTCGAGGCCAAGCGAGTAGCCGCAGGTTGGGGCCGGGTTTAGCCGCCCAGTTCCGGTGACGGGCCTGGCGCCCACCCTCCACGTCCCACAGAGAGTTAAGAAGGGAACGGACTGGTGTATGATTACTGCTGATCCGGGTCCCAGAGCGGGGATCCTGGATCAGAGGTGAGATCGCCATGGCGTGGTGGATGTGGCTGGTATTGGGTTTGCTGCTGCTGGTCTGCGAGCTGCTTACGCCGGGCGGTTTGTACCTCTTCTTCCTGGGGCTTTCCGCCCTCGGCGTGGGCGCGCTGGTGGGGCTGATCGAGAGCATCCCCCTGTGGAGCCAGTGGCTGCTGTTCTCGGTCCTTTCACTGGTCGCGGCGCTGTTCTTTCGCCGTCCGCTGCTGGACCGGATCCGGCGCCTCTCGCGCAGCAAGGCGGTGGATTCCCTGGTGGGGGAAATCGCCACGGCGCTGGAGGACATCCCCGTGGACGCGATCGGCAAGGCGGAGTTGCGGGGTACGGCCTGGAACGCGCTCAATATCGGAGATTCACCTCTGGTGCGTGCCCAGCGCTGCCGGGTTGAGCGGCTGGAGGGGCTGACGCTCCACGTGCGTAAGGAGTCCAAATGACAGGCGCGTTGTTGGTGGTACTCGTTCTCGCGCTGTTGTTCATCATCATTCTGGCGAAGACCGCGGTGGTGGTTCCACAGCAGCAGGCCTACGTCGTCGAGCGGCTGGGGAAATACTCCGGCACCCTGGAGGCGGGTTTTCACGTCCTGGTGCCTTTCCTGGACGTGATCCGCTACCGGCACACTCTCAAGGAACAGGCCATCGACGTTCCCGAACAGCTCTGCATCACCCGCGACAACATCCAGGTGGGCATTGACGGAATCCTGTACCTAAAGGTCCTCAATCCCGAGCGGGCGTCCTACGGCATTTCCGACTACCGCTTCGCCATTACGCAACTGGCCCAGACGGCGCTGCGCAGCGAGATCGGCAAGATCGATCTCGACCGGACCTTCGAGGAGCGCACCAACATCAACACCGCGCTGGTGGGCGAGCTCGACAAGGCCTCCGAAGCCTGGGGAGTCAAGGTGCTCCGCTATGAAATCAGGAGCATCAATCCTCCGAAAGACATCCAGGCGGCCATGGAAAAGCAGATGCGCGCCGAGCGCGAAAAGAGGGCGACGGTCCTCACTTCAGAGGGCACACGCGACGCCGCCATCAACACCGCTGAAGGCGATAAGCAGCAGGTGATTAAGGCCTCCGAGGCCCGGAAGCAGCAGCAGATCAACGAAGCCGAAGGCCAGAGCGCCGCCATCCTGGCGGTGGCCACGGCCACGGCCGAAGGCATCCGCCGGGTGGCCGCAGCGATCCAGACACCGGGCGGTTACCAGGCCGTCCAGTTGCGGGTGGCCGAACAATACATCGCCCAGTTCGGCAATCTCGCCAAGAAGGGCACCGCGCTGATTGTCCCGGCGAATCTCAGCGACCTGAGCGCCATGATCATGGCCGCGATGACCGCTGTTCGCGCCGCTCCCGCCCCGCCAGAGCCGGCTCAGTCATCCGAGTGAAGAACCGCTCCCTGACGGTCGCGGCTCGGCCAGGGGCTGAGTGTCCTCAGCGGGTTACCGAGCCGCGACCGTCAGGGAGCGGGCGGGACGCCGTGCGCGAGCAGACCCCTTGGCTATAATCGGGGTGGCAGAATGCGCCGCACGCTGGAGCAAGCGCAGTTCCCCGATTTCGCGCCGGAGACGCAGGCCCGTTTGCGCTCGCTCCTGGCCGCCTCGGCGGACCCCGATGCGGCCCTGCACTTCCTGGAGCGCCTGCACCGGGAACAGCCGGCAGCGTGCGCCCGCCTGACGGCCTCGGACGCTGGGCTGCGCGTCCTGGTGGCGGTCTTCTCCTTCAGCCGCTTCCTGGCGGAGGCCGTCCTCAACCATCCCGGCTGGGTGGATGAGTTGCTGGCGGCGGGCGATCTCGAACGGGTTCGCTCTTCTGAGGAGTACGCCGAGCTGCTGGAAGGTTTCCTGAACCGGGAGGCCCCGGAGACGCCGCTGGCGTTGTCGCTGGCACGGTTCCGGCGGAAGCAGATCTTGCGCATCCTGGTGCGTGACGTGTCAGGGTTGGGCGCCCTGCCCGAGGTCACCGAGGAGCTTTCGAACCTGGCCGACGCGATTCTGGGAGCGGCCTGCCGCCGCATTCGCAACCAGCTCGTGGCGCGCTACGGCGAGCCGCGGCCGGAGTCCGGCCCGGACGGCGCACCATGCGCGTTCTCGGTCATCTCGCTAGGCAAGCTGGGCGGCAAGGAACTCAACTACAGCTCGGACATCGACGTGATGTTCCTGTACTCGGCCGGCGGCGAGACCGATGGGCACGAGCGCATCACCAACAAGGAATTCTTCCGGAAGCTCTCCAACCAGCTCACGGAGATGCTGTCCACCTACACGCCGGAGGGCATGTGCTACCGCGTGGACCTGCGCCTGCGTCCGGAGGGGCGCTTCGGCGAGGTGTGCATCTCGCTCGAGGCCGCCAAGAACTACTACCGCACCCGAGCGCGGGACTGGGAGCTGCAAATGCTGATCAAGGCGCGCGTCTCTGCCGGGGACCGCGGCCTGGGGGCGGAGCTGCTGGACTTCGTCGAGCCGCTGACCTACGCGAGCACCCTGGATTTCTCGGTGGTCGAATCGGCCTCGGCCACCCGCGAGCGCATCTCGGAGAAGCTCGCCGCGCGGCGCGGCGCGGCGGCGGGATTC
>CAYGVJ010000062.1:0-31234 GCA_964353255.1 uncultured Solibacteraceae bacterium | reverse complement strand
TGACCTGCCCGGTCTGCTTCGCCAACGCCAACACCGCCGGCTACCTCTACGAGCCGAGCTTCGAACAGGTCCGGGGAATGCTCCAGACGCTCAGGAACGAGCGGCCGGTGAACGCCCGCGTCGTCCAGTTCTCGGGAGGCGAACCCACTATCCACCCGCGCTTCTTAGACTGTGTCCGCCTCGCCAAGGAGATGGGTTTCTCCCACGTCCAGGTGGCCACCAACGGGGTCACTTTCACCGATCTGGAGTTCGCCCAGCAGGCCAAGGAGGCGGGGCTGCATACCCTCTACCTCCAGTTCGACGGGGTCTGCGACGACATTTACCGCCGCACGCGGGGCGAATCGATGCTGGATCTCAAGCTGGCCTGCATCGAGACCGTGCGCAAGGCCGACATGAAGATCTGTTTCGTCCCCACCATCATCAAGGGGCTGAACGATCACCAAGTGGGCGACATCATCCGCCTGGCGCTGGACAACATCGACTGCGTTAGCGCCATCGCCTTCCAGCCGGTGTCCTTCTGCGGCCGCATCTCCAAGGCCGAGCTGGAGGCCAAGCGTTACACCCTGGGCGACTTTGTCCGCGACGTCCACGAGCAGACCGGCATCTGCGACCCGTACGACGACTGGTTCCCACTCTCCTGCGTCAGCCCCTTCTCCAAGCTGATGAGCGCGCTGCGCGGCGAGGGCACCACCACGCTGAGCGCCCATCCCCACTGCTCGATGGGAACTTACCTGTTTGTGGATGCGCAGAAGCGCGGCGTGCCCGCCACCCGCTTCATCGATATCCGCGCCATGCTTTGCGAAATGGACCTGCTGGCCCGCAAGGCCGAGCGGCAGCACATCAAGCTGTTCACCAAGGTGCAGGCCTGGAACTCGCTGCGCAGGCATTTCCACGAAGACCGCGCGCCCGCAGGCCTCACTTTCAGCAAGTTCCTGGAAACCCTGCAAGGGATGATGGACAAGGAATATGGGCGGGGCAAGGCCGAAGCAGAGGGCTTCTCCTACAAGACCCTCATGGTGGCGGGCATGCACTTCATGGACGTCTACAATTTCGATGTCGAGCGCGTCAAGCGCTGCATCGTGCACTACGCCGCGCCCAACGGCCTGCTCTATCCCTTCTGCACTTACAACTCCGGGCCCTGCTACCGGGAGAAGATCGAGCGCAAGTACTCGATCCCCTTCGAGCAGCAGCCCGAGTTCCTGGCCCTGGTGGAAGCCAACGGCGGCAATGGCCGCAGGCAGACCGAGGAGGCCGAGCCCGCCTTGGTGCAGTTGGGCTGAAGCACGATGTGGCGCGCGCTTCAGAGGCTGCTGAAAAACGCCCGGCACCGCTCCCTGACGGTCGCGGCTCTGAAACAGGGCCGTTGACTCTGAAGCACTTGCCGAGCCGCGCGCGTGAGCAAGCGGTCTGGAGCGGGCGTTTTTCAGCAGCGTCTTCAGCGTGCCGCTGCGGGCTTGAGCCCGCAGTCGGAGCGCAGCGCTCCCTACATCAGTTCGCCGCGGCACGCTCAAGCGTGCGCCACGGTGTCACCTTGAAGAGCCTGCGGGCGCGCACGAGCGGTGGACCCGCGCCGTCCCCCCGTGTAAGACAATAGACAGTAGCGCCGGGCATGGACTTCGTCGAGCAACTTAAATCCGCGGTCGATATCGTCGAGGTGGTCAGCCAGTACGTGCGCCTGAAGCGGGTGGGCAGCGCCGCACGCTACATGGGCCGCTGTCCCTTCCACACCGAGAAGACCCCCTCCTTCTCCGTCCACGGCGGCCATCAATTCTTCAAGTGCTTCGGCTGCGGGGTCGGCGGCGATGTAATCAAGTTCGTCATGGAGATCGAGCGCCTCAGCTTCTACGAGGCGCTCAAGCTGCTGGCGGACCGCCACGGCCTTGCCATGCCCAAGCGGGCCGAATACTCCGACCCGGAAACCAAGCTGCGCGCCGCCGTTTACCAGATGCATGAAATGGCCTGCCGGATCTTCCGCAAGGGGCTGGAGGCGCCCGGCGGCGCCGAGGTCCGCGCTTACCTCGATCAGCGCGGCATCCCAAGCCCGCTGGCCGAAGAGTTCGGCCTGGGATACGCGGAACGCTCCGGCCAGGCGTTGGCGCAGGCCTTTCCGCGGGAAGGCTTCACCGAGGAGCAGATGGAAGCCTCGGGGCTGCTCCTGAAACGCTCCGAAGGCGGCTGCTTCGATCGCTTCCGCGGGCGCCTGATGTTTCCCATCCACAACGAGTCGGGCAAGGTGATTGCTTTCGGCGGCCGCGCCCTGGCCCCGGAAGACGAGCCCAAGTACCTGAACTCGCCCGAGACCCCCATCTACCGCAAGAGCTACGTGTTGTACAACCTGCACCGGGCGCGTCAGAGCATTCGCCAACAGGACCGGGCGGTGCTGGTGGAAGGGTACATGGACGTGATCGGGGTGTGGACCGCGGGCGTCCGGGAGGTGGTGGCGAGCTGCGGTACCGCGCTGACCTCCCAGCAAGTGCGCACGCTGCGGCGGCATTCCGACAAGGTGGTGGTCAACTTCGACCCGGACAGCGCCGGCATGAGCGCTGCCGAGCGCTCGATTCAAATGCTGCTGGAAGAGGGTGCGCGGGTCCGCGTGCTGGAGCTGGAAGGCGGCCTCGATCCCGACGCCTACGTCCGGCGGCGCGGGCCGGAGGAGTACCGCCAGCGCCTGGAGCGGGCGCCGGGCTATTTCTACTGGCTGGCCGACCGGGCGCGGGCGCGCTACGACGTGCGCACCATCGAGGGCCGCCTGGCCAGCCTCCAGTTCCTGCTTGCGGCCATCCAGCAGGTCTCCGACAAGCTCGAACGCTCGACCATCGCCAACGACCTGGCCACGTACCTGGGGGTGCCGCCCGGCTTGGTGCTGGAGCGTTTTCGCCAGGCTGCCGCGCAGCGCCAGGAGAGCGCGCCGCGGCCGCCCGAGCCGCCGCTCAAGCCGGTGGAGAAGATTCTTTTGCGCGCGCTGCTGGCCAGCGAAGAGGCGCGCCGCGAGCTTCTCCCAAAGTTGCGGACCATTCCCTCGGTCGAGCAATTGGGCACGCGGCGGATCCTGCGGGCCATGGCGGCGATGCTGGAAGGCGGCGCCGGGTTTGCCTTCTCGGAGCTGGAGTCGCGCCTGGAGGATCACGACAAAGAGCTGCTCGCCGCGGTGGCCTTTGCCGATGAGGGCAGTGAGGGGACCGGCGCGCTCGAACAGGGCGCGGCTTGCGTGCGCGCGCTCGAGGGCGCGGACCGCGAGGCGCAGCGCGCAGAGCTGCGCGCCCGCGTCCGGGAGGCCGAGCGGGCGGGTGATCGAGAGGCGGCCCTGGGCTGGACCCAGGAACTCACCCGCCTCGACCGGCCCTGACCTTCGCAGGAAGCGTTGTTATACAATGGCGGGGATGGGTGCTTAGCCCACCGGGTAAAGGGGTTTCGTGGGCGCAGAGGACAAGTACAGCCGGCTGAAACAACTCATGGCCGCGGGCAAGGAGAAGGGCTACGTCCTCTACGACGAGCTCAGCGAGCTGCTACCCGACGAGCTTAGCCCGGGGCCGGAGCTGGAAGACATCCTGGCAGGCCTCGACGGGGCTGGCGTAGAGATCCTGGAGGAACCTCGGCTCGCGAAAATCGAAGATGTCGAGGACCTCGAGGACCTCGAACTGGGGACCGAGGTCGCCGACAAGACGAACGACCCGGTGCGCATGTACCTGCGCGAGATGGGCACGGTGCCGTTGCTCACCCGCGAGGGTGAGGTCGGGCTGGCCAAGCGCATCGAGCGCGGGCAGCGGGCGGTGCGGAAGGCCCTGACGCGCTGCCCCCTGGTGACCCGGAAAATCCTCGAACTGGGACAGGATCTGCACACCGGCGTGCTGAACATCCGGGACCTGCTGACCATGCCGGACCTGGGTGTGACCGACGACTGCCTGGAGGCGCTGCGACAGGCCACCATCAAGACCATCGACGAAATTGCCAAGCACTACCGAAAAGCACAGCAATTCCGCCAAAAAGCCCTGGCCATTCCCCGCACCATGAAGCCCAAGCAGTTTCGGGCGCTCCGCCAGAACCTGGCCCGAACCACCGTGCGGATCTCGCGTCTGGTGCGCGAGATTCCCTTCAGCGTGGCCCATCACCACCAACTTGTGGACTCCGTCCGCCGGGCGGTCGAGGAGTTTCGGCCCCTGGAGCGCGAGATCGCGCGCATCCAGCGCCGCTTGGAGGAGCCCGCCGGGGGCTTGCCGTCTCCGGGGCGCGAGCTGCGCCGGGAGCTGCGCCAGCACAACCTACGCCTCCTGCAACTGGAGGAGCAGTCCGGCGCTTCCCGCGCGGAACTGGCGCGCACCCTGATGACCATAGACCGCGGCGAGCAGGAGGCCGAGACCGCCAAGAAGCAGTTGATCGAGGCTAACCTCCGGCTGGTGGTTTCCATCGCCAAGCGCTACACCAACCGCGGCCTGCAATTCCTGGATCTCATCCAGGAGGGCAACATCGGCCTGATGAAGGCGGTGGACAAGTTCAACTACCAGCGCGGCTACAAGTTCTCCACCTACGCCACCTGGTGGGTTCGCCAGGCCATCACGCGCGCCATCGCCGACCAGGCGCGCACCATCCGCATCCCGGTCCACATGATCGAGACCATCAACAAGCTGGTGCGGTCCCAGCGGCGGCTCCAGCAGGAGCTGGGGCGCGAGCCTACCACCGACGAGCTGGCGCGCCGCATGGACCTGCCGGCGAACAAGGTGCGCAAGGTCCTGCGCATCGCCCAGGAGCCGATCTCGCTGGAGACCCCGGTCGGCGAGGAGGAGGAGTCGCACCTGGGAGACTTCATCGTGGATCGTCGCGTGATCTCGCCCTCGGAGGCGGTCATCAACCTGAACCTGCGCGAGCAGACCGCCGAGGTGCTGAAGACCCTCAGCCCGCGCGAGGAGAAGATCATCAAGATGCGCTTCGGGCTGATGGACGGCAGCGAGCACACCCTCGAGGAAGTCGGGCAGTACTTCGCCGTGACCCGCGAGCGCATTCGGCAGATCGAGGCGAAGGCCTTGCGCAAGCTGCGGCACCCCAGCCGCAGCCACCGCTTGCGCGCCTTCCTGGAGGCCAACCCGCGGGAGTAGCCGCTTCAGGAGTACGTTTTCCGCGCCAGCGCCGCCACCGCCGCCGGCACAAGCTGCTCCCACTCTTCGCCGGATCGGATCCGCCGGCGCACCTCGCTGGCGGAAACCCAGTCTTGCTCCAACGCCAGCGCGTGAATCCGCCCGCGCATCCCGGGGGGGCCCTGCCAGCTACCTTGCCGCGCGGCCACGAGCAGTTGATACTCCCGCAACTGCTCGCGGAAGGCCCCCGGCCGTCCGTAGTCCCAGTTCGCCGCGCGCTCAGCCGCGTCGCACCCGCAGACGAAGTACAGCTCGCAAGCGGGGCCGTAGGCCTGACGGCACTCTCGCGCGATGTCCACAAACAGGCCCTGCGCGGTGGCGGCGATCGAGCAGCGAGGCGCATCCGCCAGAGCCGCCTCCAGCATCTCCACCCGCTCAGCGAAGCTGGCCTGCTCGTAAGTTTTGTGGGGGAACTCGCGGGGCAGCACGAACACCACCTCATCCACCAGCCCCAGGGCAGCGCGCGCCAGCGCCAGGTGGGCGCGCGTGGGCGGGTTGAAAGTGCCCGCCAGGATGCCCAACTTGCTCGGTGAGCCCGCCGCGCGCCGGAAGAAGTCCATGTAATCATGCTAGCTGCTGGTGGCTGAAGAGGTGCAACGCCGGCCCGGTGAGCCAGCCGGGGGGCTGGCTCGCGGGTCGGGGACCCGCCCTACTGGGCGCCGTTGTAAGGCGGACGCCCACGTCCGCGTTCGGCCCCCTGGCCGAACTGTTTCTTACGGACGGATTACGGACGCAGGCTGGAAAGTCTGTGCCCCTGTGAGTTGAGGTACATTGGAAGGTAATGTTCTCCTGGATTTGCCCGAAGTGCGGGGCCGAGATCCCGCCATCGTATGCGGATTGTCCCAACTGTGCCGCACAGCCGCCCGCGGCAGCCCCTCCGGCGCCGGCGCCCCCATCCGCGGCCAGCCCCGGCCCACCCGCGGTCCGTGCCCCCGCCACCGGTGTGCCGGGCTGGCTCCTGAGCGTCCTGTTTGCCCTGGCCTTCGTGGCCATCCTCGCCGGCGGCTATTTCGCGTACCAGAAGCTCCAGTCCCGTGCCGGGGCGCAGCCCCCGCCTACCGTCACCTTTGAAGCGCCTTCCCTGCCCTCGCCAGCGACCCTGAAGGCCCATCCGATGGCCCAGCACATCGAGATTGCCGGCCTCCGCCTCACCGAGGACTCCAAGCAGAAGGCCTCCATCCAGTTCGTGGTGATCAACCACTCGGGCGCCGAGATCAGCGACCTGGCGGCGATGGTCAGCCTGAAAGCGGTCACTGTCCGCCGCGAGAAGCTGGCGGTGGGGACTTTCAGCTTCAAGGTTCCCCTGCTCGGCCCGTACGAATCCAAAGACCTGACGGCCACCGTGGACACCAAGCTGAGGGTCTACGAGCTGCCCGACTGGCAGTTCCTGCGGGCCGACTTCCAGATCACTGCGCCATGAAGAAAGCACGCCCGAAGGGGGCGCCCCGCCTCCGCCACCTGCTCGGTATCCTGGACAAGACCTATCCCGCGGCGACCACCGAGCTGGCCTACCGCACTCCCTGGGAGTTGCTGGTGGCCACCATTCTCTCGGCGCAATGCACCGATAAGCGCGTCAACGAGACCACGCCGGCCCTGTTTGGGAAGTACCCCGCGATCGAGGACTTCGCCCGCGCCAGCCAGTCCGAGCTGGCGCAGGACATTCGCTCCACCGGCTTCTTCAACACCAAGGCCCGCGCGCTGATCGGCGCCGCCGGCAAGATCCTGGCGGATTTCCGAGGCCAGGTGCCGCGCACCATGGATGAGATGCTTGCCATCCCGGGGGTGGCGCGCAAGACCGCCAACGTGGCGCTCGGCACCGCTTACGGTATTGCCAGCGGCGTCGTCGTGGACACGCACGTCCAGCGCGTCGCGCGGCGGCTGGGCCTCACCCGCCAGACCACCCCAGGCAAGATCGAGCGAGACCTAATGAAACTCGTCCTCCGGGAGCGCTGGATTACTTTCTCACACCAGTTGATCCTCCACGGCCGCCGGGTATGCGTCGCCCGCAAGCCCCGCTGCGCCGATTGCCCGCTGGAGAAACTCTGCTACGCACGGGACAAGACCATATAGCGAATCATGGGCACTAATACGTACCTAAGTTGGTTAGTCAACCACACGAAAACCGCCTGGTGGCACGATTCGGCGGACCCACTGGAATTACAGCGGGGTTTGGAGCGCGGCGCGGTGGGAGTCACCACTAACCCGTTCCTTTCGATCCTTTCTGTGGCGGCGAATCGCGCGGCCTGGTCGAGGGAAATCGAAGCCCTCCTCGCCGCCCGTCTGGAGCCCGAACCCAAGGCCGAGGCCCTCATGCGCATCCCGGTCACGCGGGCCGCGGAGAAGCTCCTGCCGGAATACGAAAGCAGCCGCGGGCGAATGGGATACGTTTGCGCGCAGGTGAACCCCGCCCGCGCCGGGGACCGGGAGCCCATGCTCGCCATGGCGCGGCGTTTCCACGGCTGGGCGCCGAACATCGCGGTCAAGCTGCCGGCCACCGCGGCCGGCCTGGACGTGCTCGAGGACTGCATCGCCGGGGGCATCACCGCCACCGCCACCGTCAGCTTCACCGTCCCGCAAGTTGTCGCCGTGGGCGAGCGCTGCCGCCAAGGCGCGCAGCGCGCCCGGCAGGCAGGTATCCAGCCGGGCAACTGCTTCGCCGTGATCATGATCGGCCGGCTGGACGACTATCTGCGCGAGGTGGCCCACGACTGCCGGGCCGGCCTCGCCGAGTCCGACCTCCGGCAGGCCGGGCTGGCGGTCACCAAGCGCGCGTCCGCCCTCTACCGCGAGCGCGGCTACGAAGCTGTGCTGCTGGTCGCCGCCCTCCGAGGCGCCTACCATCTGACGGAGCTGGCCGGGGCGGATCTGGTGATGTCAATCGCCCCGCCCTATCAGGAGCTATTTGTAACTGGCGATTACCCGCGCGAGGAGCGAATCAATTCGGACGTGCCTGGCGATGTGCTTGAGCGGCTATGCTCGCTGCCGGAGTTTGTACGAGCATATGAGCCGGATGGCATGTCGCCAAACGATTTTATTACATTCGGGGTAACTCAGAGAACGCTTTCCCAGTTTTACGAGGCGGGCTGGAAACTGCTGGAGAGCTTCCGCTAGTTTCCTGTCCCGCAAATAGCTTTGCAGTGAGAAATCGGCTCGCTCGGCTGGAGGTGACGCTGCTCGCGGCGTGCTCCGCCCTCGCGCTCGCGCAGAACCACTCTGGCGGCGCAGCAGACCTGCGCGGCATCGACCGCCACATCCGCGCCGAGATGCAACTGAATGAGATCCCCGGCGTGGCCGTTGCGATCGTGCGGGGTAATGAAGCCACGACGAAGGCTTACGGCCTGAAGAGCCTCACCAGCGGCGAGCCGATGACGCCAGACACTCCGGTCGAGCTGGCTTCCGCGAGCAAGCCCTTTACCGCCCTGGCCGTCCTACAGCTTGTGAAGGCCGGCAAACTCAATGTCGAGCTGCCGGCGGCGCGGTATCTGCCGGAGCTCAGCGCCGGGGACGGTTCAGCCCTGGAGCGGATCACTGTGCGGCATCTGTTGCGACAGACCAGCGGATTTGCCCGGCGGAACAACTTCCTGGTGCCGTGCTGCGGGCAACCAGGCGAATTCGATCTCCCTCTTGCCGTGCGAAAGCTGCGCACCGCCAGCTTCCGCCGCGCGCCCGGCGCCGCCTTTGTATATGCGGACAGCAACTACGTTCTGCTCGCCGCGCTGGTCGAGCGCCTGTCCGGCCTGCCCTTCCCCGCATACATGCGAACCCATGTCTTTCTGCCCCTGGGAATGCCTCGGACCACGCTCGACCGCCGAGAGGCGCTCGGCTGGGGCCTGGCGGGGGCCCACGAGCGACAGTGGGGGCGCGTGCGGCCCAGTCCTTCCCGGTTCTTCGGCTGGTACGGAGCCTCGCTGGCCAGGTCCACCGCCAACGATATGGGTCGTTTCCTCGCTGAGCTGTTGAGCGGCCGCACGGAGCTTCTCGGCGCAGGAATGCGCTTCGAGCCTCCTTACGATTGGGGATGGTTCATCACGCCGAGGGCCGAGTGGCTGGACGGTTCCCTGGTCCTCGAGCACACGGGGGACATCTGGGGTGGCAGCGCCGCGGTCCTCATCGCGCCGGAACGAAAACTTGGCGTGGCGGTTCTTCTCAACGCGGGCGTGAATCGAGCCGGAGAGATTGCGCGGGGGCTGCTGACGCGCACGGCTGGTCTGGAAGGCCCCGGCCCGGGCGTCGCTTCCCGGATCAATGATCCGGATTTCTGGGCGATCTGCCTCACTGTGGCGTCCGCTCTCATCCTGGCGGGTCTCGTCGCCTATGTGGCCCGGGTGTGGGCGGAGTTCCGCCGTGGGGAGCGGAAATTCACCGGGATGAAGGACTGGCGGTTGCGGGCCCGCATGATTCTCCTGCTCGCCATGGCGGGCTGTCTGCTGGTCCTGGCGCTCGACGGCGGAGGGCCGTCGCCGGCGAGCCTTCCGAGCACCCTCAAACTGGCGTGGCCGCTCTTTGCCGCCTCTTTCGCGGGCGTCCTGACGGTGGCAGCGCTCCTCAGTCCAACCGCCAGAGGCTGAGAGGTGTTATCGCTATGGCCGACCTGAAGCCCGTTCAGGAGTATTGGCTCCTGGCCGAGCGCGCCGTGGGGCCAACCTTCTGTTAAGGTCTCAATAGGAGGAGTATGCAACGCAGGGATTTCGTTCAGACGGCCGTCACCGGCGCCGCAGCCGGACCGTTCCTGAGCCGGGCCCTCGGCGCGAACGACCGCATCGTGGTGGGCCAGATCGGACTGGGCGCCCGAGGCTACTACGAAGTCACCATCACTTCCAAGAACCCGGCGGTGGACCTGGCCGCGGTCTGCGATGTCTATCGGCCGCTGGCGGACCTGACCCGGCAGAAGGTCGGGGGACGCTGCGAGTCCTACACCGATTTCCGGCGAATCCTGGAGCGCAAAGACATCGACGCGGTGTTCGTCTCCACCCCGGACCACTGGCACGCGCCCATCTCGATCATGGCCTGCCAGGCGGGCAAGGACGTCTACTGCGAGAAGCCGCTGTCGCACACCCTCCAGGAGGGCCGCCGCATGGTCCAGGCTGCCCGCAAGTACAACCGCGTCTTCCAGGTCGGCAGCCAGCAGCGCTCCGCGCCCCACTTCGCCAAGTGCGCCGAGCTGGTCCAGAGCGGCTATATCGGCGAAGTCTCCGCCATCGACTGCTGGATCGTCTCCAACGAGTACCCGCAGGGCTTCGGCGACCTGCCCGACAGCGATCCGCCCGCGGGGCTCGACTGGGATCTATACCTCGGGCCGGCTCCCAAGGCGCCCTACAACCGCAACCGCTACATCTGGAATTTCCGGTGGTTTTGGGATTACTCGGGCGGCAACATGACCGACTGGGGCGCGCACCATCTGGACAGCATCCACCAGATCATGAACGCGCACTCCCCCAAGAGCGCCTACGCGGTGGGCGCGCGTTACCTCAAGGACAATCGCGAGACGCCCGATTCTTTCCTGGCCACCTTCGAGTACCCCAACTTCAGCGTCCGCTTCGTCAACAGCCAGGTGGGGTTGAAGATGGATCGGTATGCCGGAACCCTGATCTACGGGACCAAAGGCACGCTCTTCGTGGACCGCCGAGGTTACGAGGTGGTGCCCTCCCGCTTCTCGGCCATCGTGCGGTCCGATCTGGACCAGGTGCAGGACATGCTGGAGTCGCGCCAGCGCGAGGTGACTGGAGCGCCCCGGCCCGCGCGCCGGGAGCCTCCCCCGGCTCCGCTCTGCGAACCCATCCGGGTAACCGGCATTTCGCTCGACCCGGAGGTCCAGATCCAGCACGTCGAGAACTTCCTCGATTGCGTCAAGAGCCGGAACAGGCCCGTGGCCGACGTCGAAATCGGTCACCGGTCGATCATTCCATGCCACTTGGGGAACATCTCTTACCGCACCGGGCGGAAGATCCGTTGGGATGCCGAGAAGGAGCAGATCGTGGGAGATGCCGAGGCGTCGGCGCGGTTGAGCAAGAAGTACCGTGATCCCTGGACTTTGCCCAGAGTGTAGACAGGTTCGGTCCTACCCCAGTGCGCCCTTCTTGATGATGCCCTCCATGACGTCGGCGAAGTAGTCGATTTCCCGCGCTGACAATGACACGTTCACCACGATCCGAATCCCGTCGATCAAGCCCCCAGGGTGCTTCATCGGCGACACGACGATGCCCCACTTGTCGAACAGATGGTCGGCCAGCTTCGCCATGTCCATTCCCTCGATGCCGAAGGTAGCGACGCCGCAGGACTCGGCCGGTTCCAGGCTCGAGTAGAACCGCACCCGCGGAAGCGCGTGAAGGCGGATGTTGTTCGGATCGTCCGTCCACGGCGGCGTCAGCGGCCAGACTTTGGAGATTCGGTCCTTAACAATCAAACCTCCATGCGCTTTTGCGCGGTATTGAATTTCACGCGCCGGCCCGTGCGAAGCGACTCCACGGCCATCGCCAGCACTACGGTGGTGTACTGGCCCATCTCCACGGTGGCGTTCGGATCATTGCGCGACCGCACGCAGTCCAGGAACTTGCGAATGTGCGCTCGGGTAGCGGGTTCGAAGCTGCCGGGGTTTCGTTTCTCCACACTCGGTTTCATGTCCATGGCGCTCGACTGGGGGAACAGGGCGTACGACTCGCGGCCCAGGTCGAAGCGCGCTTTGGACCCGTGGAACTGCTTCATCTGATCGTTGAACTGGTTGTACCTCATGGCCTTGTAGCCGATGGTGAAAACAGCCAGGTAATTCTCGGGGTACTCGATAGTCATGGAAGCCGTCTCGGGTACTTCGGCGCCTTCGAGGTTCGGCCTTCCTCCAGCGCAGGTGACCGCAGTGGGGAAGGTGGAGTTCATCATCCAGTGGATGGCATCGATGAGGTGGGCCCCCTGCGCGGTCAGGTGGCCGCCGGCGTAATCCCAGAAGTACTCCCAGCCGTGGAAGCGGGTCGCGTCCAGCGGCCGTTTAGGAGCCGGGCCGAGCCACTGTTGCCAGTCGAGCTTGCCTTCCACGCCGCCACCCCGCAGCCCTTTCCAATGGTTCAGCCACCAGCTCGTGACGAGACGCACGTCGCCGAGCGCGCCCGAGGACATGATGTGCTTGGCCTCCTGGTACAGGTCGAAGCTGCGCCGTTGCGTGCCGACCTGCGCCACCCGTTTGGTCGCTCGCACGGCCTCGATCAGGCGGAAGCCGTCCTCGATCGTATGCGACATCGGCTTCTCCACATAAACATCCTTGCCGGCGTTGACCGCATCGATAGCGATGGGCGCGTGGGTGTGATCCGGGGTGGCGATCACCACGACATCGATGGATTTGTCCTCGAGCAGCCGCTTGTGGTTGTCGTAGCCCTTGGCGCCGGTGGACGCCCCCTCGAGGCCTTGCCGCAGGTGAGGCTCGTAGACGTCACACACCGCGGCGACCTCGGCGCCTACTTCCTTGAACTGGGCAATGTGGTACGTGCCGCGGCTGCCCGCGCCGATGATCGCGGCGCGAATCCTGTCGTTGGCGCCGCGCAGCCGCGCGCCCGCCACGGCCGAACCGATCAGAAACGTTCTACGTTGCATGAGCGATCTCCGTTCCCCCCAGCACCCTTCCAACGTCGGCGATGAACAACTGCCGTCTGCCGACGGGAGCGCCACTCGGGCGGCCGGTCCTGCGCGGGAATGCGGAGGCAGGCCAGGTAGCGTTGAATCTCACCCGCCGGCCGGCTTTTGTCAGCGGCTTTGGTTCTGCTTCCTCTTCTTTCTCTTGCTCGTCTCCCGGTTCGCGTGCCGACCGGTGCCGTCTCCATCGTCCAGGATGCCGCCGGCGGGATTCAGCTTATCGAGAGCCGCCTGCAGCCGTTGGCGCGCTGCTATCGCCGCCGGGGCTTTCGTATCCGCGGCCACCTTCGGCTCCTCGAACGGTGCATGGCTCATGTCGAAAAGCTCCCCCGCCTGGTTCAACTTCCATGCGGCTTCCCTGGCGTACCACATCCTCGCCAGTTGAATGTAGATCGAGTCGCGCGGCTGGCCCTTCTTGCCCTGTAACTGGGGGGCAAAACTGCGCCCGTCGAGGACAATTTGTTCGGGCAGTTTCGCGCCCGCCACTTCGGCCAGCGTCGGAAGGAAATCGCTGGAATCGATCATGTCGGCAGAGACCTTCCCCGCCGGCGTCGTGCCTGGCCAATTGACGATCAGAGGCACCAGCGCGCCGCCTTCCAGCATGGATCCCTTTTCGCCGGACAGGCGCCGGCCCCCGATGGTGGACTCGTCCGCGTACGCGCCGCCCGTGCCATTGTCGCCCACGAAAACGATCATGGTGTTGTCACACAACCTCAGACGCTCGAGTTCGGCGACAAGCTTGCCGACCAATTTGTCCATGTAGCTGATGTTGTCGGCGTAAAGGTCTTTGCTGGCCGGCGCGCTGTCCGGCGTGGGCAGGATTTCCGCATGAACGTGGGACAGCGAGTAGTATGCGTAGAACGGCTTCTCGCGGTTCCTGGTCATGAAATCGACCAGGAAATTGTGCATCACATCGGGCAGGTATTCCCTGTCGCGCAGGCTCAAAACTCTGCCGTTTACGGTGTAGTTCTTGCCCCTGTCCTGTGTGTTCCAGTAGACGCCGCTGCCGCTGAATTTCAGATACTCGTCGAATCCGAAGTCGGCTGGTCCGAGCGGAAGTTGACCCCATTTGCCGACGCAGGCCGTCACGTAGCCCGCCGGCTTCAGGATCTTGGGCATAAAGGTTTCGACGGAGGGCTTCATTCGCCCGGTGGAGTCCTGGTTCGTGGCACCGGTGCGGAAAGCGTAGCGTCCTGTCATGATCATTGCCCGGGATGGTCCGCACAGAGGTGCCGTATAGCCGTGCGTGAAACGCACGCCGCCGCGGGCGAGTTGATCGATATGTGGCGTCTTGAAATTGTCCGCGCCGTAGCAGCTTACGCCCCCGATGCCGAGGTCGTCCGCCAGGACGAAGACGATGTTGGGTTTCTTTCCGGCAAGCGGAGCGCCTGACCGTGTCTGGCTCCCTGGCAATAGACCGCGCACAGCCGCGCTCCCAGCGGCCATGCAAGCGGCCGTTTTGATGAATTCCCGGCGTCTCATTATGCAACCTCCATCAGGTAGAATGACTCGAAACTCAGCCTCGCCTTCCGGATGCGCCCCGCGATCAGAACAGATACCGCAATCCAAACTGCATGATCCGGGCATCGTAGGCGCTGGTAATGCCGCCCCCTGCCGCCACGTCCACGCTCGTGTTCGGCAGCAGGAAGTTCGTGTGATTCGTCACGTTGAAAAGCTCCCAGCGCAGTTGGAAAGACCGCCGCTCGTCCAGCCGGAACTGCCTGGAGAGAGCGGCGTTCACCTGGGCGTAGCCAGGGCCATCCAGGATGTTCCGGCCCGAAGTCCCCACACGGTAAGAGCCGGTCGGAACAGGAACGAATGCCTTAGTGTCAAACCAGAGTGCCGGCGTCGGATTTGGCAGATCGCCCCGGGCGATGCGGTCAGGACGATCCGCTTCGCCCCGATCGATGGACGAGTTGGCGACCACCGGCGTGAAGGGCTGACCGGAGCTGATCCGCCCGGTCAAGGCGATCTGCCAGTCGCGCGTCAGCCGGTTCCGGCGGAACGGCGATTCCGCCGAGACCGTCATCTTCAGGGAGTGACGCGTGTCCCAGTCGGAGCGCCCGCGTTCCAGGCGCAGGTTCCGGGCATCTTGCGCGCCAATGTAGCCGCCGTTCGCCCCCGCCCCGTTCTGCGACGCGTCGTCGATCGACTTGCCGTAAGTGTAGCCCACGCGGTAGAAGATTCCGTTCCGGAATCTCCGCTTGAGGGTGACCATGCCTGCGTGGTAGCTGGAATTGGAGCCAAAGCGGAAGTAACTGATGCCGGCGAAGACCGGCCACGGGCGCCCCAAAGTGCTGCCGGGCAACACGCCCTGGGGTACACGCAGAGGTTGATTGACGTCGTAGCTCCGGTCCAGATGGGTCCCCTTGGAGCCCTCGTACGAGACCTCGACGGCAGTGGCGCCCCGGATTTCGTGCTCGATGGTGAGGTTCCAGTTCTGGCTGTACGGGCTGGCCGCCTGCGAGTCGATGCCCCCGACCGCGCTGACTCCGGTAAGCGCGCCGCCCGTTGCGGGGAATGGGCTGCTCAGCGTCACTGCCCTGGGGTTTTTCGTGTCGCGGCTGAACTGCTGGGTAATGCCGAATGGGAACACGTTGCCCAGACTATTGCGAATCCGGTTGGTCATCGAACTGGCATAGAAGATGCCGTATCCCCCGCGAATCACGGTGCGGAGGCCGCCGCCCGGTCTCCAGGCCAGACCCAGGCGCGGCGCGAAGTTGCCGTAATTGGTTTTCTTGAGCGACTCGGGCAAACCGAAGTCGCGCGCCACGCCGACCTGCCCCGTGAGCCCCGCCGCCGCGGTCAGGCCGGCCAGGTTGGGCACGTACCGGTCGTCGGACAGAATGAACTTGCCCAGCGCCGGGCTGAAAGTGCCCCAGTGTCCGTACTTCTCCGACAGCGGTCCGGTCAACTCATAGCGCAAGCCCAGGTTCACCGTCAGGTCCGGCCGCGCCCGCCAGTCATCTTGAACGAACGCCCCCACGTTGGTGCTGAACAGGTACGTGTGCGTCGAACCCAGGCGGCGGCTCACACTGTCTATCAATCCCAGAAGGGCATCGGCGTATGCCGCATTGGTCCATCGTCCGAGAAAGTTGAAATTACCGCGGATGGCGTTGTTGACGGATTGGAACATCTGCGTGCGCAGCGCTTGCCCGCCGAACTTGACCACATGCCTACTCTTCACCCAGGTCACGGTGTCGGAGTAGTGGTAGTCGTTCTCGGTGAGGGATTCCGGGTCCTTGGTCGGGTCCCCCATGGACGCGTAGCCGGTGATTTTGACCACCGGGAAACCCACTTCGGACGGATTGGTGGTGAGGCCGGGGATGCCCACCTTGGACGCGATGTCCTGCCCCGCAAACGTGCCCAAGGCCAGCGACGTGAAGCGGGAGAAGCCCATGCGGAACTCATTCAGGAACGTGGGCGTGAACACCCGCGTGTACGACATTCCCAGAAACGGCGTGTTCTGCGACCTCTTCTCTCCAAAGATCCCGAGTTCGAAGCCGGAACTCGAGCCGCCCGCGAACGGGTCGGTCGAATCGGTAAAGCGGGGCATATACCGGAATGAGAAACTGTCCTTGTCGGAAGCGCGGTGATCGACCTTGAAAACAAAGCCGTCCCAGGGGTTTTGAACACTCCCGGTGGCCAGGTAATTGTTGCCCTGGCCCGGCCCCGTGGGACGGGGGTAATAGGCCAACAGTTTTTGCGCCGCCGGGTCGAAGCGGCTGGGGGGGATGCGGTTTCCGGGGAAGCATGCCGTCTGCACCTGGGCCGTGCAGGAACCCGAGGCGAACGGGTCCAGCAGCAGGACCGTATTCCCCTTGGCGTCCTTCGTCTGCGAGAAGTCTCCCGCCCGTTGCAGTTCGGTCGGAACGCTGGTCAGCCGGGTCTGCCCCTGGGTCTGCCGGAAGCTCTCCCAACTCACCAGAAAGAAGGTTCGGTCGCGGCCCTTGTATACCTTCGGCACCCAGACCGGACCGCTCAACATCGCCCCGAACTGGTTGCGCCGCAGCGGCGGATTGGACTGTGAGAAGAAGTTGCGCGCATCCACATAGTCATTGCGGAGGAACTCAAACAGCGTGCCGTGCGGGGTGTTTCCTCCCGTCTTGAGCACCGTGTTCATGACGCCGCCGGCCAGCCTGCCCTGTTCGGCCGGATAGCCAGTGGTCTGCATTTTGAACTCCTGGATGGCGTCGAGGTTCGCGGATGCCTGCGTCCCTCCGCCACGCGAGTTCCGGCTCTGGAAACCATCGATCACGAAATTGGTCTGGTCGGCGCGTGCGCCGCCGATGTTGAAACCCGACCCGTCTCCGCCTTGGGCCGATGGTTCCACACTCGGCACCAGGTAGGCCAGGTCCGAGAAAGACCGCCCGTTGAGGGGCATCTCGGAGATCTCCTGCGTGATGACCACATCGCCCTTGGTGGCGTTCTCGGTATTGAGCAACGGCACGCTGGCGGTGACTTCAAGCGTCTGCGTGACCGCGCCCACTTCGAGTTGCAGTTCGAACCGGGCGGTCTGGTCCACCTGCAGCACTATATTGGTCTCGTGCAGGCTGCGGAATCCACTTTTTTCCACGAACAGCTCGTACTGGTCCGGTGCCAGGTTCGTGATCGTGAACTCACCGCCGATGCCGGATTCAACCTGCCGCGCCTCTCCCGTAGTGATGCTCCGGATGCGGACCGTGGCCTGCGACACTCCCGATTTCGAAGCATCCGTGACCCGTCCAGTGACTGAGGCGGCAGGAGTCTGCGCCCACATTGCGAACGACAGGCCAAGTCCGATCAGGACGGCCCCAGCAAAACAACTACGCATTCTAATACCTCCTTGAAGCATGTATTGCTGAATCTTCGTTTCGTGTCGCGCGGCCGGCGTCGCGGAAAGATGTTTGACCGGGCATACTCACACCAGCAGCTTTCCCAGGTCGGCGATGAACAACTGCCGTCTGCCGTCGGGAGCGCCACTCGGGCGGCCGGTCCTGCGTGGGAATGCGGAGGCAGGCGAGGTAGCGTTGAGAGGGGCTCCAAGGGCAGACATCGAAGAAGGTGTGAATGTAGAAACCATCATCCGGCCTGATACGGGTGATGGGGCAAAGCGATTTACCCGGGCGGTACGGCCGGAACTCAACGGGTTTCTTCAAACCCTTCTGATCTTCCGCCCGGACGCGGCCGGAGATGAAAGCCGCGCAGGCCCCGCCTAGCAACTCTCGTCTAGTGGGCATGCTATCCGTTCAAAACTTCAGCTTCAGCACGAACTGCCAACTGCGCGGCTCCGAGGCCGCCTGGGTCACCATGCCGAATGACGAGTTGGTGACCGACATGTTGGGATCGGCAAAGCTGGGGTGATTCATGACGTTGTACGTCTCGGCTCGGAACTGCGCGGTGAGCCGCTCCCAAATCGTGAAGTCCTTGGAGAGCGAAAAATTCCACGTCGCCTGTCCGTCGCCGCGGACGCCGCCGAACCGCAGCGGGAAGGCGCGGAAATTGTTGGCCAACTGGTTCTTCGAGTTCCTTTCGAAACCGGCATCCGTGTTGAACCATCGGTCCGGCGAGCGCTGACCCTTGGGCAGCGGAATGTTGTGAATGTCGCCGATGAAGATAATGTTGCCGAAGTTCAGCGGCGCGCCCGCTTGCCGCACCAGGGTCCCGTTCAACTGCCAGCCACTCAAGGCGAAGGCCAGCGGCTTGGCCATGGCCGCTCCGAATTGCCGCCCGCGCCCGAACGGCAGCTCATAGACCCCGCTTGCCGTGAACAGGTGCGGCCGGTCGAGATCGGAGAGGCTGCGATACGGCGCGGGGGCAGATGGGCTGATGAATTCGGTGGCCTGCATGTACTTGGAAAACGTGTATCCCACCTGCAGCGTGTAGCCCTTGGAAAAGCGCTTCTCGCCGCGCACTTGCAGCGAGTGATACCACGAGTAGCCGCTGGGCTGCGTCACCGTGATGTCGCCGAATTGGGGATACGGCCGCAGCAGGTTGGCTCGCGAAATCGAGGTAGCGTACACCGAGTTGAGCCCGGAGAACGGATTGGGGGAGGTCTGGGTGAGAGAGTCGATGGTCGCCTGGTCTCGCAGCGGGGACCTGCTCAGGTACTGCGCCGGCGTGTTGTTGATGTTCCTGGCTACGGCCAGACGGGTGCCCCGGCTGGCGACATAACTGGCGTCGATGAGAAACTGCCCGGGCAGGAACCGTTGCACGCCCAGCGACCAGCGCTGCGAGTAGGGCTGACTCAAATTGGGATCCACGTAGCTGATGGCCTGACCGAGGTTGGTGCCGAGCCCGCCTTTGGCGCCCAGCGGCGGGAGCAGGCCGTTGGGCAGCGGATCGGCGACCCTGGCAATGTAGTTCTGTCCGTTGTCGAGCGACGCCTGAATGGGAGTCTGTTGCGAGAAACCGGTCTGCACGGGGATGTAGGTGTCCACGCCCAAGGAGTCGAAGTAGATGCCGTAGCCGGCGCGCACCACTGTCTTTGGCGTGGCCTGGTAAGCCAGGCCGATGCGCGGCAGGAAGTGTCCGCGATTGCGGTTGTAGGGACTGCGTTGATTCGCGTCCACGAACGTCAACCCGCCCCTGGCGGAGAACTGCGCCGGAGGCAGTTCCGCGATCGGATTCTTGGCGTAGGCGGTGCGCGCGGCAGCTTCCACCGGACTGGCGGAGGCGAAGTCATAACTCGCCACCAGCCGGTCATAGCGATCGGTCAGAGGATACTCCATCTCGTAGCGCAGGCCCAGATTGAGGCTCAGCTTCCGGCTCAGTTTGTAATCGTCCTGGAAGTAGAGTCCGAAGTAGGTGTTCTGGCCGGCGTAGCTGGCGGTCCTGGTCATGTTGCCGCCGGGGATGCCCACCAGCAGGGCGGCGAGTTCCTGCCCGATCGACGCGGCGGCGGCATTGTCCAGCGGCCCGCGCGTGTAGTTGTTGGGGAAACTGAAGTCGGGCGAGAGGCTGGGCGCATAGCGATTGGCGAAGGCGCGGAACAGGCGGAAATCAGCGCCGAACCGGATGGAGTGCCCGCCCTTCAGCGTGCTCATGTCCGCCACCCAGTTGTGGGTCAGTGCGGTAGTGGCGCCGTCGCCGTCAGCCCAGTTCGAAAGCGTGGTGAAGCCCCCGAGCGCCATGCGTGGGACGGTGGCCAGCTTGGGATCGATGAGGCTGACCAGCGCGGGCGAGAAACCCAGCTTGCCCAGGTCCGTGCCCTGCGTCGCCCGGCTCTCTGGGAAACGGGCGTGGACCAGTCCATAGCGTACGTTCAAGACCCAGGCGGGACCCAGCACCAATACGTCATCGAGCGCGATCCCGCGGTTAAACTGGTTGAAATACTCCCGCGTCGCCGGAACCCCCATCAGGTCCTTCGAGTTCCCATAGAAGTAGCGATTCAAGCGGACAAATATCCTGTGGTTTTGGCTGAACGCATGGTCCACGCGCGCCATGTTCGAGTTGAAGTTCTGGCTGCGCAAATCGGCGAAGTAATAGTTGTTGCGCCCGTCGGCGAGGGCAGGTTGATTGGGCAGCGGGTAGATGTTGACCAGGTTCTGCCCGATCGGCGCGAGCAGGCTCTTCGGAATCACATTGCCGGCGAAGGGATCCCGCTGATAGCGTCCGGCAGAGGACGCGGGCCTGGTCGTGAACGGGTTGTAGACCTGGTATGCGGAGCCCAGCTTCAGCAATGCCGAGAAATCGCCTTCGCGCTCGGCCGGCGTCGGCACCGTGCTGGTCTGGTTGGTGGTGGCCGGTTGGAGGAATCGGCTCTCTTCCCAAGAGTAGAAAAAGAATGTCTTGTTGCGGCCGTTGTACAGTCGCGGAACCATCACCGGCCCGCCGACCGCCAGGCCGTAGCGATGATCCTGGTAGACCACCTTGCTCAATCCGGCCTTGTTGTCGAAGAAGTTCATCGCGTCGAAGGCGCTGTTCTTGGCAAAGTAGTACAGGCTGCCGTGCAGCTCGTTGGATCCACCCCTGGAGCTGATGTTGATCACGGGCCCGAACACGTGCCCCACGGTCGCATCGTAGGGGTTCGACTGCATTTTGAACTCGGCGACCGCGCTTGCCGGCGGAGAGAACGCCACGCGCGCGTAACCACGCCCCTGGTCGTTGGTGCTATTGCTGACGCCGTCGATGTTGAACTGCGTCTGAAACACACCCGTGCCGTTCACCGTAATGTTCGACGCCGAACCGGGAGACGACGTTCGCTGGGTGCGCAGGTTGGCCATGTTGGCGACGCCCGGCGCCAGCCGCTCCAATTCGAGCGGATTGCCGCCGCGCGACGGCAGATCTTCCAGGCGCTTGCTGTCCATGACCTGGCCGAGCGAACTGTTGGCGGTTTCCAGCAGCGGCGTGCCGCCCTTCACCTCGATGGCCTCGGTCACGCTGCCCACCTCCAGGCGGATCCGCAGGTCGAGCGAGTCGGTGACACGCAATTCGAGATCGCTCTGCGCGTAAGTGCGGAACCCGCTCATTTCCGCCGTCACCCGGTACTTGCCGGGCAGGAGGAAGGGCAACCGGAACGTGCCGGCTTCGTTGGTGGTGGCGGAGGCGGCGACTCCGGTGGCCTGATTGGTGGCCGTCACGCGGGCGCCGACAATCAGTGAGTCCTGCGCGTCCAGGACCCGCCCGCCGATCGAGCCGCGGGCATCTTGCGCCAGGACGGGCAGAGCCGCACTCAGAAGCAAGGGGAGCAGAACAAATGGACGATACCGGGACAGCATACGTGGACCCCCTGTGAAAATCATAACGCTTGGGTTGTGCACGCCGCAATGCTGATGTCAATGCTCAAGTCGGCAGCGGATGGAATATTTGCGGAAGACAGGCGCGCTCGCAAACCATTGATTTCAGGCAGTGATACAGTTTTGTCTACACACAGGCTGAACTCATTCGTCTTGATGAGAGTCTCCACTCCCTCAACATAGCGGCTGTCCTTTTTCTGGTAGTCCACTCCCGCGAGGTTCCGATGACGTAGCCAACTTTCTCGGTAAAGCCTGGTGGTGTCAAACCCGTCGTTCGCCGCAATGCAGCGGGCCATCAGAACGATGGAATGCGGTCCCAGGTAATCGTTGACGCCGCCGCTGAAAAGGCCGGGCGACATCTTCACCAGCACCATCGTGTTATTCGCGATGGTGGGCAGGTCCATCACGCTGCGGTTTTCCAGCACGCGCCCGGAGGAGACGGCGGAGGTTTCCAACACCGAGGCCTGCGCCGTCACGGACACGGTTTCGGAGACCCCGCCCACTTCGAGAACCAGGTCGATATCGAGCGAGGCCCCCATCGGCAGCACGAGCCCGCTGCGCACCGTCTTCTTGAAGCCGGCAGCCTCCGCGCTCACGCGGTAGCTGCCTGGCAGCAGGAGGGTCGCTTCGTAGTATCCCGTCTGATTGGTTGTGAGGTGTGCAGCGGTGTTCATGTCTACGTTTTCCACCACAACCGGGATGCCCGCCACCGCCGCGCCCGAGGGATCGAGCACTCGGCCATGTAGGGTCCCGCGCGTCTCCTGGGCGACGGCCGCGATGCCGTAGAGCGCAACCGTCGCCAGTAAGCTAAATACAGCTAACATGCGGGCGCCGCCGGCGGGTGAGCCCGTGATGTCCGTTGTGGTCACCTGGCCGCGGCGCCCAAGAGTAAGGACGCAACTCGTTGGATCATGCTCGTTCTGCATTTGTGGAAGGGACGATTCGGTCTGGTAATCATTGGCTTATGCTGGTTCGCGGGCGGCGGGCGGCTTCGCGCCCCGCCAACCCTGACGCCACTGTTCCATCAGGCGATTGACGAGTTCCGCGTTCTCCGGCAGTTTGGCGATGTTCGTGTTCTCCTGCGGATCGGCCTGGTGATCGTAGAGTTCAATCGCGTCCACGTGGGAGTGGTCCTGGCGGCCAACCCAGACGGTGAAACGATAGCGATCCGTGCGCATGGAGTAGCCCATCAACCGCTGGCCACGCGGGTACTGGCTGAACGCCGCCCGCTTCCAGGAACGTTTGGGATCGTCGAGCAGCGGCTTGAGGCTGGTGCCCTCCAAATGACCCGGCAGCGGCAGCCCCGCCAGTTCCGACAGAGTGGGATAAACGTCTACGAACTCTACCAGCGCGTCAGTGTGGGTGCCGGCATTTTTCATGCCCGGCACGGCGACGATGAGCGGGGCGTTGGTGTCGTTTTCCACGTTACTGTGTTTGCACCACTCTCCGTGCTCGCCGAGTTTCCAGCCGTGGTCGCCCCACAGGACGATGATGGTGTTTTCCCGCAAGCCAAGCCGGTCAAGTTCGTCGAGCATCTTGCCGATTTGTGTATCCGTATAGCTGACCGCGGCGTAATAGCCGTGCTTGAGTTGCCGGGCCACGTTGTCGGGGATGGGACCTTCGGCGGGCATTCCAACATAGTTGCGCAATTCGTTGCTATTGGCGAGCGCGTATTCGGGCGCGTCCTTGGGGTGAAACGGATTGGGCGCGAGCTTGATTTGCGCCGGATCGTAGAGATCCCAGTATTTCTTCGGAGAGACGAACGGCAGGTGCGGCTTGGCGAAACCGACGGCGAAGAAGAACGGCTCGGGCTTCTTGCTCAGCTCGCGCAAGGTGCTGACCGCCAGATCAGCCACCATGCCGTCTTGATAGAAGTTATCCGGGACGTCGGCCGATTCAAATGGCGGCCCTGGTTTCTTTTTGGGGTTGTCCTCATCCTTTACTCCAGGGGTTTTGAGGAGCGCGTAGGTCGGGGCATTGCGCGTTTGCCACGGCACCGACCACGACGGCGGATCGTCGTAACCCGGGTGATAGATCTTCCCCATGCCCTGCACGAAGTAGCCACCTTGCTTGAAGAGTTGCGGCAGCGTCACCACATCGGGCAGGGCGTCGCGGAAGTGGGTGACCAGGTCCCACACCTTAGTTGTGTCGGGCCGCGTGCCGGTGAGCAGGCTCGACCGGGAAGGCGAACAGACCGCCTGCTGGCAGTAGGCGCGATCGAAGGTCATGCCCTGCCGGGCAAGGCGGTCGATGTTGGGGCTCTTGATGTAGCCGCGTCCGTAACAGGCGAGTTCCGGCCGCAAATCGTCCACCGCGATAAAGAGAACGTTGGGTTTCTGAGGCGCGGCGCCGGCGGAGCGCAGGTAGAGTCCGCCAAGCGCCGTCAGGCCTTTAAGGATGCAGCTCCGCCGGGTAAGCTGCGTGCCGAGCACGGAGAGCATTTCTGTGGTTGTGTTCATGCGTGGTCCTTGATTGGTGGAAGAAAATCGTCGTGCGTCTCCGTTATCCACCCGCGCAGCAGATCCCGATGTTGGCGGAGAATTGGCTCGGCAGCCGTGCTCAGTGCGAGGTTCTGCGTTTCGCCCGGATCGACCGTCAGATCGAACAACTGTTCCGGTCGCGCGCCTCCGTTGAAAACGACGTACTTGTGCCGGGCAGTGCGCAGCATGCGGCCCTCGCGTGTTTCATCGCCGCAGCGCAGTTCAGAGACGGCGAACTTGCGTGACAGCGGACTACCTTCCAAAGCAGGACGCAAACTCGTGCCGCGGACGTCCTTCGGCGCAGCGATGCCCGCATAGTCGCAGAACGTCGGCAAGACGTCGATCAGGGAGGCCAGGCTGTGACGCTCGACGGCGGCCCGGCGCGGGATGCCCGGCCCGCTGACAATCAGCGGCACGCGCACGGATTCTTCGTAGAACGAGGCCTTCTGAACCCAGCGATGCGCGCCCATCCCTTCGCCGTGATCAGCGGTGAGCAGGACGATCGTCTTCCGGTCCAGCTTCGTCTCCCGCAGCGCTGCCAGCAGCACGCCAATCTGCCGGTCTACGTCTTCCACCAGCCGGTAATAATCGTGCAGATACCTACGCACGTCGTCCCGTCGCCAGAGAGCGGCAATGCCCACGCCTTCCGACATCCTGTCGTGTCCGGAATTCCGGTGATACTGGATGAACTCGGGCTCGTTCGGATCCAGCGCCATGTTTCCCGGAGCCGGGGGATAGCGGTCGATGTCGGGGTAGTCGTGCGTGCCGGGATGCTGGCGAATCCACTCGCAGATATCGTGCGGATTCATGAACGACGCCACCATCAGGAACGGATCTCTCGGGTTGCCGCGCAGCCACTGCGCGCAAGTGGAAGCCAGCGGGGCGTCCATATCGCCGCCCTGACTGGAGCCGCCGATAAGCTTGTCGAACGCGGTCATGCCGTCGAACGATTTGGGCAGATGCCACTTGCCGCCGTACACGGTCTGGTAGCCGGCGTCACGAAAAATCTCGCCCATGGTTGGCATCCCGGCGACAATTGCCTGTTGATTGCTCCGTACGCCGGTCTCATGCGGCATGCGGCCGGTGAACACGCTGCTGCGCGAAGGCGAGCAGACCGGATAAGGGCAAATCGTCTCTGCGAAGCGGACACCGCTTGCTGCCAGAGAATCCATCGCCGGAGTCTTGAGCCAGGGATTGCCTGTGCAGGAGAGTGCGCTGTGGCTCTGCTGGTCCGTGAGGATCAGCAGAAGGTTCGGCCGCTGCGCCGCACCTGGTAGCGCGAAGGACGCGGCGGCTGATCCAACAAACGTGCGGCGTGTTAGCACAATACGCTCCTTCTCAGTAGCCAGCTAGGGTGCCGCCCCTTCGATCCTACGCCAGTGCGCCCTTCTTGATGATGCCCTCCATGACGTCGGCGAAGTAGTCGATTTCCCGCGCTGACAATGACACGTTCACCACGATCCGAATCCCGTCGATCAAGCCCCCAGGGTGCTTCATCGGCGACACGACGATGCCCCACTTGTCGAACAGATGGTCGGCCAGCTTCGCCATGTCCATTCCCTCGATGCCGAAGGTAGCGACGCCGCAGGACTCGGCCGGTTCCAGGCTCGAGTAGAACCGCACCCGCGGAAGCGCCCGAAGCCGGTGGGCCCAGCGCTCCTTCAGGTACCGGATGCGCGCCGATTTCCGCTCCAGGCCGATGCCCTCGTTGAACGTGATCGCCTCGGCGATGGCGACGCGGTTCGCCGGGGTGCGCGTCCCCACGTCTTCGAAGCGGCGGATGTTGTTCGGATCGTCCGTCCACGGCGGCGTCAGCGGCCAGATTCTGGAGATTCGGTCCTTCGGGATCCGCACGAAGCCGTTTCCGGGCGGCGCCAACAGCCACTTGTGCAGGCTCGCCGTGTAGTAGTCGCACCCGAAGTCCGCGAGCTTGAAGGGCACGTGCATGAAGCCATGTGCGCCGTCCACGAGCACTTCGATGCCTTTCGCGTGCGCCATATCCGCGATCCGGCGGAGGGGCGCCAGTTGGCCCGTCCAGTGCGTCATGTGGCAGACATGGATCAGCTTCGTCCGCGGCGTCACCTGCTGCTCCACCAGCCGGTAGAACTGGTCGAGCGGCACGGGCGGGGCGGGAAGCGGGACGATCTTGAGCGCGATGCCGTCGCGCTTCTCGCGCTGCCGCCACGCGCTGAGCAGCCGCGGGTAGTCCTGGTTGGTGATGACCACCTCGTCACCGCGCTTCAGGTCCAGGCCCATGATCGGGATCTGGCCGGCCTCCGTTCCGCCCCGGCAGATGACCAGCTCTTCGGGGTCGCAGCCCAGGTGAAGCGCCAGCCGCCGCCGGCAGCTCTCGATTTCTTTCCCGAGCACGCTCATCGAGTGCCACCCGGCGCTGGCCGAAAACTCATTGTGCCGGCGGACGGCCTCCTGGACGATGCGCAGACCGTTCTGGATGGTGCCGTTGTTCAGGTTGATGAAGTTGCGGTCTTCGGTGAAGGCCTGCTGGACTTCGAACCAGAAGTCCTCGTTGGCCGCGACCTGTTCGGCACTCAGCTCGGCCGTGGCGCGCCCCGCCGCGAGAACCCGTTCCAGACCGTTGCCACCCACGCCGGCCAGCACGCCCGCGCCGGCCGCAGAGCCCTTAAGAAAACGACGCCTGTTCCACATATTGCCTCCTCGTAAGGTCGCTGGTGCCCGGGGCGGGACTTGAACCCGCACGGGAGTTGCCCCCCAAAGGATTTTAAGTCCATCCCTGTGTTTTCAATAAGTTAGCCCGAGTTGCCAAGAGATTCATTCAGTTGCATTTGCGCCGAAACCATTATACACTGAGATGGGCGCAGATATGGCGAAAACGGCGGAGTTGGCACACAGGGAGCACACAAGCGAGACCGATGCCCTCCCTGCCCTGCCCCCCGCGAGCGCGGCCCGGGTTGAGGCTGCCAGGGCGCAGGCGGAGGTCTGGTTTCACGGCGAGGCGGCAAAGGATCGGTCGATCCCTGCCCTTGAAGAGACTCTGGCCGGCTACATCTTCGACCTCTGGTATCACTACGCCTTCGAGACTTACAACGCCGCGCTCGCGCTTGACTGGCCGGCCGGTGTGGTGCGCCTCAAGGTGGCCGGCTTCACCACCCGTCTGATCGAGCAGACCTTCAACCAGAAACATCCCCTGGGGACGAAGGCCGCGGTGCAGTGGCCCGCGCAGGTGTGCCAGGCCAACTTTCGCCGCGCCATGCGCGCGATGATTCAAGCCTCTGACGAATGGCGCCAGTTACAGGAAGGGTTAGCGCAGCTCGCCCTGTCTCAGGTGCCAGGGGCGGCGGACCTGATCGAATCCGCAGCCCGCGAGCGGCACTTGACGCACGAAGGGCTTGCTGACCAGATCGGCATCAGCGGCGACACCCTCACCCGGATCAAGAAAGAGACTCCCGTCTCCGACGACAGTTACCGCAAGGTGGCCGCTTGCCTCGACCGTCCCCCCGACGAATTGAAGCCCCGCCACCTCTAACTGCCTTCCACTGCCGGCTGTCTCACCGCCGCGTTTCTGGCCCGCAACCTCTAACTGCGGGTTACTGCGGTCAAAACACCCTGTTTTGCGGGTGCCCTGCGGGTAATTGCGGGGTGCCTGCGGGTAAGCTGCGGTCACTTCACTATTGCTCAGCGGATGAACCCCGCTTAAGATGAAGCGAGACTTATGAGCAAGCAACTTCTAACACTCGCTGAAACCGCGACGCTGCTGAACGTCACCTACAGCCGGGCGGCGGCGCTGGCGCGGGAACATCTGCTCCCTGTGGTTCGCTTGGGGAGGTCATACCGGGTGGACCCCCAGGCGCTCCAAGCGTTCATTGACAACGGTGGCAAGCCGCTGCCAGGCGGATGGCGGCGAAGGTCGGAAGACGACCAGCCGGGGCCGGCCCGACCAGAGACCGCGCGGGTGTGACGTGCACTGGCTCCGCCTCTACACCGAGGTGCTGGATGACCCGAAAATCCAGCGCTTACCACCGGATCTGTTCCGCGCGTGGGTGAACTGCTTGTGCCTGGCGCGGGCCCATGAAGGCGTCCTGCCACCAGTCCAGGATGTGGCCTTCCGTCTCCGGCTTTCGCTCGAAGAGGCTCAAGCTATTCTTGCCGAGTTGCAGACGGCGCGGCTCCTAGATGACCACGGCGGCCGGCTTATCCCTCACAACTGGGCCCAACGGCAGTTCTCTTCGGATTCCTCCGCCGAGCGGATGAAACGGCTCCGGCAACGGCGCCGTGACGCGACCGCCAAACGTCACAGTGACGGCGATGTGACGGCGAACGTGACGCCCCCAGAGCAGAGCAGAGCAGATACAGAGCAGAACAGAACAGAGCAGAGCCGCGCGCGCGAAGCGGCGCGCGCTGCCTACTCGCCTGCCCTGCTCGCCCATCTTCAAAACGTGGTGGAAGGCATCATCGGCCAGCGGCCCGACGAACAGGAAGCCGAGGGCTTGCTGAAGATTGGCGCGAGCGTTCATCCACACCCGCAGGTACTTGCCGCTTTCTTGGCGAGAGTTGGCGCCGAACGCCGCAGGAACGGATCGCCCATCCGCAGGCTGAAGTTGCTGGGGATGGTCGTTAAAGACAACTACGCCGGATGGCTCCGGCAGAATGCCGCCCTGGTGGCCACCATCGAGCGCGGCGAGATCGCGCTGCCGGCGGCGTCTACCGCGGCGGTGGCACCGTGAGGCGGCGTCGAATGACCGGGCCGGCGTTTTGCTTGCGCGGCGACAACCGGAGAGGCAGTTTCTGTGATAGATGCGGCCAGGTGCCGCTCCGGATCCATCTGCCCCTGCTTCGGCGCGGGCGTTACTGCGCTGACTGTTGCCCGATGTGCGGGCCAGGTCGTAAACCTCAGGCGACGCGGCCTGGCGCTGGCCAGGACAAGCCGGCGGAGGGCGGGCCGTACCAAGGAGCGGGCGCTGAGCCAGGAGGTGAACGGTCAGGTCCGCGTCGGCCTGGATGCGATCGAGCGGGCAACCTGGGAACGGACGCGGCCTGGCGATGTGGGCGAGGCGGTCGATCGGCTGCGTTCGATCGAGCGGCAGTACCGGCGGGCGCTCGCCGCGGTCGAAACATGAAGGGACCCCGGAGGGCCGGGCAAATAGGTAGGCGGCTGGCCCGGGAACCGTGCGCGAATCAGCGTACAAAAACCCTCGTAATGGGATGGGGGTACTCGGCACCGGCGGCGTTGCCGAGTTGACCGGACCCCACAATGGCAGGGCCTTGAACGATAGTCGGAAGGAGAGAAACCATGGAAAATTCGAATGAACCGCCGGCCGCCGCGCCGGATCCTGGCGAGGTGGTAGCCTTGGTGCGCCAGCAGAACGACATTTTGGAGATCGTGGCGCCGGCAGTATTGGACCTCCAAAAGCGCGTGGGGGTGCTGGAGCACGACCTGGGCGCCCTCGATCAGCGGGTTGCAGGGCGCCTGAACGAGTTGCTGCGGATACTGAAAGCGCTGGGGTACAAACCGGGCGCGCCGCTCACCGGGCCCAACTAACCGAACATTCGGGCTTGAAAATGTTCCGGCCTAGGGGTACAATCAAATCAGCACTGGCCCGAACGATCCGCCGGCAGGCCACCGGCGGGGAGTCACTGGCAAGCGCCAGCCGACGAACAGGGAACCGGCCGCCACGGGTGGTTGGAACGACCACCGACCCGCCGGAGCCGCTACTCAGCACTCCGAACGCGAGGAAAACCAAAAGTGTGAGGACTGTATGACAAACGAAGAGCTAAAGGCCCTCACGGAGGAGCTGAAGAGCTTCATCGACAAGGGCAACAACCAGATGGCGACGTTCTGCCGGCGCCTCGACGGCCTCGAAGTGAAGATGGGCCAGCCCGCCGGCGGGTCGTTTGGCGGCGGCGGGAAGCGCCTGGCCGCCCAACTGTTCGAGAACGCCGAGTTCAAGGCGCTGGCGGCCGTGGGCCGGGGCCGTCTCGCGCTGCCGATCCCCGATCTGCAACTTGAACTGAAGACGGCCATCACCGAGACCGTCCTGGGCCGCCAGACCACCGGCGTCATCCCGATCGAGCGCGTGGGCGGGATCACGCTGCCGGCACTCCGCACGTTCCGCGTGCGCGAGCTCTTGCGTCAGATCCCGACCACGTTTGGCATCATCGACGGCGTGCGCGCCACGGGATACAGCGAGGCGTCGCCGCAGGTCGAAGCCAGCAGCAAGCTGGAAGCCGAGCAGACCTTCGAGGCGTATTCGGAGAAAATCAGGTGCTTGGCGCATTGGATCCCCTGCTCACGCCAGGCGCTCCAGGACCTCGCGGCCCTCGAGGAAGCCATCCGCAACCTGCTCATGGCCGGCTTACTCGACGAGGAAGACGAGCAGATTCTCGCTGGCGACGGGACGGGCGAGAATCTCAACGGGCTGATGACGTTGGCGAGCCCCTTTAACACGGGGCTGCTCAGCACCGGCTGGACGCAAATTGACGTGATCGGGCGGGCGATCCAACAGCTCGAAACCGCGCGCTACGGCGCCACCGGCATCGTGTTGCATCCCACCGACTGGTGGGACATCGCCCTCACCAAGGACGGCGAGGAGCGGTACATCCTGGGTGATCCGGGCCAGATGGCCGCCACCCAACTCTTTGGCCGGCCCGTCGCGGTGACCGATGCGCAGACCGCCGGCAGTTTCCTGGTGGGCGATTTCCAGACCGGCGCCGCGTTGTACGTGCGGCAGGACGGCGTGATCGAGGTTTCGGACAGCCACAGCGACTACTTCATCAAGAACCTGGTCGCGATCCGGTGTGAAGAGCGCGTCGCGCTCTTTACTTACAAGCCGGGCGCCTTCGTCACGGGCACCTTGACGCACTCGCCGTAGGGTTCTGACGAGTTCTGCCCCTGGGCATGGGGCAGAAGGCCGCCTGGTCAGCGGCCGGTCCATGAGGACCTCCTTGACGGGGCGGCCTGCCGGCTTTCACTCGCGCGGTCAGGCGCGGGCTTTCCCGGCAGGCGCCCCGGTTGATCGGGAGACGTGAGCCATGACGATCGGCGAAATGATCGTGAAGCTGGGGCTGGACAAGAGCCAGTTCGACGCGGGTCTCGGCGGTGTCGAAGCCCAGCTTCGGATGACAAACAAACAGGTGCAGGACCTCGGCCAAGGATTCCAGCGGTTCGGGGCCAGCCTGTCCGACGTCGGGGCCAAACTGAGCATGGCGGTCACCCTGCCCCTGGTTGGCCTCGGAGTTGCTGCCGTCAAGGTGGCCGGGGACTTCGAGCAAGCCAAGATCGCCTTCACGTCGATGCTCGGCAGCGCGCAGGCCG
>CAYGVJ010000061.1:0-31259 GCA_964353255.1 uncultured Solibacteraceae bacterium | reverse complement strand
CAGGAAGGCCTTCACGGTCTGCATGTCGTTGGCCCCGAAGGCCACCCGCGCCACGTACACGCTGCCGTAGGTGATGGCCATCAGCGCCAGCTCTTTCTTGGGCTGCGGCTTGCCGCCGAAGGCGAACTTGGCCACCGCGCCCAGCGGCGTGGCTTTCGAGGCCTGCCCGCCGGTGTTCGAGTACACCTCGGTGTCGAGCACCAGCATGTTGACGTCGTAGCCGCTGGCCAGCACGTGGTCCAGCCCGCCGTAACCGATGTCGTAGGCCCAGCCGTCGCCGCCTACGACCCACACGCTCTTCTTCACCAGGGCGTCGGCCACCCCCCGCAGATCGCGCGCCCCGAGCGTATCCATCCCCTCGAGCTTCTGGCGCAGCAGCCGCACTCGCTCGCGCTGCTCGGCGATGCCGCGTTCGCCGCGTTGATCGGCCTCCAGCAGCGCCCCGGTCAGCTCGTCTCCGAGGGCCGAAGCCAGCCGCTTCACCAGCTCGCGCGCAGAGGCGGTCTGCTGGTTCAGCGCCAGCCGCATCCCCAGGCCGAACTCGGCGTTGTCCTCGAACAGCGAGTTCGACCAGGTCGGGCCCCGGCCCTCGGCATCCTGGCAGTAGGGCGTGGTGGGCAGGTTGCCGCCGTAAATCGACGAGCACCCCGTGGCGTTGCCGATCAGCGCCCGGTCGCCGAACAACTGGGTCAGCAGCTTGACGTAGGGCGTCTCGCCGCAGCCCGAGCAGGCCCCGGAAAACTCGAACAGCGGCCGCAGCAGTTGCACGTCTTTCACCTGGGTCAGGTTGAGCACCCGCCGATCGGTTTCCGGCAGCGTCAGGAAGAACGCCCAGTTATTTCCCTCCTGCTCGCGCAAGGGCGGCTGCGGCGCCATGTTGACCGCCCTGTGCTTGGCTTCGGTCTTGCTCTTGACCGGGCAGACTTCGACGCACAGCGCGCACCCGGTGCAATCTTCCGGCGCCACCTGCAAGCTGTATTTCAGGTCCTTGAACTCGCGCCAGCGGGCCGGCGCCGATCTGAAGGTCGGCGGCGCCCCCTCGAGCAGCTTCCCGTCGAAGACCTTGGCGCGGATGGTGGCGTGCGGGCAGACCAGCACGCACTTGCCGCACTGGATGCAGAGCTGCTCGTCCCAGACCGGAATCTCCAGCGCGATGTTGCGCCGCTCCCATTGCGCCGTGGCGGTCGGGAACGTGCCGTCCACCGAGAAGGCGCTCACCGGCAGCGCGTCGCCGTCGCCCGAGACGATCTTGGCGATCACCGTCTGGACGAACTCCGGCGCCTCCTCGGGCACCGCCCGGCGCATGTCGAAGGCGCTGGAGACGCGGCCCGGCACCGCAACCTCGTGCATGTGCGCCACCGCGGCGTCCACTGCGGCGAAGTTCTTCTGCACCACCGCGTCGCCGCGCTTGCCGTAGGTCTTGCGGATGGCCTCTTTGATGGCCTCGATGGCCTGCTCCCGCGGCAGAATCCCGCTGATGGCGAAGAAGCAGGTCTGCATGATGGTGTTGATCCGGGTGCCCATGCCAGTCTCTTCCGCCACCTTGTAGCCGTCGATGACGAAGAAGCGCAGCTTCTTGTCGATGATCTGCCGCTGTACCGCGCGCGGCAGGCGGTCCCAGACTTCCTCGGGACCGTACAGGCTGTTCAGCAGAAAGGTCGCGCCGGGCGCGGCCGAGCGCAGCATGTCCAGCCGCTCCAGGAACGAGAACTGGTGGCAGGCCACGAAGCTGGCCTGGCTGATCAGGTAGGTCGAGTGGATAGGTTGCGGGCCGAAGCGCAGGTGGGAGATGGTGATGGCGCCCGCTTTCTTCGAGTCGTAGACGAAGTATCCCTGGGCGAAGTTGTCGGTGCCTTCGCCGATGATCTTCACCGAGTTCTTGTTGGCGCTCACCGTGCCGTCGGCGCCCAGCCCGTAGAAGACCGCCCGCACCGTCCGCGGGTCTTCGGTCGAGAACTCCGGATCGTAGGGCAGGCTCGTGAAGGTGACGTCGTCTTCGATGCCCACGGTGAAGTGGTTCTTGGGCGACTCCTTGGCGAGTTCGTCGAAGACCGCCTTAACCATGGCCGGCGTGAACTCCTTCGAGGAGAGACCATAGCGCCCGCCGATGATGCGCGGGAAGGAGGCGAAGGGCGCCTGGCCTGCCGCCAGCGCCTCGGCCAGCGCGGTGATGACGTCCTGGTAGAGCGGCTCGCCCGCGGCGCCCGGCTCCTTGGTCCGGTCCAGGACCGCGATGCTCTTCACGGTCGGCGGCAGGGCGGCGATGAAGTGCTCCACCGAGAACGGGCGGAAGAGGCGCACCTTCACCGCGCCGATCTTCTCGCCACGCTTCACCAGGTACTCGACCAGTTCCTGCACGGCTTCCGCCCCGGAGCCCATCAGCACCAACACGCGCTCGGCGTCCGGCGCGCCTATGTAATCGAACAGCCTGTACTCGCGCCCGGTGACGCGAGCGAACTTGTCCATGACTCCCGCGACGATGGCCGGGCAGGCCAGGTAGAAGGGGTTCACGGTCTCGCGGGCCTGGAAGAAGACGTCCGGGTTCTGCGCGGTGCCGCGCAGCACCGGGCGGTCCGGCGTCATGGCTCGGGCGCGATGGGCGCGGACCAGCTCGTCGTCGATCATGGCGCGCATGTCTTCGGAGGTCAGTTGCTCGATCTTGGCCACCTCGTGCGAGGTGCGGAAGCCGTCGAAGAAATGCAGGACCGGCACGCGCGCTTCCAGGGCGGCGGCCTGGGCGATGAGGGCGAAGTCCTGGGCCTCCTCGACGCAGTTGGAGGCCAGCAGGGCAAAGCCCGTGGCGCGGCAGGCCATCACGTCGCTGTGGTCGCCGAAGATCGACAGCGCGTGCGTGGCCACGGTGCGGGCCGAGACGTGGATGGTGGCCGAGGTCAGCTCCCCGGCGATCTTGTACATATCCGGGATCATCAGCAGCAGACCCTGCGCGGCCGTGAAGGTGGTCGAGAGCGCCCCGGCCTGGAGCGCGCCGTGCAGCGCCCCGGCCGCCCCGGCTTCGCTCTGCATCTCGATCACGGTGGGGACAGCGCCCCAAATGTTGGGTTTCCCCTTGGCCGCCCACTCGTCGGCCCATTCGCCCATGGGCGAGGAGGGCGTGATGGGGTAAATGGCGCAGACTTCGTTGACGTGGTACGCCGCGTAAGCTGCCGCCTCATTGCCGTCAATGGTTACTTTCGGTCTGGTCATGGGATTTGAATTCTCTTCCTGGTGAGGATTGCATTGGCCCGGTTCTGCGGGGACGCCGTTAAATTCAAGTATAGGGCGTTTGAGTCCGCTGGGGGGGGAGGGCGGTTGCTCCGCTCGGCGGTTTCCGCTAAAGTCGGACTGGAAGCGCTGTCAGGCGCGGCCGGCGCCTGGAGCCAGAGAGGAATCGGCATGTCCATACTGACCTTCTTTCACCCCGTGTTGGATGCGCTCAGCGACGGGCGCGTCATTCGCAAGGCCGTGGTTTGGGCCCTGCGCATCCTGGCTGTGCTCGCCTTGCTGGGCGGACTGTACGCCTTCATCAACATCCTGAAGTACTCCTTCCAATCGCCCAGCGCCGAGTACACCATTGGCGGCGTGCTGCTGGCGCTGATCTTCATCGCCGCGGTGGGCTGCGTGGCCCAGATTCTCTTCTACCGGGCGGCCAAGATCGACGGGCTCACCGACTCCACCTTCACGGTTATCCCGATCGTCTCGATCCTGTTCCGGGCCGCTGGCGAGGTCTATGCCACCCTGGGCGCGGCGGTGGGAGTGGGCGGCTGTTTCTTCATCTGGCTCACCAAGTCCAGCCCGCAGGCCCTGCTGTTCGGCTTCGGCAGTCTGCTGCCATCAGCCCCGGCCGGGGAGACGTTTGTGGGCGGCCTGGTTTTCATGGCCTACCTCTGCGTCTACTCGTTTCTGACGCTGGTGCTGTTCTACTTCCTGGCGGAGGGCACCCTTTTGCTCGTGGATATTGCGCATAACGTGGGTCTGCTGCGCGGGCACTTCCTCCCGACGCCGCAGCCGGCCGCGGCTCCCCCGGCGCCGGCCCCCGCCTACCAGCCGCCCGCCGCTCCGGCCTACCAGCCACCGGCGGCCCCGGCGTTTCAGCCTCCTCCTCCGCCGGCGCCTTCTCTGCGCTGCCCTGCCTGCGGAACCGGCCTCGAGCCGGGCAGCGTCTTCTGCGGCAACTGCGGGAACCGCATCCGGTGAGCCTATGAGCCCTCGAGTCAGGAACTTCGCATCCGGCGTCCTGCTGATCCTGCTTTGCCTGCTGCTGGTCTCCTGCGTAGACATCCAGTTCAAGGTTGAGCTGCGCAGCGATGGCAGCGGGACGGCCGAGTGGGTCATCGAGATACCCAAGTCCACCGTCGAATCGCTGGGCATGAACGCCGAGAAGGTCAAGGCCCAGTTCCTCAGGGAGCAGCAGTTTCAGAAGCCCGGCGTCCGCATCAGCACCGGCCGCGCGGCCGGCGGCGGCGAGACGGTGACCGTGACGGCTCCCTTCGCCAGCGTCCAAGAGCTCGGCTCCGGCGACATGGCCTGCGAGTTTCAGAAGACCCCCAACGGCCGCCAGTGCACCTTCCGGATGAACGCCCGCGGGGGTGCGGTGGTCCCGGTGCGCATCCGGGCGGAGGTGCGCATGCCGGGCAGAATCACCGGCTCGAACGCCGAGTCGGTCAGCGGCAACGTGGCGCGTTTTGACAACGTCCTGCGCACGGGCGGCCTGTGGGTGCAGTCGGAGACCAGCAGCGGTCTCTCCGGGATCATGATGGCGATGCTCGCGCTCGCGGTGGTGGCCGTAGTGGCGGTCAGCCTGCTGGTGATCCGCATGAAGAAGAAGGCGCCCCGCGCAGCCCCGGTTGCGGCCGCGGCCACTATTGCCTGCCGGCAGTGCGGCGCGGCCAACAAGCCCGAGGCCAAGTTCTGCCGCAGTTGCGGCGGTACACTGGCCGCTCCGGCGCCCGCGCCCGCGGCGGCCCCTGTCTCAGCGCCGAGATGTCCCAACTGCGGAGCCGAGGCCGGGCCGGGCAGGAAGTTCTGCCACATTTGCGGCCAGACACTGGCGCCCAGCTTCACGGCGGCTCCGCCGGTTGCGATCGCACCGCCCCCTCCGGCTCCGCCCACCCCGGCTGCGCCCTGGCCACCCGTGGCTGCGCAGCCTTCGCCCGCGCCCGTCGCTGCTCCCCAACCGGCGAAGAACGCCGCCATGATGGTCGCCCTGGTCGCCAGCCTGGTGCTGCTGCTGGCAGCCATCGCCCTGCTGGCCTACAAGCTCTACTTCCAGAACCGCGCGGCGGCGCCCTCCGCCACGCCTGCCCAACCCGCGACCATCAGCCAGCCTGCGCCGCAGACGCCCGCGCCGGCGCCGGAAACACCCGTGCCGGCGCCCGCGCTGCAGACACCCGCGTCTACGCCGCCTCCGGCAGCGGCCGGACCACAGACCTCTCTCCCCGCGCCGGGGACCCAGCCCCAGCAACCTTCGCGAAGCCCTGCTCCAGTCAGCCAGGCGGGCCGCCCTACACCTATGCCTCAGACCAGCACTCCACAGGTCCCGCCGCCGGCAGGCGCCCCTCCTTCCCCGGGGCCGAGCGAACCTCCTCAGCCCGCCGCCCCCCGAGCGGAGATCCTGAAGCCTCAGCCTGCCGCTCCGCCGGCGCCGGTCAAGCCGGCTTACAGCGGCCCGTCGTCCGGCGTGCTGGTCTGGTCGGGCCAATTGCAGAGAGAGGGATTGGTGGAGATCATAGGGTCCTCGGCCTCCTCCGGCACGCTCCGCGGCGAGCTGCCGGGGGCGCCGGTGATAGTCGAAGTGGAACCCAAGGATGTCGGCGTGGCCGAGGCGCCCAGCCCCGCCAACGGCTGGAAGCGCCTGGTTTTGCGCAGCCGCACCCGGCGGCTTTCCGTGGTTACCATCAAATGGACGGTCATTCAGTGAGGGTCAGTCATGAGAGTGCGTGATTCGTTGGGCGCAATCCTGGTGGCGGCGTTGGGGCTCGGCGCGCAGACCATTCCCGCGGACACCGAGTTCCGCGCCAAGCTGCTGGTGCCGCTAAGTACGGAGACCAACCGCAAGGGCGACAAGATCACCGCGCAGGTGCTCACCCCGCCGCAGTTCGGCGGAGACATCATCGAGGGCGAGGTCAAGGAATCCAAGAGCGGCGGCAAGATGCGAGGGACCTCCGTCCTCAACTTCAGCTTCCACACGCTGCACCACGCCGGCAACCCCGTGTCCATTGACGCACAGGTCAAGTCGGTGACCAACTCCAAGGGAGTCCAGGACGCCGACGAGGAAGGGCGCGTGGTTCAGAAGAAGAACAATCTGGGTAAGACCGCCGTTGCGACGGGCATCGGCGCCCTGATCGGGGCCATCGCCGGGGGCGCCAAGGGCGCGGCCATCGGCGCCGGGGTCGGCGCGGCGGCTTCTCTGGTCTTCATCCAGATGACGGTCAAGGGCGCCAACGTGACCTTCGCTCCGGGCAGCGAGTTTGTTCTCGCGGTCAAGGAGCGGCGCACCGCGGCGGGGGAAAGGTAGCGCTGCTCACACAGATAGCAGCCGCCCTGGATTGACCACCATCATCTGCCGCAACTGCTCCGGCGAGAAACCGAGCCCGAGAAGCCCCTCCGCGTACAGCCGCAGACCCTCCACCGGTGGCGGCGTGTCCGGCTGCCCCAGGTCGGTCGAGAGCACGGTGGTCTCGACGCCCACCTCGGCGATGGCTTCCCCGATCGTCTCGATGGGAACATGCCCGCCTCGATGGGTGGTCGAAACGAAGCACCGCTCGAACATCACCCCGCCCTCCGCCGCCAACTCCTTTTGCAGGGCCAACGGGTAGCGAGTCATGTACCACTCCGGGTGGGTGATCAGGATGTTCTTGACGCCCGCCTGGCGTGCGCGCCTCACCAGCGCCGCGCCCTCCGCGGGTTCCAGGTGCCCCGTCCCCAGGATGCAGTCGCCGCCGGCCAGCACCTCCAGGATCTCTTCCACCACCGGAAGCAGACGACCCTCCGCGTCCTGGACTGTGATGCCGCCCGGCCGGTCCTCATGCGCCCGATGATTGCGCGCCGAGCGCGTCGGCATCCAGACCTGTTTGGCGCCCCACTTGAGCGCCAGGCGCACGGCCGCCGGATTCAACCCGCCCACCGTCTCATTCAGCACCACGCCCCCAAACACGCTGATTCCGGTGACTACCTTCGAGGCCAGCCAGGCCCGCTCGACCGTCGAGCTGTAGTGGTTCTTGATCAGGACCGCGCGCATCCCGGCGCGCGCCGCTTGCCGCGCCAGCTCCAGATCGTCGTAGCGGCGCGCATCCACGTCCGGCGCGCTGTGCAGATGCAGGTCTACGGCGTCTTCCAACCAGTCGAGTTTCTCCGGCATGGGGCTGCTCCCTCCGCCAGTCTATCAGCCGCCCGCCGGTGGCGCCGCGCAGGCCCCTGCGGTTCCATAATTGAAGGAAGCACACACATGCTGAAGGGTGGCCTTATCGGTTGCGGTTTCTTCGGCGCCATTCAACTGGAGGCCTGGCGGCGCATCGAGGGTGTCGAGATCGTCGCGGCCTGCGACCTGGATCCGGGACGCGCCGCCGGCCTGGCCCCGCGCGCCTACACCTCGGCGGAAGAGATGCTCGGGCGCGAGCAGCTCGATTTCGTCGATATCGCCACCCGGCCCGACTCGCACCTGGAGCTGGTGCGGCTCGCCGTGGCTCATAAGCTGCCGGTCATCTGCCAGAAACCCATGGCCGCCACCTGGCGTGAGGCTGTCGAGATGGTCGGGGCCGCCGAGACGGCAGGCGTTCCCCTGATGATTCACGAAAACTGGCGCTGGCAGCCGTGGTTCCGCGCCGCGAAGCAGATCCTCGAGCGCGGCGAGATCGGACGGCCCGTCGCCTACCTGTTCCGGTCCCGCAAGCGCGACGGTCTCGGTTCCTCGCCATACTCCCATCAGCCCTACTTCCGCCAGATGCCGCGCCTGCTCATCTATGAGACCCTGGTCCACAGCATCGATACCGCCCGCTTCCTGTTCGGCGAGATCGAAAGCCTGCTGGCGCAGGCCCGCCGCATCAATCCCGTGATCCAGGGTGAAGACCAGGCCCAGTTGTTGCTGGCTCACCGGGCCGGCCCTCGCGGTGTCATCGACGGGCACCGGTTCCTCAACCACGACCCGGCGGGGCCTTCCCTGGATGAGGCCCTCTTCGAAGGCGACGAGGGCTACGTGCGGGTGCTGGCCACCGGCGATGTCTACCTGAACGGCCGGTGCGTCTGGACCAACCAGGTTCAAGTGGGCTACCGGGGCGACAGCGCGCGCGCCGTCCAGGAGCATTTCCTGGACTGTCTCAGGACGGGGCGGTCTTTCGAGAGCGGCGGGCGCCAGTACCTGCCCACCTTCGCCGCGGCCGAGGCCGCCTACCTCAGCCTCACCGAAGGCCGCCGGGTGGCGCTCTCGGAACTGTTGGCGGATCTTCGGGGTGGAGGATGAAGAAGCTCTTCCGCATCGCTTTGCTCCCCGGCGATGGTATCGGCCCGGAGGTCACCGTCGAAGCGGTGAAAGTGCTGCGCGCGGTCGAGGCCCGGCTGGGCGGGCTGGAGTTCGGCTTCGAGGAATTCTCCATCGGCGCGGGGGAGTATTGCCGCAGCGGCGATCCGCTGCCGGAGGCCGCCTTCCAGCGGCTCAAGGAATTCGACGCCGTCCTGCTTGGCGCCATGGGGCTGCCGGACGTGCGCTGGCCGGACGGCACCGAGATGGCGCCGCAACTGGATCTGCGTGAGCGGCTCGACCTTTACTGCGGCTTCCGCCCGGTCCGTCTCTATCACGCCGAGGACACCCCCCTGAAGGGCTGCGGCGCCGGGGACATCGACCTGCTCATTGTGCGCGAGAACACCGAGGGTCTGTTCTTCTCCCGGCGCTCTGTGCATACCCCCGACGCTCCCGAGGTCCGCGACATTCTGCGCATTTCCCGGCCCGCCGCCGAGCGGCTGTTCCGCGCCGCCTTCCGCCAGGCCGCCTCCCGCCGGGGCTTGCTCACTCTGGTGGACAAGGCCAACGTGCTCCCGTCGATGGCCTTCTTCCGGCGCATCTTCGACGAGGTGGCTGCGGAGTTCCCCGCCGTGCGGACGGAGAAGATCTACGTGGACGCGGCGGCGCTGTACCTGGTTCAGAACCCCCGGCGGTTCGACGTGATGGTCACCGAGAACATGTTCGGTGACATCCTCTCCGACCTGGCCGCCGCCCTGGTGGGCGGCATGGGAATGGCGCCTTCGGCCGACATCGGCGACCGTTACGCCGTCTTCCAACCCGCCCACGGCTCGGCCCCGGACATCGCCGGGAAGGGCATCGCCAATCCTACGGCAGCCATCCTGTCGGCCGCCATGATGCTGGACTGGCTCCCCGGCGCCGCGGCGGGGGCGGTCATGATTCGCTCGGCGGTCGAGCGCTTCTTCAGCATCTCCGCGGAGCGTACCAGCGACTTGGGCGGCTCGCTGCGCACCGCCGAGCTGGGCAGTAGAATCGCGAGTCTGCTGGCCCCATGAGAGCGGGTGCGCACCGGCGCATCACGCTTGGCGCTAAGATCAGTGGTTGAGCAGAGGGAGCGCCATGCTATGTCAGAAGAGAACAAGCGACTTGTGCGGCGTCTGATCGACGAGGTCTGGAACCAGGGGAAGCTGGATGTACTCCATGAGCTGGTAACCTCCGACTATGTCCGCCACGACCCGTCCTGGCCCGACGAGATCCGTGGCCCGGAGGGCTTCAAGCAATACGCGGGCACCGTGCACGCGGCCTGCCCAGATGGGCGCTTTACGGTGGAAGACCTGATCGCCGAAGGCGACAAGACGGCGGTCCGCTGGACCTTCAAGGGTACGCATCAGGGCGAGTTCTTGGGCATCCCCCCGACCTGGAAGGAGATCACCCTGGTCGGGATCACCATCCTCCGCGTTCAGGAAGGCAAGATCGTCGAAGCTTGGGGTGGCTACGACGCTCTGAGCCTTATGCAACAGCTCGGGGTGGTCCCCTGAAGATCGCGCGTCGCAGGGTGCGCGGCCGCGTTGGCCCTTGCCTGGCGGACGCCCGCACGCTATCTTACAGAATGGACCGATTCGAGCTCAGGCGAAGGGAGATTTCCATGCGACTCACTCGACGACACTTGGTAACCACGCTGGCCGCGGCCGCCGCGGCCCAGGCGCAAAGACCCGCCCGAAGGGTCTGGAAACCGAAGCTCGGCATCCTGGCGCGTTTCACCGAGGGCAATCTGGAATTCGCGCGGCGTGAGGGCTTCTCCAGCCTCCAGTTGGCCGTGGACAAGGCCACCCTGGACCCGGACATGAGCGACGAGCAGGCCGAGAAGGTCAAGGCCGCCATCCAGCGCGCGGGCTTGCATGTATCTTCGCTCGGAAGCACGGTCAACCACATCGCGCCGGAGCCTGGGCAGCGCGCCCGCACCAACGCCGACTTTGCCAAAGTCATCGCCCTGGCTGGCCGCCTCGGGGTGCCCTATGTGGCCACGGCCTCCGGCACGCTCCCTGGCCGGCCGCTCCCTGAGCAGGTGGCTGAGATCGTCCGCGTTTACACGGAGCAGTATTTCCCGCTGTGCCAGAAACACAAGGTCAGGATCTTGTGGGAGCCTTGGGCGGGCGGGCCGAACATCGCCACCGGGCCGGTCGGTTTCGAAGCGTTGTTCAAGGCTTTCGGCGACTCGCCCCACGTGGGTCTACAGTACGATCCCTCGCACCTGGTCTGGCAGTTCATGGATCCCATCCAGTGCGCGCGGGACTTTGTGGACAAGATCTGCGACGTGCACCTGAAAGACACCGAGATCATGTGGCCCGTGCTGCGCCGCGTGGGCATCCATCCGCTGAACAACGCCCGCTGGTGGCGCTTCCGGCTGCCCGGCTTCGGCATGGTGGACTGGAAGGCGTTCTTCACGGTGCTCATGGACGCCGGTTACGAAGGGGCCATGAACATCGAGCACGAGGACGAGCTCTACTACCCGCCGTACAGCGGCGCGGAGTTCACCGAGCAGTTCAAGACCGGCTACCGCATCGCGCACAACTTCCTGCGGCAGTTGGTCCCGGCGTAGCACAGGCATTCGTGCCTGTGTCCAGGAATAGGCCTTCTTGCCTGTGTTCCGGCTCTGTATAATTGCCTCAAATGCTCGTGGAGCTGGTGGTCGAGAACTACGCGGTGATCGAGCGCGTGCGGGTGCGCTTTCACCGGGGGTTTAACCTGCTGACCGGCGAGACGGGCAGCGGGAAGTCGATTGTGGTGGACGCGCTCGGGCTGCTCTTCGGCGGGCGGGCCTCCGGCGAGGTGGTGCGCTCCGGAGCCGAGCGGGCGCGCATCTCCGGCATCTTCGAGGCGCCTCGTGACAAGGCGTGCCGCCAGCTTCTGGAGGCGGCCGGCATAGGGGCCGAAGACGGGGAACTCCTGCTGGAACGCGAAGTCTACCCGGAGGGCAAGTCGCGGGCTTTCGCCGCCAGCCGCCCGGTCACGGTGTCCCTGCTGCGTGACCTGGCGCCGTTCCTGGGCGACATCCACGGCCAGCACGATCAGCAGAGCCTGTTTGTGGCGGCGGCACAGTTGGAGATGCTGGACACCTTTGCCAGCAACGACGAGCTGCTGGCCCAGGTCGGCGGGCTTTACGGGCGCTGGCGCGCCGTCACACGGGAAATCGAGGAACTGGAGCGCACCGAGCGGGAGAAGCTCCGGCTGCTGGATCTGTGGGCCTTCCAGCGCCGGGAGATCGAGACCACAGCGCCCAAGCCGGGCGAGGACGCCGCGCTCGAACAGGAGCGGCGCGTGCTTCAGAACGTGGCCCGGCTCCAGGAGGGCGCGCACGCCGCCTACGCCGCCCTGTACGACTCGCCCGGCTCGGCCCACGCCGCCATCGGCACGACGCGGCGGCGCCTGGAGGAGCTGTCGCGGCTGGACCCGGCGCTGGAAGCTTCCTGCGAGGCGCTGAAAGCGGCCCAGATACCGGTCGAGGAGGCCTCCTACGGTTTGCGCGACTACCTGTCGCGCCTGGAGGCCAATCCGGCGCGCCTCGAGGAGGTTGAGACGCGGCTGGCCGCGCTCGACAAGCTCAAGCGCAAGTACGGCGCCAGCCTCGAGCAGGTGCTGGCGTTTCTCGAGCAGGTGCGCGCCGAGATCGCGGCCGTCGAGACCGCCGGTGAGCGTCGCGTGGCGCTCGAGCGTGAGCAAAAGGCGCTGGCCGAGGCTTACACGGCTGCCGCCGCCGAGCTCAGCCGGCGCCGCGCCGAGGCCGCGCGCAAACTCGAGAAACGCCTCGAGGCGGAGCTGGCGGCCCTGGCCATGGAGCGGACGGTTTTTCAGGTGGAGCTCAGCCCGGCGGACTGGTCGGAGCGGGGCTCGGATGCGGTGCGTTTCCTGGTTTCGCCCAACCTGGGCGAGGAACCCCGGCCGCTGGAAAAGGTGGCGTCGGGCGGCGAGATTTCGCGCATCGCGCTGGCGCTGAAGACCTGCCTGGCGGTTTCCGGCGGCGCTCCCAGGCGCACGGCGCAATACCCCCGCACGCTGGTCTTCGACGAAGTGGATGCTGGCATCGGCGGGCGCGCCGCGGAGACCGTGGGCCGGCGCCTGAAGCAGTTGGCGGCCGGCGACCAAGTGCTGTGCGTGACCCACCTGCCGCAGATCGCCGCCTTCGGCGATCATCACTTCTTCGTCGAGAAGAAGGAAGCCGCCGGGCGCACCGTGGCGCTGGTCGAGGAGGTGACCGGCGAGGCCCGCACCCGCGAAATCGGCCGCATGCTCTCCGGCGAGCGGCTCACCGACGCCGCCCTCCGTCACGCCGCCCAGTTGCTGAGGGGGGCGGCGGGGGGGTGAGCGGCGGATGCTGACCGCGTCGGCGGTGTGAGCGAGTACTTGAATCGGGCCTCCTCGAAAGCTGTCAGGGTCTTACGGCCCTCTGGGGACTCGAATACCGCCCTCGCCGCCAGCGCACGCGAACAGCGCGCCATTGCTTGAGCCGAGAGCCTCTCGCGACTTCACCTCACGAGGCAGGGATGCCCGCGGGAACTCGCCTGCCCCGGGGCGTTCGGTCGAAGTCGGCATCGCAGCTGACAATCGCTCTTAAACTCGCCACCGGCCGATTTGGTGCTGGAGGTCAACGGACGTGTACCGGTCCCGCAGTTCTGTGAGGCAGCCTGCCCAGTCGAACTTGGGAGGCCTCCTCTGCCCGGGGTGTCGCTTGGCGATGAGGGCTTCCACGAACTCCCGCACCTGCTTTTGGCACTCCGGTGGCAACCCAGCCACGACTTCGGCAATCGATGGTGCCTGGCCCATCTCGCCTCCTGGTTCCTAGTCTATCGCTTCCGGGTGCCTGGCCGCCAACGGCCCGCTGCTATCCCTTGTTGTCACCCCCGGGATGCGGGCCTCAGCCCGCACCCGCGAGATCGGCCGCATGCTCTCCGGCGAGCGGCTCACCGACGCCGCCCTCCGTCACGCCGCCCAGTTGCTGAGGGGGGCGGCGGGGGGATAAGCTGCCCGTTGGGCTGTGGTATCCTATCCATATACGGATATGGAGCTCTCTAAGAAGACCACCATCCTGTTTCCTCCGCAGCTCTATGCCCGGCTAGCGCGTCTGGCCCGGCGAGAGCGCACCAGCGTTGGTGAACTGGTCCGCGACGCTTGTGCGCAGCAGTACGGTCTGCGGCCCGCTGCCGACCGCTTGGCCGCGGTCCGGGAACTGGCGAGCCTGGGACTGCCTGTCGGGACTCCGGAGGAGATGGAACGCGAATCGATTCCCTGGGTAGAGGCCCCACGTTGATCCTGCTCGACGCCAACGTCCTGATGTATGCGGCTGGCGCTGACCACCCCAACAAGGAACCTTCGGTCCGATTCTTGGAGCGCGTGGCGCGTGGCGAGGTCGAGGCGGCGCTGGACGCGGAATCGCTTCAGGAGATCCTGCACCGCTACCGGGCGCTCGGCCGCTGGGCCGAGGGTAGGCGCGTGTATGATCTGGCGCGACGGCTCTTTCCAGAGATCCTGCCCATCGCGGCGCCGCTCGTGGACCGGGCGCGGCGCCTCATGGACGAGCACGATCGACTCTCCGCCCGCGACGCCGTGCACGCCGCCGTCGTGTTCACGCATCGTTTGGAAGCCATTTGCTCGTTCGACGGCGATTTCGATGCGGTTCGAGGGTTGCGAAGGATCGAGCCTTGACGGAAGCCTGAGGGTGGAGCTGCCCTCTGAACCTGAATCCACCGATCGATTGGCGCAAGCGGCGGAGGCCGATCACTTTCCCTTAGCTGGGCCATCAGGGATCACGGTGCGAGAGGCTGGCCCCCAGTAAGACCATCGGCGGGCGGACCTTCGCCACGCCGGTGCGAAGAGGCAATGTGACGGAGAAGGTAGAACCCTGGCCCAGAGCGCTCTCAACCCTGATCTGGCCACGGTGTGCCTCCACGATCCAGCGCGCGATCGCCAGACCTAAGCCGACGCCACCCTGCTCTCTGGATCGTGCTTTGTCTGCCCGGTAAAACCGGTCGAAGATGCGCGGCAGGTCTTCCGGGGCAATGCCGATACCGGAATCCATGACTGTGATGTCGGCCGCGCGGTCCTTCCGGATGAGGCTGACGCGGACCTGACCGCCGGCACCGGTATACTTGACCGCGTTGTCGATCAGAATCAGGAACCCTCGCCGGAGGGCTTGGCAATCGCCCTCCACCCAGATAGTCGTCTCTGGAACGTTACTATCGAAGAGGACCTGCCCGGCTTCGGCCAGCACGCGGCCCTGCTCACAGGCTTCGCGGACAGTCTGCGTCAGGTCCATGGGGCTGAACTGCATCTGCGTGCCCGAGTCAGCCCGGGCCAAGAGCAGCAGGTGCTCAATAAGAGTGGACGTCCGCTCCAGCTCCGCGAGGATCTGGGCCAGTCCCTCCCGATACTCCTCGCCAGAGCGCTTGCGGCGCAGCGCCAGTTCCGCGGTGGTCCGCATGAGCGCAATGGGCGTGCGCAGCTCATGCGACGCATCCGCGGTAAACCGCTTGATCTGAGCGAACGCCAAGTCCAGGCGTTCGAACATGGCGTTCAGGGTCACGGACAACCGTTGCAGTTCATCGCCGGTATGCGGCACGGGCAGCCGGAGGGACAGGTTTTGTGCGCTGATCGAGCGGGCGGCGTTGGTGATCTCATCCACAGACACCAGCGCGCGCCGGCTCATCCAGTAGCCCACAAAAGAGGCCACGCCGAGGATCGCCGGAATAATGGCGACCAGAATCCAGAGAATACGGTCCAGGCCCTCCGCCAGCTCGTGCAGGGGCGCCGCCACCTGGACCGCGTACAACTGGCCCCGGACGGCGACGTTCCTGGACAGGAATCGCACCGGTTCGCTTCGGACTAAAGCATCCTCATACCGGCCGCCGGCCTTCAACTGCTCGGTGGAGGGCGCGGAGATCTGGGAATCTTGGAGCGGGTCCGAGCGATAAAGCCATCTGCCCCCACTGTCCGAGACCTGAAATAGATCGGCTGCGGGACCGAGCAGAGAATGTTTCCGAAGCTCATCGCGCACCTTCTCTGGAGATAGCGATGCGCCATGTTGCTCGATAAAGTGAGCCACGCCTCGAACCTGGTCGTTCAGGGTGTGGTCCACGGCTGCATACAGACTGTGGCGCATCGCAAACCACACGCCGGCCCCGAAACCGATCAGCGCCACCGCCAGCACGCTGAAGTACCAGGTGGCCAGGCGAAACCCGATCGAGTGCCGTGTCATCATTCCGGTTCCTCGCGCAGACAATAACCGATGCCCCGAATCGTATGGAGTAACTTCGCCTCAAACCTCAAGTCGATCTTGCTGCGGAGCAGGCGAATGAAGGCATCCAGCGTGTTGCTCTCCACCTCGCCTTCGAAGCCCCACACGTCCTGGATGAGAACCTCGCGGGGCACCACGGTTGCCGCTCTGCGCATGAGGCACTCAAGCAGCTTGTACTCGGTCCTGGTCAGTGTGATCTTCCGGCCGCCCCGAACCACCTCGTGAGTGGCGGGGGCGAGCACCAAGTCGGCGACCCGCAGCTCCAGCGGCCGGGGTCTGGCGCCGCGCCGTATGATGGCGCGGAGTCTGGCAAGCAGCACGTCGAGCGAGAAAGGCTTCGTAAGGTAGTCGTCGGCGCCTTTGTCCAGGCCCCTGATGATGTCGGGAACCGTGTCGCATGCGGTCAGCATCAGGATGGGCGTCGGGTTGAGATTGCGGCGAAGCCGGAGCGCCACCTCACAGCCGTCCATCTTGGGCAACATAACGTCGAGGATGATGGCATCCAGCTCGCAGGATTCAGCCATTCCGAGGCCCTGCGGGCCATCGGACGCGACGAGGACGGAGTATCCCTCCTCTTCCAGGCCGCGCTTCAACAGCTCGGCCATCCTCGGCTCATCTTCAACGACAAGAACTCTCATCCCTGTTGCCTATTGTAACCCTAGCTGCCCAAACTGAAGATATTCTGAAGGCGGAGCGCTTTCAGGGGATTTTCAGATTCGCTTGCTAGCCTCAGCCTGCCATGCTTGTCGGACCGCGGGTCCCTACGGCGCAGGCCCTCCTTTGTGTGGTTCCGTCGGACAGGGCGGGGAGGGAAACTGAGTTTCGACGAATGCCGTGTCAGGGAACGGCGACTTCGCTGAGCGTGGCGGTCTGTTCGGTCGCCCGCACGCCACCACCACGAAGTCAAACCGCTCAGATCGCCGGGCGCCTGAATGGCAGCCCAAGCGGCTGGGATTCAGACTATAAAGGACGGGCCAATTCGGGCTCCCCTGACTTTGCGGGCGCCTCAGGTATAGGAGATCGGCTATGTTTCGCTTTGCTATGAAATCGGCCATATGCGGCGGGCTGACGGCCTGTCTGGCCAGTTTGCTCGCGACCGTGCCGGCCGCTGGGGCACCGGCCCCACCGCCCCCGGCGCGGGTGTGGGAGGAGGCTCTGGTGATGCCCACCTATGAGCTGGAACCTCCCGATCCGAACCCCGTTTTCGTGTTCGGCCCGGCGCGGCGCAAATCTATTTACCCTTACACGATGCTCGATTCGCTCACCAATCGACGCGTGACCAAGTCCTACCAGGCCGTCTACCTGGAGAACGAATACCTCAAGGTGATGGTGCTGCCCGAGCTGGGCGGTAAGCTCTGGACGATCTTCGACAAGACGGCGAATCGCGACGCGCTTTACACCAACCACGTCGTCAAGTACGGCCGCGTGGCCACGCGCGGGGCCTGGACGTCGGGAGGCATCGAGTGGAACTTCCCCGACGGCCACTCGGTCAGCACGGTTTCGCCCATCGACTATGCCCTGCGGGCGGAGCCGGACGGCTCGGCCACCGTGATAGTCGGGGACACCGAGCGCATCCAGCGTTCGCAGTGGGCGGTCATCATCCGGCTGCGGCCGGGCCGCAAGGTGGTGGAGACTGAGGTGCGCCTCAACAACCGGCGCGAGGTCCCCGGCCGCTACTGGTATTGGGCGAATGCGGCGGCGAAGGCCACCGAGGAAACGCGCTTCATCTATCCGATGCGGGAGGGCTATGCGCACGACGTTTTCCCGGTGTTCAACTTCCCCATCCACGAGGGAGTGGACGTGGGCCTCTACCGCCAGATCCCCAACGCTCTGTCGCTGTTCGCGCGGAACTCGTATCGCGATTTCACGTGCGTCTACCAAGAGAAGTCGGACTGGGGCGTGGTGCACGTGGCCGACCACCGCATCGTGTCCGGCAGGAAGATCTTCACCTGGGGCGCTGCCGACAGCGGCAACATCTGGATCGAAAAGCTGACCGACAACGACGGGCAGTACATGGAGTTCCAGATCGGCCGGCTTGAGACGCAGGGGGACCGCCAGTTCATCGCGCCGCACTACGTGGACCACTTCACCCACTACTGGTTCCCGGTAAACCGGCTGGGCGGCCTCAGCGAGGCCAATACGGAGGGGGCACTGCGCGTGGCACTGGGGAAGGGCGGCGTGCGGATCGCGGCGAACGTGAACGCCCGCCAGGATGACGCTACCCTGGCGGTCGAGGCCGGGGGGCGGCAGATCCACAGCCGCCGGGTGAGCCTTTCACCGGCCGAGCCGTTCGCCGCGGAGGTCGCGCTGCCCCCCGAGGCGGCGGGCAAGCCCGTTACGGTACGGATCACGGCCCGGGACGGCCGCGAGCTGATCCGGTACGCCACCGATACCCCGATCGACGGCAACCCCGAGTTCAGGCCGGCCACACGCCCCGCCACGGATCCGCCGGTTTCGACCAGCGCCGAGCAGGCCTACCTCGAGGGTCTCGACGCCGAGATGAGAGGCGGCACGCTGGCGGCACGGGCGGCCTGCCAGAAGGCGCTCGAGCGCGATCCGGGCTTCTCGCCGGCGCACGTGTCGCTGGGGCTTTCCTACTACCGCACCGGCGACTACGACCAGGCCGCCGGGCACCTGGAGGCGGCGCTGGTTCGGAATCCCGCCTCCGGCGACGCGCACTATTATCTGGGACTGGTCCGGCGGGCGCAGGGCCGCGATTTCGAGGCGGCGCAGCAACTGCTGTGGGCCGTGCGCGCGGGCTACCGCGAATCCGCCGCCCGATACTTGCTCGGCGAGATGACGCTGGCGGCGGGCCGCACGGGCGAAGCGCTCGAGCACCTCAGGCAATCGGTGCTACTGGAACCGCGCGACCTGAAGGGGCGCACCGTCCTGGCAATGGCCGAACGGCTCGCCAAGCGGCTGGATGGCGCCCAGTCCCGTATCGACGCGGTGGTGCGCGAGATGCCGATCGATTACCTCGCGCTGAGCGAGCAATATCAAATCAACCGCGCGCGCGGGCGCGAGCCGGAGGCGACCCGCGTTCATGCCGAGCTGTGGCGGCTGCTGGCCCGGGAGCCGGATTCGGTGCTGGAACTGGCCTTCGACTACCTGGCTTGCGGGCGCACCACCGAGGCGTCCGACGTGCTGGACGAGGGACTGAAGCGCAAGCCCTACCCGATGTTCGCCTACACGCTCGGGTATCTGTACGGCGTCCGCGGCGATCGGGCCCGCGCCGCGGCGCTGTACGAGCAAGGCTCCAAAGGCGATCCGGGGTTCGTATTCCCGCACCGACTGGAGGAGATCGCGGTGTTGCGCGCGGCGCGGAAGGCGAATCCGCAAGATGGCCGCGCCGCCTATTATCTGGGCAACGCGCTCGCCTCCAAGCACCGTGCCGAAGAGGCTGTCGCCGCCTGGCGCGACGCCGTGCGGCTGGATGCGTCCAACGCGGTGGCGCACCGCAATCTGGGTCTGGCGCTAGCCGAGCGGCCGGCCGCGCGCGCCGAGGCGGTCGCCGCCTACGAGCGCGCCATCCGCCTGGCGCCGGACGATTACCACCTCTACCTCGAACTGGACCGGCTCTTCGCGACGATGAAGGCCCACGAGCGCCGCGTTCGCCTGCTCGAAGCGGCGCCGGCGGGTGCGCGTTCGCGCCCGGTGGTGATTCAGGCGCTGGCGGCCGCCTACGCGGACGTGGGGCGCTTCGCCGAAGCCGTTCGGCTGCTGGAAGTCCCGCGGTTCAACGCCCGGGAAGGCGATATGTCGGCCCTGATGATTTACCGCCAGGCGCAGTGGGGCCTGGCCCGCAATCACCAGAAAGCGGGCCGGCACGAGCAGGCCGCCGCCGCCATCCTCAAGGCGGCGGAGTACCCGCGGAACCTGGACGTGGGCCGGCCGCCCATCGACGCCACGGTGCGGGAGTGGGTCGAGGCGGCGCGCGAGCTGGAAGCGGCGGGAAAACCCGCCGAGGCCGAACCGCTGTGGCGCAAGGCGGCCGACGCGGTGCTGGAGTTGCCGACCGTGGAATCGGCCGAGCAAGCGGCGCGATATCCTGAGGCCTGGGCCGAGGGGCGGAAATACAAGGCGATCGCACTGGAGCGCACGGGGCGGGCCAAAGAGGCGGAAAAATACAAGACGGCGCCATGAGGCCGCCTTCCCGCTTGGAACAGTAGAATCAGGGTAACCGTGCAGGTCGGGCATGGCTACAGTCGCTCAGCGGAATGCCCGAGGAAGGAGTACGAATCGTGAACCGTAGAAAATGGATGATGCTGTCCGGGGCGCCGTTCGCGATGCGCCGGGGATCCGCTCAAGCTCCGCAGGTCCGGCCGGCTGCGGGGCCGAGCGCTTCCGAGACTGCGCAGGACAACCCGGACACGATCCGGCTCAAGGATTACCGTCCCAGGTCCATCTACAAAGTGCCTAAGACTGAGATCAAGCGGGCCAGGTATCCGATCATCGATGTGCATTGCCACACGGCCCGCTCTCCTGAGCAACTCGACGAGATGGTCAAAATCATGGATGGCGTCGGTGTGCAAAAGACGGTTATCTTCACTGGCGCAACGACCGCCCAGCGGTTCGCCGAGGTCCGCCAGCTCTACGCCAAGTATTCGGGCCGCTTTGACCTGTGGTGCGGCTTCGACCTCACTGGCAACGACCAGCCGGGATTTGGGCCGAACGCGGTCAAAACACTGGAAGAATGCCATCGCCTGGGCGCCCGCGGGGTGGGGGAAATCAGCGACAAAGGCCGGGGCATCGGAGTGGGCGTTGAGACTGGGCGACGTTACCGGGGCCGGCCGAGCGCTGCCGCGACCGAGCCACGCCCTCCCGCCGGGCCGCACGCGGACGATCCCCGTATGGACGCACTGTGGGAGAAGTGCGCGCGGCTGGGGATGCCGGTCAACCTCCACGTCTCGGATCCGATCTGGGCGTACGAACCGATGGACAGGACCAACGACGGGCTCATGAATTGCTACACCTGGCGGCTGGACGATAAACCGGACCTCATGGGGCACGACGGGCTGATCCAGAGTCTGGAGCGCGCAGCGCAAAAGCACCCGAAGACGGTATTCATCGCCTGCCACCTCGCCAATCTGGATTACGACCTGACGCGTCTGGGCCAGATGTTCGAGCGTAATCCCAATCTCTACGCGGACATCTCGGCCCGGTTCGCGGAGACCGCCCCGATCCCAAGATTCGTGGCCCGGTTTTTCCAGAAACACCCGGACCGGGTGCTGTACGGGACGGACATGCCCTACGATCAGCGGATGTTCAACACCACCTTTCGGATCCTGGAGACGCTCGACGAGCACTTTTACGAGAAGGACATCAACTTCAACTTCGACTATCACTGGCCGCTCAATGGATTCGGCCTGCCGGACGCCGTGCTGAGGAAGGTGTACCGCGAGAACGCGCTGGCCGCATTCCGGCGAGCACAGAATAGCGCCACCGGCTGAGCATCCCCGGGATCCCCAAAGCGCGCGCCGCTGGCCGGCCCGCCAGCCGTCGGGCTAACGGTAGAAGGGGTACGCTATCTTTCCGTGCGCGGCTCTTCCCAGATTGGCGCGGCGCTGCCTGCTGGTATCGAGAAGCTGGAGGAATACTCCGTATATGTCACTTCCAATCTTTGGAATGATATGCAACCGAACGTAGACACTTGCGGTTCTAGTGTCGTTGTTCCATTGCGTGAAGACCTGAAGGTTGGCGCGATTGCTGAACGCATACACGGCGCGTGACGTCATCTCGTGAGTGGTGAACGAGTCACTCTGATTGTGTGAGCGGTTTATAGCATAACTGCTGCCCAGGCTGAAGTGGCTGGTGAATCTGTAATTACCGCTGACGCTTAACGTTTTAATGTCGTGGTTGTAATACTGTCCCCAACCGAGCTTTCCGGCGTCAATGTACCAGCGCCGTTTGGAAGACGTATTGAAGCTAAGCTCGTAGCTGGTCCACCAGTACCTGGCCTTGGGAATGACAACATCCCTGAAGATGTTAAAGTCCTCGTCCAGCCGATCGAAGTTCCGGACGATGTTGAATTCGACAGTCTCGCCGCTCTGAAAGTCCACGCCAATCGGCCGGAACTCCTGCTTAAGCGATTCCAGTTCGTGGGTCGGGAGGGTCCTGTAGACATCCAACTCAAGAGGCTTAACGTAAACCTTGCGAATCCATTTGTCCCAGGGGGCTGGAGGGCGGGGCTGGAAGCGCCATTTGGCCGAGTATTGCTCCACCGCGCCGCGTCCCAGAAATCCCAGCTCAGGGTTGAAATTCTTCTGGAGGAAACCATAGGTGAACCATGCTTCGAGCCAATCGTTGGGGAACACGACGCCAACATAGCCGGAAGTGCGGTCCCCCTTTACGCCCTTGGTGGAGGTTTGAGCGATCGAGGAGGAGACAGACAGATTCTGCCCAAAGAAGTTGGAGAAAGAGAATACGCTGTCGAGTCCAAGGGCCTGGTTGCGATTCCCGTCCCGCGTGTTGTAGACATTGGTGACAATGGCGCCGACGTACGACTTCTTGAGGAAGCCATACTTGGGTCTGAGAGTAGTGTGGTTGGCGGCGGGCGTTGTCCCTTGTGCGCGGGTTTTGATGTTCAGGAGTCCTACATCAAACTTGCCGAGCTTGCCTGTTACCCTGCCGCCGAAATCAATGGGTATGGGTTCTCCATTTTGAGAAAGGCCAATGCGCCGGCTGAAGAAGACGCGGTTGCGGCCGGCCGACAGGAAATCGAAGAAGCCGGCGTTCTCCAAAAAGAAGTCTCTCTTCTCGGGGAACAAGACGGGAAAGCGAGTCAGGTTCACCACCGTTTGATCCACTTCGGTCTGTGCGAAGTCCGTATTGACCGTCAGATCAGCGACCAGGTTCTCAGCCAGCTTGATCTTGCCGTCGGCGCCAACTTTCACCGGGTGTTTGCGCAGCATGTCAGAGGTCTGCGAACCAGCCGGCGGCAGGGTCTCGGTTATGGCACCGGAAATGTATGGCCGGACCTCATAGCGATAGGCCTGTTGGAATTTGGGTATGCCACCCAACAGCCCGGCTTCGGAGATTCTGAATATGCCCGCGTTTCGGCGATAGGCCTGCCAGAGCACCTCCTCGCTTTTCCGGCGTATCATTCTACGGAAGTTGATTCCCCAAAGTTGCTGGTTGCTGGAAAAGCGGAGCGTATCCAAGGGGATCATCACCACCGCCTGCCAGCCTTTGTCTGTGCCGACTGCTTTCACATCCCAGACCCCATTCCAGTCGGCGTTGACGGTGGGGTCATCGGTGGCGGGTGATCCACTCTTAGCGGAAGGTTGGGCGCCTTCATCGACAATGAGCCCATCCTTCCTGGCCCCGTTGGGGTTAAAAGCAAAATAGAAGGCATTCCGATGATCGAGATACGTATCCAGAATGATTGTGATGCTGTCGTCCTCCTCCACGGCGCCATCGCGCCGCATCTCTTTTGCCACGATAAGGTCCGGACTTGAATCCCAGGCAACGACTCCGAGGTACAAGGTCTTCTGGTAGAGAACGACACGTATCTCGGTCTTCTCGGTGGCGGGTTCTCCCTCGCGGGGATCACGCTGAAGGAAGTTCGAAATCACCTGAGCCTGCCGCCAGCAGGGTTCTTTCATAAGCCCGTCAAGCGAGACGGGCCCCGGGCAATTGAACAGCGCAATCCGCTCTTGCGCGTGACAATCGGATAGCAGACAGCCGGCGACCAGGAGCGGAGCCGCCCTGACCAGTACCGCCTTGAGAAGCCTCATCTTGGCACCCTGGCCGGGCAAGTGGGTAGGGAAGGAGGAGTGCGGCTGGGGCCGGTGGCGGGGAAACCGGGGATTTCCGAATCAAGCACGCGAACCGGCCTCACGTCAGCCGGGATTTCCGTTCCGGCCATTCGGGTCAGGGTCAGGCTGCTCCGAGTTGAAAAGGCAGCCGCCCTCGGCGCTTTCGTGGTTGCGAGATAGAGCATTCGTCGGGACACAATTACCTTTGCTGAGACGGCCGAACAAGGCGCAGCGAGGCCAGCGTGTCTCCGGTCGGCCGTCATGTGACACGAGGGTAGCAGGCGAATCTGAAAACCCGCTGAATGCACACCACGGGCGGTCCCGCCTCAGTTGGAAATGGAGTGTTGGCAGTCAAGATAACGGAGAGAACGTCCCACAAGGCAGGCCCGCAGGCGCTGCACCCCGAGGAGCGCCCAGCGCCAGGAGTTTTGAAGAGACCCGAGGGGCGTGTGGGCGCCGCAGGACATCCGCGGCCAGGGGGCGGAACGGGCCGGGTGCTGGAACCAGAAGGCCGAGATCTCCGCCCTCCGCTTCATCGGCTGGCGGGACCTGATCACCGGCCAGTTCCGAGACTGGCAGGCTGGCTTGCGGCGCCTGGCCGGCAAACTGACCCGGCCGGAGGAAACGGAAGCTGGCTCTGCTGGGAAGCAACTTCCGGCTGAACCGGGGAATTCCGGGCCAGCCGAGTCGGACCAGGACGCCAACCTGGGGATCCCGGTCTACAGCAGAGCCTGGGGCGCCTCTCGCCGGCCCACGACAAGCCCTTTGCTCCCAGGGCGGGGGCGACTCAAACGCCCGCTCGTTGCCGGCCGTTCAGCCGTCTGACCTGAAGATGCGCAGGGGGTGAAGTGTCTTCAGGAGATTTTCAGATTCGCATGGTACCCTCAGCCTGCCATGGTTGTCAGCCTGGGGTCCCCACGGCGCAGGCGGGCGTCTGTGTACCCCGCCTGGAGAGCGCAGCGAGGGGGACTGAGTTTCGGCGAGTGCCTTGGCTGGAAGCGACGATTTCGCCGCGCCGGGTTGTGTGTTCGGCCGCCCTCACGCCACCACGAAGCCAGACCGATCAGATCACCGGGTGCCCGAATCGCAGTCCAAGCGGCTGAGATTCAGACCATGCGGTCCTTGACGGAGTAGGGTCCAAAGGGCTATAAAGAGGCCTAGCCGGCCTCGGCAAGAATGCGGGAAGGAGATTGGTGCGATGCGACGAGAGGCACGAAGGGCCATAAGGCGATTGCCTGGTCTTGTTTCAAATTCTGTCGTACTTGTTTTGATGGGGGCGTTGTTGCTCGCTGGCGGGGCGACTACGGCCGTGGCTCAGACGACGGGGTCGATTTTCGGAACCGTCACGGACGAATCGGGAGCGGTCGTGTCGGGAGCCAGGGTGCAAGCCACGAATACCCTCACCAACGAAATCCGGAACACCGCCACGAACGAGGTTGGCATATACACCTTTCCGGAGCTGCCTGTGGGCGTGTACAGGGTTCTGGTGGAATGCCAGGGCTTCAAGACCGCCATTCGGGAAGGAATCGAACTCTCTTTGAACCGGAACGCCAGAGTGAACATCCAGCTCTCCGTGGGAGCGCTCGCGGAGCGGATCAGCGTAACCGGCGATGCCCCGCTGGTGGAGACTTCCAGCAATGAAATGGGAGGGCTGGTGGACCAGAAGAGGGTGGTGGATCTGCCCTTGAACGGCCGCAATACGCTGAGTCTGGTGAGCCTCATACCGGGCATGGAGAACCTCCAGACCGGCAATTTGCAGGGGTTCCAGGAGAACAAGGTCGTCGCCAACGGCCAGAGGGCCGAAGACAGCAACTGGCTGCTGGACGGCGGTGACAACACATCGCCGCTCCGCAATTACGGCAATGACGTACCAAACCCGGATGCCATCCAGGAGTTTCGGGTGATCACCAACAACTATGAGGCGCAATATGGCCGTACGGTTGGCGCGGTGGTCAACGTCATCACAAAATCAGGAACCAACGAGTTTCACGGCACGCTGTTCGAGTTCCTTCGGAACCGCTCACTCAATGCCCGGAACTTCTTCCAGCCCGATACGACTCCCCTGGTGCAGAACCAGTTCGGCGGGTCGTTCGGCGGACCGGTTATCAAGAACAAGACTTTCTTCTTCGCCAGCGTTGAGGCTTTCCGGAGGAGAACATCGGCGTTCAACAATTCCGCGCTGGTGCCGACCGCCGCTGAGCGCACCGGCGATTTTTCGGCCACCAGGGACAGAACCGGCAAGCTGATCGTGGTCAAGGACCCGGTGACCGGCCAGCCCTTTACCAACAACATCATTCCCCCGAACCGCCTGAGCCAGGTCGCCCAGAACTACTTGAAACTGACCCTGGGTTCTTTACAGGCCGTTCCATTGCCCAATGCCCCTCAGATCGGTCCCAATGCGCTCGTCCAGCGGGTCAGCGCGCCGACCGACACCAAGCGGCTTCTGTTCAAGGGCGACCACCTTTTCTCCGAGAAACACAAGCTCACGGGCGCCTATTTCTATAGCGCCATCGCCGACGGCGCGCGGTTCTTGACCAGCGTTGATTTCATCAGACGCACGATCCTGTCCGGCCAGCAGAACCTCAACGTGCAAGAATACTGGATGGTCAGTCCCACCAAGTTGAATAGCCTCGGTCTCACTTACAGCCGGAGCTCGGGGAACCGGTACGTCACTCCCGACACCGTGAGCTGGAATGACCTGGGTTCGAAGTTCGCGCCGCTGGCGGTTGGGCCCCACATGCCCCCGGAGATCGTGGTGGCCGGTTACCTTGACACACCGGGCTCTCCCACCGGCGGACCCAAGACGTCCGACAGCTATGATGCGAGGGACACCTTCAGTTGGACCAGGGGACGGCACGACCTGAAGTTCGGAGCTCAGGCTGGCGTGCGCAAATTGATGGATGTTACCGCCGGGGAGAACATGGGGGGCAAATTCAACTTCAGCGGCGTCTACACCGGCAGCTCTTTGGCTGACTTCATGGTGGGCATGAGTGACGTGCTGAGTTCAGGAGCACAGCAGTATAAAAGCAGCAATCAGTGGTATCTGTACTGGTTCGCTCAGGATAAGGTTCGTGTGACCTCCAAGCTGGCCTTGACCCTTGGGGTCAGGTACGAATTGAACACGGTGCCGGTACACCCTCTGGACCAACTGATCGCTTACCGGCCGGGGCGGCAGTCGAGCTGCGTCCCTCAGGCGCCTGGCGGGATTCTGTTTCCTTGTGACAGCGGCATTCCGCGCGGGGGAATCGATAGCGATTTGAACAACTTTGCTCCGCGGTTGGGCATCGCCTACGACTTGTTCGGAAACGGCAAGACGGTCATCCGGGCGGGCTACGGGATTTCCTATGCCTTCACTATCTTGAATGCGACTCAAGATCCGCAGACTTCGACCCCCTGGGGTTTGAGTCTGAAGATTCGGGATACGACCCTGGAGAATCCTTTCGCGCCATATGGAGGTAATCCGTTCCCGTTCCTGACCGATCCGGCCGTCCTGAAGTTTCCGACAGGATCCAACTATAGCTTTGACAGTCCCGACAAGCGCACCGGCTATGCGCAGCAGTTCAATTTGTCGATTCAGCGTCAGATCGGGAAGGACTGGTCGCTGGAGGCGGCCTATGTGGGCAATGTCGGTCGAAAGCTAGTGGGAGGTTCGGATATCAACTCGCCCATGCGGTCTCCGGACGCCTCGAGTAAGAACATCGATCAGCGGCGGCCCTTGTACCCAACCTTCTTGAGCATGAGTATGGGTCAAACAATGATAAATGCGTCGTATAATGCCTTGCAGGCGCGCGCGGAGAAACGATTCTCCCGCGGGTTCACTTTGCTGGCATCGTACACGGCGAGCAAGTGGATAGATACGGGAAGCTGGTACAAGGGGGCCAGTTGGGTGGACCCGAGAAACAGGTGGCTGGACAAGGGCCTGGGCGACCAGGACCGGCGCCAGATGCTGGTGCTCTCCTGGGTGTGGGAACTGCCGTTGTACGGCCAAGCGACGGGGTTGCGCCGGCAGGCGCTGGGCGGGTGGTCTCTGAATGCAATCACTACATTTTACGCCGGCCAGCCGGTGGCAGTGGTGAGCGGCAAGGATAACGATTTTGGCATCGGCAGCGACCACCCCGACGTTGTGGGCGTCTGGAAGCTCAGCCCGGATCGGTCCCGGCAACAGGTGATCCAGAGATGGTTTAACGCGGACGCTTTCCAGCAGAACCAGCCGGGCCGGCTCGGGAATCTGGGCCGCAACGTGGTTATCGGACCGGGCTCCAAGGGAGTTGATCTTGCGCTTTCCAAGGCCATCCGGATCAGCGAACGTCACCAGGTGCAGTTGCGTTGCGACGCATTCAACATGTTCAACTGGGTGAACCTCGGGCAGCCCGACGGGAGCCTGGCGAGCGTTAACTTGGGGCGGATCCTGAGCGCGGATAGTCCGCGGATCTTCCAATTGGGGCTCAAGTACGTGTTCTAGCGGTCGGCCGTGGTCGCAAGTCTGAGTTTGGTTTGAACTAGCTTTAATACCTGAGGAGGAGGTTTCGTGAACCGAAGAAGTTTTGTGTTGAGCCCGGTTGCGGCCGCGGCGGCGGGGATTCCCCTGAAAGCGGGGGGGGCCGCGGCGCCGTCCGAGGCCGGCCCGGGTTTCCATCTCGGCGCCGTCACCTGGCTGGTGCTGAAGGACTACGATGTGGAAGGGATCATCCGGGTGCTGGAAGGCGCCGGTTTCGAGGGCGTCGAGCTGCGGACCGGGCACAAGCATGGGGTGGAGCCGTCGATCGGGCAGGAGGAGCGCACCCGCGTGCGGCGGCTCTTCGAGCGGAGCAAGGTTCGGCTCGTCAGCTACGGCACCACTTGCAGGTTTCAATCTCCGGTGGCGGCGGAGCGCAAGGAGCAGGTTGAGATCGCAAAGCAGTTCGTCGATCTGGCCCATGATACGGGCGCCATAGGGATCAAGATTCAGCCGCTGGGATTTCCAGAAGACGTGCCGCAGGAGACGTGCATTCAGAATTTCGGCCGCGGGCTCGCCGAGGTGGGCGAGTATGGAGCTGGCAAGGGCGTCGAGGTCTGGATGGAAGTCCACGGCCCAGGCGTCACCGCCAGGCCGCAGGTGGCAGCGGCGATCCTGAAGGCCGCCGGACATAAGAACGTCGGCGCCTGCTGGAACTCCAACGGCGAGGATATCGTGAACGGCTCGGTAAAGCCGAGCTTCGAGCTGTTAAAGGCCTGGATCAGGAGCGTTCACATCAAGGAGCTGAGCGGAGGCCGGTACCCGTACCGTGAGTTTTTCGCGCTGCTCAGAAACGCCAAGTACGACGGGTACACGTTCGCCGAAGTCGCGGAGAGCAAGGAGCCGGAGCGGTTCCTGCGGATGTATAAAGCGTTGTGGACGGAGTTGAACCGGTCCTGCACGTAGTTGCAGGAGAGGAGAAGGCCGAGGGCGGCAGGGCCGAACAGCAGTACATTACCACCATAGACCGAGCTTCGAGCGAGGAGGATTGTCATCTTGTCAACGAGTCGTCGTGACTTCGTGAAGGGGGCTGCTTGGACCACCGGAGTGGCCGCGGGGCCGGCCATACGTCCTTCGTGGGGCCAGAGCAGCCCCAATGACCGCGTCAACGTGGCCGTCATCGGCTTCCACGGGCGCGGCCAGTCCCACTACCAATCTTTGGCCAGGCTTCCCAACGTGCGTGTCGCGTACCTGTGCGACATTGACGAGCGGTTGTTCCCCGACGCGGTTGCCGCGGTGGAGCGGATCGGTGGCAACAAGCCCGCGACCGAGTACGACTTCCGCAGGCTGCTGGACAAGAAGGACATTGACGCGGTCTCCATCGCCACACCCGACCACTGGCATGCCCTGCAAACCATCTGGGCTTGCCAGGCAGGAAAGGACGTCTACGTCGAGAAGCCGGTCTCCTACAGCGTAGTGGAAGGCCGCCGCATGGTGGAGGCAGCCCGGAAGTACAACCGGATCGTCCAAGCCGGGCTGAACATGCGGAGCGAGGGGCCGCTCCAGTCCGCAATACGTTTCGTGCAAAGCGGCCAGTTCGGCACTGTCTATCGGGCCAAGTCGGTCGTCTACCGGGGCCGTGCCAGTATCGGCCGCGCGGCCGAGTCGCCCATTCCGAAGGGCGTTCACTGGGACCTCTTCCTCGGACCAGCCCCTTACCGCCCCTTCACCTTGAACCGGTTCCATTACGGCTGGCACTACTTCTGGGACACCGCTACCACCGAGGTTGGCTGCAACGGCGTCCACGTGATGGACGCCGTGCGATGGGGATTGGGCAAGAGCGTTCATCCGGTGAAGATTCACTGTGCCGGCGGCCGTTACCTGGATGACTCCGATCAGGACACGCCGAACGTGCAAAACGCGAGCTTCGAATACGCCGACGGCATGCTGGTGGAACTGGAGGTGACGACGCTGTTTAGTCCGCCTTTTGGGGGCGTTCAGATGATCGGCTCCTTCTTCTACACCTCCAAAGGCTACGTCTGCGGGGTCGGCTTATCGGGCAGCCGTTGGTCGACCGTTCTGACCGAGTTCACTCCGGCCAACAAGCCGGATCTGCCTTCGGGCGTGTCCCAGCGCGCCTTCAACGCCAGCTTCCCCGAGATCGCCTACAAGCCGGGGCCGGCAGTCCCGGGCCAGGAAAAGGAGGAGAAGGGGGCCCATTTCCGGAATTTTATCGACTGCGTGCGGTCGCGGAAGCGGGAGGAGCTGTATTGCGAGATTGAGGAGGGGCACATGTCCACGGCGTTGTGTCACCTGGCCAATATCTCCTACCGCACCGGGAGGAAGCTGGTCTTCGATCCCGCGACGGAGAAGTTCCCGGGTGATAAGGAGGCGAACGCCTACCTGACCCGCCAGTACCGCGCGCCGTACGTGCTGCCCGAGCGGGTATGAGACGGGTGCAGACCGCCCAGTTGCTCAAGGCCGCGGCAGGGGGATGAGCGGGCTAGGCGGCGGCTCAGGTAGAATAGATATTGACCACCCCGGTGAGGTGCGAGAGTGGTTGAATCGGGCGGTCTCGAAAACCGTTGACGGGGTGACTCGTCCGTGGGTTCGAATCCCACCCTCACCGCCAGCCCGGTCGCGACGCCTCGCAGGATTGCTTCCGCCGCGCTATCCCTGCGCCGCCGGCTCCTGCTGGGTCAGGCAATGCAGCGTGCCGAAGCCGAGCACCAGATCCACGGCGTGAATGCCCACCACCGGGCGGTCCTTGAAGAGCTCGCCAAGAATGCCCAGGGCGACGCGGTCGTTCGGATCGTTGAAGGTCGGAACCAGCACCGCCGCATTGGCGATGTAGAAGTTGGCGTAGCTGGCCGGCAGCCGATCGCCGTCGAAGTAGAGCGGCGCCGGCATGGGCAGCGCCACCACCTCGGGCTTTGAGCCGTCCTCGAGCCGTAAATCCTGAATCCGCTCCCAGTTCTCCGCGAGCGGACGGTAGTTCACGTCCGTCGGGTCGTCTTCCCGAATCAGCACCACCGTCTTCGGGTTCACGAAGCGGCAGAGGTCATCGACGTGCCCGTGCGTGTCGTCGCCCGCTATGCCGCCGCCCAGCCAGAAGATGTTCGTCACGCCGAGGTACGCCTTCAACGTCGCCTCGATTTCCCTCCGGCCCAGGCCCGGGTTGCGCACTTGCGTCTTGGGGTCGAGGTAGCACTCTTCGGTGGTTAGCAAGGTGCCGCGGCCGTTGACCTCGATGCCGCCGCCTTCGAGCACGAACGGGCGCCCGTGCCACCGAGCGTGAAACAGACGCTTGCGGAGATGCCGCGCCGC
>CAYGVJ010000060.1:0-31959 GCA_964353255.1 uncultured Solibacteraceae bacterium | reverse complement strand
CCCGTCCGCGTCCGGCCCCCTGGCCGGACAGATTCTTACGTACGGATTACGGGCATGAGCCGGGCTTTCCGGGGGGATGCCTCGCCCCTGCCAGTTATGGTACAACGGCAGGTTCCGAGGGAGCCAGGATGAGACCTCTGCGCTACCTGGTGGTCGCCGCCCTGTCCGGCGGCCTGGCCTTGGGCCAGCCGGCCGGTCCGATCATCACCTTCAACAACGACGGGGGGTGGTGCTGGTTCCAGGACGAGCGCGTCATCGTGCACCAGGGCAAGCTGATCATCGGCTCGGTGGCCGCCGGCGCGCACCAGCCCGACCGCGCGGGCGACATCGAGGTGCTCACCTACGATCTGGCCACCGGCGCCAGGGTCCTCTCGGAGCTGCACGACCGGATGGACCACGGCTTGAGAGTCCGCTATGACGACCACAACTCGCCCGCCCTGCTGGTTCGTCCCGATGGCCGCATTCTGACAGTCTACTCCCGCCACGGCCAGGAAAACCGCTTCTACTTCCGGATCACCGAAGCGCCGCACGACCCGACCCGCTGGCAGCCTGAGCGGACCTTCGTGCCCAGCCAAACCTCCAGCCTCACCTACTCGAATCTGCACTGGCTGGCCAGCGAGAATGGAGGCCGAGGGCGCCTGTACGACTTCTTCCGCGGCCTCGACGCCACCAATAAGCCCTCCCACGTCTACTCGGACGACCTGGGAGAGACCTGGAAAACCGGCAACGTCTTCATCGATGTGCCCGCCAAGTTCCGGCACCGGCCCTATGTGAAGTACGCCTCCAATGGGGCCGACACGGTTCACGTCTTCTACACCGAGGGGCACCCGCGCGATTTCGACAACAGCGCTTATCACGTCTTCTATCGGGCAGGCAGGCTCTACCGCTCCGATGGAACCCTGATCCGCACCCTCGCCGCGGGCCTGAAAGAGCCGGCCGAGGGAAGCCGGGTTTTCGCCGGCGACCCGGACAACGTAGCCTGGGTCAGCGACATCCACTTGGACCGCCAGGGCCGTCCCTACGTGGCATACTCGGTGCAAAAAGGGTCCGCCGGGCTGCCGCCGGGTCAAGGTGGGATGGATCACCGCTACCGTTACGCCCGCTGGACCGGCAAGCAGTGGGTGGACCGGGAAATCGCCTTTGCTGGCACCCGCCTCTACGCCGGCGAAGACGACTACACGGGCAACATCGCCCTGGATCCCGACGATCCGAACGCCGCCTACATCTCGACCAACGCCGATCCCGTCACCGGAGCGCCCCTGATCAGCCGCGCGGACGGGCGGCGCCACTGGGAAATCTTCCAGGGGGTGACTCCCGACGGGGGCGCCAAGTGGTCTTGGAGCGCGGTCACCAGGGACTCCACGGCGGACAATATCCGCCCGGTCGTGCCGAAGGGCGCCGGTAACCGGCTGATTCTGCTGTGGTTACGGGGCCGATACACCAGCTACACCAACTACGACCTGGACGTGGTGGGGATCGTCCCGCAGCGCTGAGCGGGCCGGGGCGAGGCGTGCCCGGGTACAATCGAAGAGTGGGTGCTGTGGTGCTGCTGCTGGCTGCGGTCTGGCCCGCCGCTCAGACCGATCAGCGTCTTCAGGCCATCCTCGATCGGGTGGCGGAGGAGGCGGCCATCTTTGCCCAGATGGCTCCAAACCTGATCTCCCAGGAGACCTTCCGGCAGCGGGCCCGCAAGCCTCCTCCCCGGTTCCGGCCGCGCCTGGGGAAGGCGGCCGTCACGCCTCCGAAGCCGGAGTATGCCACCCGGGAAATCGTTTCCGAGTACGGTTACTCGGTCTTCAAGGAGGCCCCGGGCCGGCTCCACGAATTCCGGCAGATCGTCTCCGTTGACGGCCGCCGCGTGTTGAGCGCGGATAAGGCGCGGCAAACCCTCTTCCGTGGCCTGAAGTCCGAGGACGACCGCATCAAGAGGCGAATGCTCGAGGGCTTCCGGAAGCACGGCTTGGCCAATGCCGCCACCGACTTCGGCCAGCTCCTCCTGTTGTTCGGGCGCCGCCGGCTGGTGGACTACCAGTTCGGCGTGGTGCGAGAAGAGCGGGTCGGCGCGGATGCGGCCGTAGTGTTGTCCTTCCGGCAGTCCAGCGGCGCCGAGTCGCTGGTGATCTTCGAGGGAAAGACCGCCGTTCAGACGCGGCTGGAGGGCGAACTGTGGGTCCGGCAGACGGACTATGGCCCGTTGCGAATCTCTTTGAGCGCGAGCCGGCCCCGCGAGGGTTCCGTGATCCGAGATGAAGCCACGGTGGAATACACGCTGAGCTCGCACGGGGCGCTGACGCCGGTCTCGGTGGTGCACCGGCAATGGAACGGCTCTGAGCTTGTGGTGGAGAACAGCTTTCGCTACTCGGCGTTTCGCAAGTTTGCCGCCGACGCCGAGATCAAGTTCAACTGAGCCGCCCGCCGGTGAGCGGGCTACGGCTTTTGGGAACCGCATGTGCTTTCGATCGGGTGTGATACAATTCTCTGTAAGAGGTGAGGCCAGGCTGGTACCAAAAGCTGCAACCAGCGGGAGTGACGTGGCGTCTATACTGGGGAGTGTGGAAAGTGTGAGAGCCGCCAGGTGCGGGCGAGCCGAGCACAGATGAGCGAGATGTCCGGTACAGCAGGTTCCATCCCAAAGCCTTCCTCGGAGAAGCCCGCCGAGCGGGTCCGCCTGCCGGGTGACGAGCATCTGGACAGGCTGCTGGTAACTGCGGTAGAAGAGCCCTGGTTGCGCTCCTTCGGGCGGAATCTGAGGGAATTCATCCGCCCGCCCAAGCTGCCACCCTTAGAGGTCACTTCTAAGCCGGTGGCAGTAAAGGACATCTGGGGAGAGTACCGGTACGGCAAGCAGGCCGGGGTCTCCTCGGTGTTGATCCACATCTCGGTGGTGACGCTGCTGTTCACGGTGGCCTCCAGCAAGACGGTTCAGAAAACAGTCAGAGAGGCCGTCAGCATCGTGGCGCCGGACCTCGCGCCTTACATTCCCGACGTCAAGCCCAAGGCCCAGCCCATGGGCGGCGGAGGCGGCGGTGGCGATCGCTCCCCGCTGCCCCCGAGCAAGGGGCGGGCGCCCAAGCCGGCCCTGAGGCAGTTCACCCCGCCCATGGCCGTGGTGCACAACCCCAATCCCAAGCTGATCATGGAGCCGACGCTGATCCTCCCGCTCGATGTCCAGCTTCCCAACGCCAACCTGCCCAACTATGGGGACCCGTTTGGCAGGGTCGGTCCACTGTCCAGCGGGCCCGGCTCCGGCGGCGGCATCGGTACCGGGTCGGGCGGCGGCATCGGTCCGGGCCGCGGGCCGGGCTTCGGTCCTGGCGAAGGCGGCGGCATCGGCGGGGGCATCTATCGGGTAGGCGGCGGCGTTTCTCAGCCCATCCTGGTCAACAAGGTCGAGCCGGAGTATTCCGAGGATGCGCGCAAGGCCAAGTTCCAGGGGACCGTGGTGCTGTCGATCATCGTGGACGAGAGCGGATTGCCGCGCAACATCAGGGTGGTTCGGCCGCTGGGCCTGGGACTGGACGAGAAAGCCATCGAGGCGGTCCAGAAATGGCGCTTCCGTCCCGGCTACAAGGACGGCAAGGCGGTGGCCGTCTACGCCTCGGTAGAAGTCAATTTCCGGCTGCTGTGACCCCCGTCGGCCTCCTCAAACGATCTCCAGGTCGTCCTTCAAACCAAGCTCGCGGAGCGCCACCTTAGTTTCTTCGATTCTCTGGGTGGAGATGCCCTCCTGCTGGCTGACTTCCAGTTGGACCGACAGGCGCAGGCCGGGGCCGGTCGCGAAACGGGCCAGGACCTTCGTGTAGAAGTTCATCCACTTCTGCGAGGAAACCTCGCCGGACCAGGTCATGCGCATGGGCATCGCGGGAGCCGGCGGCGGGGTCAGCCTGAACTCACCGACGGCGGGTGGCGAAACCGCCGATTCCAGGACCGAGGGAGCGGTTGGGGTGAGTGCAGGAGGTGCAACGCGGGATTTCAGGCAAGCCTCGGCGGTCTCTTTGCTGATGACGAACATGTCGTCAGAGAACTCGACATCCGCCCGGGTCAGGCTGGTCCTGAAAAAGAAGGGATCGTAGTCGCCGCCGGCGGTCTTCCCCACATACGCCAGGAGGCCGTTGCCCACACCTCGCACGATGGTGTCTTTGATGACCTCCGCATCCAGGAGTCGGGGAAACACCGGCGAAGCGAACGCGGCGTCCCGAACCGCCTTGGTGCTCCATTCCGTCAGCGACGGCCAGTGCTTGACCAGGAAGGTGGGGCTGATGCCGTCGTCGATATCACCCTCTTTGCGCAACCGGTCCACGATCAAGCTGGCCAGGTTGGCCGCCGCGCTCGAGTGCACCAGCCCGAGATCGACCTGCCGCATCTGGTTGTTCTTCCCGAGCAGCAGGACGTGCCGGTATGTCCGCCAGACGCACTCCTTTAGATCCCGCTGCGCCTTCTTCAGGCTCTCGCCCACCTGCCTGCGCTGCTCGTCGTCCAGCCGGAGATCATCCTGCTCCTCGCGGATGGCGTCCCAGGCCAGCACTTTCCGTGCTTCTTCCTGCAACGCCGAGGCGTTGTCCGGGACGCACCAGATGAGCGCGCTCTTGAAAGTCCGCGAGGACGTTCCGTGCTCCCGCGTCATCGTCTCGACAAGTTCGAGGGTCCTGGCCTCATCCGCCATGCTGTGTTCCGGCGCGAGGATGACCAGCGTGAGCGCCGGAAGATGCGAAACCTGTGAGCTCTTCTCAGGCAACCAGCACCGCTCGATGACCGGTCCCGCGGTGAAGACCTTCCGGATCTCCTCCCGCACCAGCTCGTTGATCTTGCCGGGATCAATGCTCGCGCGCCGGTCCGCGAACCGTTTGTTGAGGTTCTCCTTGAAGCTGAACCGGTAGTGGTTACGGTCCACCGTCAAGAAATAGCAGGCGTCGGTCAGAGCCTCCAGCGCCGTTTCCACGTTGCCCAGGTCGAGCTCGGGCTCACCCACGGCCAGGCGGATCTCAGGAACCGTAGCCTCAGCCCGGAGCTGGCCGCCGTTGGACTCGAAGAAGATCGCCGTGGCCACCTTGCGGTGCAGGCGGGCCTTCTTGATGGAGTCCACCGCTTCCTTATCGAGCCGCACCGCATGGGAGTCTTTCTTGCCGCAGATGTCGGTGGTGACCGCCCCCTCCAGCCGCGCCTCGCCGAGCTGCTCGAAAACGGCCGCCCGGAACCTGGTATCATCCAGCGGCGCCGTCCCCAGACCGATCAGCGCATCGCGGTGCGCACCCTGAAAGCCCTCCTGATACGCCCTCGATACCCAGAGGGCCAGCAAGCGCAGGATCCCGCGCGTCTGCTGGAACCTGGGTAGCCCGCGCCACTTGCGCTCGAAGACTGAAAGCACCATGGGGTGGAACGGGTAGCTGGCAGCGAAGGCCTCACGCGCGTTGTCGATCGGGAACCAGTTCGGGATCTGTTGGCGGTGTTCCACCATCCAGTCGGCGCACTCGGCGATCGTCCTTCTGGCGTCCTCGGGCAACCCTCCCCATTCGAACAGCCGGCGCCGGATGATCTCCGAGGTTTCCGACTCGGCCGCGAGGATCACCGCCTTCCCCAGCCGGTCCAGCATCTTCCTGAAGCGCTGCTCATCGGTCTCGTCCTCGGAGGTGTACTCGATCTCTGAGGCCGGGATGGAGACCACGAGCACCGCGCCATGAGCTCCGCGGACCGTCTCGGAGAGCGCCTGGATGAAGTTGTACAGGCGGTTGTGGTAGCCCCTGCTCCGGTAGGTGCTGGCGTAGTTGATGATCTCGTCCATCAGGATAATGCAAGGCCGGTCCTTGGGCAGGAAAGACCGGATCACGTCGCCCTTGGGCTCGATGAAGTCCCGCTCGTGCTCCTCGATGGCGGCGAAAGCCTCGGCGCCTCCCAATTGCCAGGCGATTTCGCCCCACGGCGTCTTTCGGCGCGGCGAACCGTCCTGGCCACCCCGCCCGGTGATCGAGTCAAACTCGGTGCCGACGAAGACCGCCGTTGCGGCGGTGGGAACGCTGTTGAGCCCGGCACGCTCCAGGATGCTCCGTACGCCGGGGAACCGAGCCGCTTCCGGCCCCGCCCGCGCCAAGTGATACAGCAGCGTGAGCGCGTGGGTCTTGCCGCCGCCGAACTGCGTGGCCAGATTGAAGACCGCCGAGGTCTCGGTCCTCTCCCCCGAGAGCCTCCGCAGGACCTCGGCCGCGAAGTCGGCGAGGCCTTTGGCGAAGTAGGTTCTCTCAAAGAAGCGCTGCGGGTCCCGGTAGTCCACCGGGGCGCGGCCATCGCGGACCTGGTCGAGGTGGACGGCGAACTCCGAGGCGTCGAGCGGGCGCCCCTCACGCAGGTCCTCACGCGGCGTGACGACTTTGTACCAGGGTTTGTGTAAGGCCATGATTCTCAACCCCTTGCAAAAAGTTGACCAAAACAGCGTTGTTTCGGGTAGAATGGAGGTGATGCCAGAGCAATCTGGCAGTGCCTCCACGCCTTATGGCGGCGGAGGTGGCTTCTGGTCCCGTGAGCCGGTTTGATCACGGGGCTTTTTTCTTTTCCTACCACCTTCCCACCGTCCTTCCCCCTCGTTGGTACCAGTTCACTTGCTCGCGTGTGGCGGGGTAGGCGGAGGAAAACTTCCACCCTCCGCGGGTTCGCGGTTCCAGCCACACGACATAGAACTCAGCATAGAGCACGTAGAGACGATTGGGCGGCATCGATCTTCCCGTCGGGCTCGGTACTTCAAAACAGGCGGTGCCGGCAACTTCGCCTCTGACAACCGGGCCGATCCACCGGATGCGTGCAATCCGGCCTGGGTCGAGCAGGTCCTTCCTCTCCGGCGCGACGAGGCGGTCGCTGCTGGTCCGAAAGCCGTGATCGAAGCGGTCTTCGTGGAAAAGGAGAGTCTGCGCGTCATGCGCCTGATGAACTCCGAACCGCCCCCGATTCAGGTAGAGCTCCCGGTATAGCCGAAACCCCCTCTCCTTCAACTGCTCTTCCGCAAGTCCGGAAACGTCCTCCAGCAGAGCTTGGAGCTCGACTCCAGACATCGTGTCAGCTCAAGTCGATGGAGAAGATGTTGAACTTCTCCATCGCCGGGCTTGCGGAACTGATGCGCAGAGACGTTCGGCCCAGTTTCTGCGCCAAGTGGCGGGCCAGAGCCGGCTTGGGACGGTCGCCGGCCAGGTCCCGGCACCAGCACGCGGCCACGGCGCCGGTCAGAAGATCGCATAACTGCGCCAGGGGGGTCTGCCGCGAGTCGATCACCGTGAGGTCCGTGATCCAGGCCCGCCCCCGCGTCCTTCGTTCCAGCATGGTCCTCAACGTCGTATAGCGATCCGCCCCTTTGTTCTGCTTGAAGTCCAGCAGGATCAAGTACTGGTTCCCCTCCTCGATCCACTTCTCCAGCATCTCGTAGTAGAACTTGTAGAAGCCCAGCTCGCGGTCGCCGCCGTGGAACCTGTCGGCATCCACGTGGGATTGGTCCACCACGATGACGCGGAAGTTTAGCGGCTCGTCGATGAAGAAGTCGATGAGCCTCTTGTACCCCTCCAGCCGGGCCGCGCTTACCTTGCTCCACTTGATTTCGGAGCGCAGCCCCACGGAGGCGCACAGGCGCCGGAACCGGCGGGTCAGATCGGGCTTGACCGCGCGAGGGACCCACAGCCCGCCGATGGCCATGTAGCGATGTTGGGCTTGCCCATCGTGCCGGCTTTCATCGCAATAGACGACGTACTCCATCAGTCAGAACCCCAAACCTTTCTTACGGGCGAGCACGCCCTCCACCCACCGCAGCTCCTGGCTGCCCGCGGGATAAAGACCCGCCAGCGCCTGGGCCAAGACCCAGAACTGGGGGGCTTTGCCGGCGCCCTGATCCACCAGGAAACGTTTGAGCGCCTCGGTGCGGCCCAGGCCGAAAAGCAGCATGCTTTGGTGCAGCCGATCGAGCACTGTGGCGCCCGGCTGCGAGGCGATGCCCAGGGCCCAGGCCGCGTCCTGGCTCTCAGACTCCTCTTCCATGCCTGGCAGGCCGAGCTGCTCATCTTTCTTCTTGCGGCGCTCGATGGTTACCGGCTCATCCTTGCCGAACAGGTGGGCGCTCCGGTCGGAGACGCTCAGCAGTTCCGCTTCATCTCCGTGAATCACCACGACGGTCTTCAGTTCTTCGAGGTGCGCGCCGAGGCCCTGTGCGATCTTCCGTGCGGCATCATACTCCAGCATGAGTCCCCGGCGCTTGGGCTTCTTGCCGGGTTCAGGCGCCTCCTCGTCCTCCTCCGTCTCTTCGCCTGGCGCTGCTTCGGCTGAAGCCACCGGCGACGTCTTCAGCGTCCACAACCACATCGCCGTCAGCCGGGCGTCTTCCTCGAAGCCGGAGGCGTCGGCGCCTTCGAAGACCATACTCAGCGCCTCTTTGGCGACCGCCGCCCAGACATGCGGCAGGTAATCCCTCAGGCCAACTTGTTCGCCGCTGGCCTTCTCCACCCGTGAGTACCGGCTGAAGATCTCCAGCGCCGGCCCGAGACAGGCGAAGATGGCGTCGGCCCCGACGATCCCCTCCTGCTTGAGCCGCGGCATCCAGGCATGTATCCGTTCCGGCAGCTCGCCCAGCACGTCCCGCCAGTCGCCGACCGAGTCGGCCACCACCCCGGCCGCGTCTTCCCGAGGGCGGCAGACCAAGTGGATGGATGAGGCCAGCCGCGCTTGGCCTTGCGCGGCGACGCGAGTCTCCATTTCAGTGTCGATGGGCCAAGAGGCCGTGATGATCCACCCGGCATCGAGCAGCGCCTGGAGGATCGCTTCCCAGCTTGCGGTTGTCTTGCTGGCGAACACGATGGTCGCGATGCCGTCGGGGCGAAGGACCCTGCGGGCTTCGGCAAAGGCACGCGTCAGCTCGCGCTCGTAGTAGGCGACGTCGTGCGTGGAGTTGCTGAGCTCGTGCGGGCGATCGACTACGATCTCTTCGTCCTTCGGGACCGCCGGGCTGCGGAAGAGATCCGGATGGAGGTGACCGATCGACCGGCGGAGCCAAACGTAGAAGAAATCTGACAGGTGCGCGTAGGGTACCGCGTCGTAGTAAGGCGGGTCTGTGACCACAGAATGCGCCGAGTCGTCCGGCAGGGGCAGGCCAGTAGCTGTCACCTGCTGTGCATCGCCTCCCGCATTGTCGAGGACGTTCTCCTCGCAAACGCGCGTCACCCACTCCAAGGCACCGGTGAAGTCACCAGAGCTTCCCGAAAACGTGGCGACCTCGGTGAAGTCCCATACCATGGGCACGGCCTGACGCCCAAAGGTGTCCCGCACAATCTCGCGCGAGGCATGCCAGCTACACACTGCGCTGCCGTAGATTGCCTGGCGACTGACCGCTAGGCCCAGGCACGTCTGGACCGCCTCGTGGATCTGTCCGTTCTTCAGCGACCGCACCACGCCGGCCAGCACTGCCAGCGCCAGCGCCTGGCGCGGGGTGAATAGGTCGCCCCAGCGCGTCATCCCGTAGATCGGAACGCTGATCCGTCGAATCTCATTCAGCGAGATTTCTTCATCCGGCACCAGGCTCAGCGCCCCCGAGTGCCCCCGCTGCCGGCGCTCGAGTTCCTCGGCCGCCTCCCGCGCCGCTCCGAGGTCCGCCTCGACCGGTAGCCGGTAGAACCGCCCCTGGTCTTCAAACACCTCCTTCGCGCGCGATCGCTCCGCCTCCCTCTCGGTGTGTATGGTCGAGACCACCGCCAGCAGCCGCGCATCCGCGGTCCCACCCTTTCGGGCCTTCAACTGCCGCCGCACTGATTTGACCGGCGTCGAGTACCCGCAGCAGGGGCAGGTGGCCGAACCGCGCCTGACGGTTCCCTCCAGATCCACCTTCGCGCCGGAGCGCTCGATGATCTCCAGATCCACGCGCTTCGCCTCGCGGTTCGGGAGCATTCGCAGCGCCACGGCTCGGCCCGACTTCTTCGCCAGCCACAGGGATCGGATGAGCGGTACCTCAGCGCCGCAACCCGGCCCTTCGCAGGTGACCGTCCGCGCCCACAGGTACGCGATCGGCGTCTCCCGCACCACCCTGACCAGCCTCCACTTCATCCCGTCGCGCTTCCGGATCTCCTCGACTCGGGGAAAATATGCCGAGGCGTCCACCTCGGCCGGGGGATAGAACCGGCTCAGCTCTTTCTCCGCCTGCTCCTTGACCCACGCGCCCCACCTGCGCACCTCCTCGGCGAGCCGGGCGCCGTACTTCGGGATGTACTCCAAGACGACCTTGTTCAGGAGAACGGCGACGGGGTTCAGGTCGCTGGCAAAAGCGTCAGCGCCGATCCGGAGAGCCTCCAGCGGGATGGAGCCGCCACCAGCGAACGGGTCCACCACCAACGGCCGCGTCCCGGGCAACCCGCCCAGCGCCTCATGCGCCGCCTGGGTCAGCGCCCGGCTGGTCCTCAGATAGTCGGGCTGAGTGGAGTTGTCCCAGTCGGCGAAATCCGCGATGAAGTCCAGCAACGCGAACCGGAGCGCGCTCATGTGAACCGGGTTGTCCGGCTCGAAGCTCTGGCCCGCCAGGCTCTTCCACTTGCGCCAATTGGCGGCGCAGTGGGCGGCGAGTTCCTTGTCAGTAGCGACCTTGCGTGCGAAATCGGCTACGATCCGTGCGGCGGCCTGGCGAAAACCCGGGGGGCACAGCGGATCGGCGGGGTCGGGCCACAGGGCGGCGCACAGCACCGCACGGCAGGCCGCCAGCGGCCGGCGCGCCCACCATAGATGCAACGTCGAAATATGACCATGCCGGATCGACTTCTCCCGCCGCGCATGCGCCGAGATCCGCTGGATCGGCAAATCAACCTCGATCAGGCGCTTGGGTAGTTTGTCCATCATTGGGCGTTCAGAATCGCCTCGGCAGGAAGCTGGTAGTGCTCCACCTTGATCAACGGCTGCCAGCCCAGCCGCGCCGGGTCGTTGATAGCATGGAGCGCCGGCTGGGTTGCGCAGTTGAAAACGACGTACAGCCAGTAGTCTTTCCGGAGCCGCTCGGCGGCTTTGTACTCATTGGTGGTGAGCGCCACCTCGCCCACACCGGCGCGGCCCTTCACCTCGATGAACCGCACCTCGATGGCTGTCTCCGGGTCCTCGGAATGCGGGCGCCGGGAAAGGAGGTCGAAGCCTCGATTCTCTTTCTCCACACTGACCACGCGCATGCCTCGTGCCTCTTCGTGGGCGATGGCGGCCTGGATGGCAATGGCCTCGATCTCGTCATCCTGGACCAGCGGCGCCATCGCCGGAGAACTGCGTTCCGGGTGGGGAAGCACCCACGCTCGGCCCAGATGCTCGACCCCGCTGATGGTACACTGCTTCTCCTGCTCGAGCTCCTGGCGGCGCTGTTCCAGCCGCGCCGTGAGCTGGTCGAGGTGTTCTTCAACGTTCTTGATGTTGGCCGCCAGCACCGGACTCGGGTCTCCGGCAAGCTGCGCACTGAGCAGGTCCGCCTGTCGGAGGTTCTGGCGGCGGATCAGCTCGTTGAGGCTGATCTCCATGTGTGTGGAGATGATCTCGACCTCCTTCCGACGCTGCGCGGTCACTTCCTGCAAGAACGGCTCGAGCGCCTGCTCGACCAGGAACTGCTCGACTCGCTCGCGGCCCGGTAGCTGGCCATCTTCGGGCGTGCCGAGCCCCGCCGGGGCCGCGATCAGCTCATGAAGCAGGGTAGGCTGGCGGACCGACACGGCGCCGGTGAGATCGGTCTCCACAATGAACAGCCGTCTGTGCAAGACGTTCCCGCGCCCGTCCCGGATGGAAGCCGTGAAGACGTCGAGGCGCGACGGTCCGGCCCGGTGCAGATCGTAGAACAGCGCTCCCCGCCGCAGGTCCGTCTGAACCTGGGCGAGGGCTTCCTCGCGGACGGCCTCGAAGAGCGGGTGGCCCGGCGTCACCCATTCGAGGGTTGGGTTGGCAGCCAGGTACTTCTTGTCAAACGTGATGAGTCTGTACTCCCGGCCGAGCCTGCCGAACCTGGGCTCCAGCCTCTCGCCGATCGGCCACAGCGTGCGAGGAACCCTTCCGATGCGGTAGATGTGCTGATCCTTGCCCGTCTCCCTGGGGTGGACGCCGGCGATCGGGCCGGCCTCCTTGAAGAAATCTTCGACCACCTCCGGCACCAGGCGCCGCTCCTTGGCCTCGGCGGACTTCCCGATGATGGCGGCCAGGTTCAGCTCACGCTTGGCGAGCCCTTCCAGCGTGGAATGGGTGATGCGCCGGAACCGCTGCTCGTCCACCTGTTCGACGATTCGGCTCTTGATCACGTCCTCGGTCAGGTTCCGCGCGTACATCTCGCGCAGCATCCGTTCGAGCTGATTGGCCGGGAAAATGTCTCCCAGGACGTTGAACACCGTGCCCGAGCGCTTGGGGTCGAGATCGTCTTCGATCTTCTTCAAGCGCTCAAACAGCTTGTGCAGGACACGTCCCTCACGCGTGCTGGTTGAAACGAAGTTCAGGATGAGGCAATCGCGCTCCTGACGGTAGCGGTGGATCCGGCCCATGCGCTGCTCCAACCGCATTGGGTTCCAGGGAATGTCATAGTTGACCATGAACCAGCAGAACTCAAGGTTGATGCCCTCGCCCGCCGCCTCTGTGGCGACCAGAACCTGGCAATCCTCGCGGAACTCACGCTCGGCGTAAATCCGCGTGCCCGGCGTGTCACGGTCTCCGATCCTCATGCTTCCGTGAATCTGGGTGACAGTCAGGCGCCACTCGTCTCGGAGCTTTGCGACCAGGTAGTCCAAGGTGTCCTTGTGCTCGGTGAAGACCAGCAGTTTCATGGTGCGGTCGCCGAACACCCCCTGATCGCTCAACACCTCCTTCAACTTGATGAGCTTCGATTCGACCTCGCGTCTTTCCAGCTCGAGCGCCTGGTTGATCAGCTTGCTTAGTTGGTGGATTTCCTCCCTCAGCGCAGCCGGATCGACCGTGACAACCACGCCTTCCAGCTCGACCAGGATCTCCTGCTGCTCATCTTCGGGCAAATCGTCGAAGTCCTCGGGCAGACTCCTGGCGATCTGCTCCTGCCGGTAGGCCTCCGGGTCAGCGAGGATCTTCTCGCGCTTGTTGCGCATCCGCTCGAGGCTGAGGCGGACGGCCCGGACACTCGAGGCGAAACGCCGCTGGAGCATCGCCATGGTGAAGCCCAGGGCGCGACCGCGAGCGGAGTTGTCCAGCGAGGCCTTGATGGACTGATCCTCGACGTACCGGGTGAGGGCATCGTAGAATTCGAGTTCGTCGTCGTTCATCTCGAACTCGGTGGTGCGCACCTCGCGCCGGGTGAACAGCGCTCGCACCTCGCCGGTATCGGGATCAGGGAAGGTGACCAGCGCTTCCTTGACCCGCCGCAGATAGAACGGCGCCTCGTTGCGCCGCATGGCCTCCTCGAGGCTTTTCACGTCGCCGTAAACGTCCCGGTCGAGCAACTCGAGGAAGAGGCAGAAGTTCTCCGGATCGCCTTTGTGCGGAGTGGCGGTCATCAGCAGGTAGTGGTCGGTCATCTGCGAGAGCGCCTCACCGAGCTGGTAGGCCAGCGTCTTCTTGTCGGCGCTGTAGGCGCTCATCTTGTGGGCTTCGTCAACGACAATCAGGTCCCACCGGCTGCGCAGCAGGCTCTCCTTGGCGTCCTCAATCCGGGATACCCAGGAGATCGAAGTGACCACCTGGTTTCTTTCCTGCCAGGGATTGGAACCGTAGGCGGCCCGCAGGACGTCGCTCCGCACCAGGTCGAAGCCCTCGCGGAACTTGTCCTTCATCTCCCGCTGCCATTGGAAGCAGAGATTCGCAGGCGCGACGATGAGCGTCCGTTGAATGAGGCCGCGGATCTTGAGCTCCTTGATGAGGAGCCCGGCCATGATAGTCTTGCCGGCGCCGGGATCGTCCGCCAGCAGGAATCGAATCCGCGGCAGTCTCAGAAAGTAGTCGTAGACAGCCTCGAGTTGGTGCGGAAGAGGATCGACCCGGGCAATCGAGAGCGAGAAATACGGATCGTATTCGTAGGCCAGGCCCAACCGCAGAGCTTCCACGCCGAGGCGGAAGCGTCTGGAATCGCCGTCGAAGGGCTCCTTCTCCGGGGTGGCCTCCAGGGCTGCCAATTGCTCAGCGTTTAGGATCGGCTCGTGCACGCGGCCCGAAGTCAGGCCCTTTCCGATCAGCTTGACAGACGATCCGACCTGGGTCACCACCAGAACCTGAACAGGCTCCGGCAGTATCGGCCCCCGCACGATCACATTGGGCTTCAGTTGTTGGATCAGCACCGAGGTGAGAATCCCCCCTTCCGGTATCCCGACTGTAATCGTATCGCAAGGACGGCAAGGCGGTGGCCGTCTACGCCTCGGTAGAAGTCAATTTCCGGCTGCTGTAGCGATCACCTCACTCCGGGTCTGACTCCGGGCGACCTCCAGCGCGCGAGAGTCGCGGCAGAGACCGTGAGGAACGGCCTCCGGTGATGGGGAAGAGGCCGGTTCAGTCCGCGGCGAACCCAATCACCAGATCGAGGCCGGCAGCTTCGGCGAACGCCCGGAAGTCCCGGTCTCGCGTAAGCAGGGGAATCCCGCGATCGACACAGCTTTGGGCGATCAGAGCATCCCCGAGACGCGCCCTGCGGCGCTTTGCCAGCACTTTCGCTCGCAAAGCACCCGCCCTTTGCCAATAGCCAGGTCTGATCTCGATGAGAGGCAGTTCTGAGAGCCTTTGTGAAACCTCTGACGAAAGCCTCGGCTCACTCAACACTTCGGTGAGCACGACGGGCACCATCAGCACCTGCCGATCCTGGAGCGCCCTATCGAGCAGTTCTGCGTCCTCGCCGCCGTCTCCTTGCAGGAAGGCGATCCATGTGCTGGTGCCGGCCGCGATCATCGGTCGGCTTTCAACTCAGCCAACGTGCGCGTGAAGCGAACCTTGCCCCGGAGTTGGCGTAGCCGCGCGTAGGTCTGCGATGCCGCAACTAGCTGCAGCCCGGTGCGAACGGTCTGGGTGATGCCGGCGCCGCTGGCTTGTTGCGCCTTCTCGAGAAGCTCCGGCGGCACCTCGACAGTGATCTTGCGCGCTGTCTCCATCGCGCCCCAGAATACCATATCAGACACCAGCATCTAGTATGGCCATGCTGCCCGCAGTGCAAGATGACGCTCCCGTCGAGGCGCTTGGCACTCTACGCCGGGTTGCACGTCCGGTTCCAGGCCAGTACTGTTGACGTTCAATAGGATCTGCGAACCCGGTCCGTGACGATCCAGACACGCGGGTGAAGCTTGAAGGTCAACCCGCCGTTGACGAACTGCGAGGAAACCGTTGCAAGGAATGAATTGGCTCCCCGTCGTGGACGCGTTTCGAACTCTGGTGGCCTGTCCACCGGCGGCGATCCGAGCGGCTCTCCGGCAGATTCAGGAACTTGAGGGATGTTGAGCGATCCATGACACGTCTGGCCGATGGTGGCCCTCACTCCGCAACGCGTGTGGGAGTTCAGGTGGTTCGCGGCGGTCCTGTTGATACCGGCGGCCGGGTTGGACGCACGCGAACCGCTCGCCGGAACCCGCCGGGCTCTCATCGAGGCCGAGGCCACAGGGTCGGCTACGGACTACGTCAGCGGAAACCAGGCACGGAGAGGATGTCGCCGCTGGTCTGCTCGGATACGCTGAGCAGCAGCCAGCGGTCATCTGGCGAAACGGCAATCCCGGGGAGAGAGGGCGCCTGATGTAACGTGGCGAGCATGCGGGGGAGCCCGCCCTCAAAAGGAAGGAACCACAACGGGGTTCCCTTCTCGCCGGATTCGCCTACATAGTAAATGCCCCGGACGCCGGCGGCCAGATTGGCGGGATAGCGGTTGAAGTGTGCATCGCCGGGCACCGGCTCCTGCGGTCCGCCGGCCGTCGAGATCCTCCAAAGCTGCCTCACGGTCCAGTCGGAGTAGTAGAGATATCGGCCGTCGGCCGATTCATACCCGGAATAACCGCCCCGGTGGGTGAGTTGGACGGCGTCACTGGCGTGACCTTCCCGATCGACCTCCACCCGCCAAATCTCGTACCGGCCGCTCCGATCACAGGCGAAATACAGCCATCGGCCGTCGCGCGACCAGCGTGGCCGCTGTTCAGCGCTCGTCGTCTGGAGCAAGGGACTAACAGCTCCGGTCAAAGGGCTTGCCAGAAAGATGTCCGAGCCATTGCCGCGGCGACCCTCGAAGGCAATCCACCGCCCATCGGGCGAATAGGTCGGATACCAGGCCGAGATGTCTTCGAGATGCGTGAGCTGTCGTGCCGCCCTGCCCTCGCTGTCGCAGATGAAAAGCTGGCGGGAGCCGCCGCGATCGGAGCTGAACACGATCCACTTGCCGTCCGGCGAGTATGCAGGCGAGCCGTCCTGGCGGCTTGAGGCAATCAGCCGTTTAGCGCCGGCGCTCGGTTCCTTCAAGTCCACACGGAAGATATTCCCCACCATGGCCGAATCGTGGAACACCAGGCGCCCGTCGGGCGCGATGCGCGGCGCGAAGCCAACGGCCGGCACTCTGGGATCAAACCGGATGGGACCCCCGCCGACCGGAACGCGCGCCAGCCGCCTCGTTCCGTTCTTCCACGAAACAAACACAATCTCCTTGCCGTCACGGGTCCAGGAGGGGGCTTCCAGGCAGCATTTCTCGTCCGTGATCTGCCGGGGCGGCCCGGCGGCCGTGAAATCGGGTTTGAGATCGAGAACGAAGAGATCCCCTTCCCCGGCGAGGATCCGGCGCTGGAAGACCAAGCGGCGGCCGTCGGGCGACAAGGCTGGCGTCCGCTCGCCTGTCATTCCGGAAACTGGCGGGGTGAGGCTGTGTTCGATCCCCGTTTTCAGCTCCAGGAGCACCATGCCGAATGGGCCTCCCGGCTGGCGGGGACGCGAGAAGATCAGCCTTTCGCCATCCGGCGTCCAAACTTGAATCCAAGCGGGCGGATCCACTCCCGGGATTTCGCTCACAAACAGCCTGCGATCGCTCCCGCCCCCGAGATCGGATAGACGCAGTTCGTACCGATCGCCTCCCGCGGCGACCCGGACGTAGGCGAGCCGCTGTCCGTCCGGAGACCACTCGGCGAAGACGTCCGCGGCGGGATCGTCCGTGAGGCGCCGGGGATTGCCGCCAGGAAGATCTATGACGTAGACGTCCGCATTCTGGGAATCGGCAGGCCGCCAGGTGAAGGCCAAGCGTTTCCCATCCGGGGACAGTGCCGGGGCATACTCGGCGCCGGGCAGGCTGGTGAGAGGCACCACTGGAAGGGGAACGGGCGCCTCGCCCCGCCGCAGCAGGATCCAGGCCGCCATGGCAGCGACGGCAGGCAGGACGGCTGCCATCCAACGCCAGCGCCGGAAATGTCTCGCCGGCAGGGGCATCATGGCGGGGCTCTCCTGCCGCGCGGGCGTGCGCGCCCACCATTCGTCCAACTGGGACTTCAGCGCGTAGATCGGACTGCGGCCCCTGCCCGGCAGCCGGTGCACCGGCAAGCCGCGCGTCGCCTCCCAACGCTGAACCGTGCGGACATCGCGCTTGAGATAAGCCGCAATCTCCTTCCAGGAGGTAAACCGGTGCTCCTGCCGGGGGACTGGCTGCGGGCCGGCTTCCAATTTCGGGTACTCCGATCCTCAGTCTACACGAACTGGAGAAGGCGGCAACAGGCGGCAATTGCCTCTTTCCGCCGCCTTGCCGCTTCACACCGCTTGTCCGCACACGGTATTGGGCGTAGCCTGCACGTGAAAGGAATTCCGTGATGCGAGCAATAAAGCTTCTGACTATCTTCCTGCTGGGCGCCGCCTTCGCCGCAGCCCAGCCCTGCTCCCCGGCGGACGCGCGGGGAACTTATCTGTTCAGAACTTGGGGATGGCATGACCTGGGCCCCAATCATCCCTCCCTTCCCAACACCATGGGGCCTACCTACGGCCTGGGAATCGTCACGCTTGACGGCGCAGGCAAGGGCAGCGGCCGGTTCACTGCCACCTTTGGCGGCGTGGCCCAAACGCTTGAGTACGTGGATCTCCAGTACACGGTGAGCGAGAATTGCGGCGGAACCGCCACCTACCGCCTGAAGGTGGTGGGAACCGACGCCGTGCTGGGACCCGACAAGCTGGAACTACGCATCCTGGACGACGGAGCCCGGATTCGGGGCCTGATGACCGATTCGGGCGGGCGCGGCGCCATCCTGACCAGTGAGTTCCAACGCCTGAGCCGCGGGCCGCGGGCCTGCCACTCCTCGATGCTCCGCGGAACCTATTCCATGTACTACGAGGGGTGGCTCAACATGCAAATGCTCAACCCGAGCCAGCCGCCTTACTTCGCTCCCGAAGCCGGGTTGGGCGTGTTCGTCCTTGACCCGGACGGCGGCCCTCCTCGTGGTAGCGCCGTTCACAACTGGGGCGGAGTTCAGGTGGCAACCGACTTCGTCTCCGGCGGGTTTAGCGTGAATGCGGACTGCACCGGAGTATGGGAATACGTGTCCCAGATTAGGGGCACGCCGAACAGGAGCTCGGGCAAGAGCCCCTTCGTGCTGTCGGGCGACGGCGCACAACTGGTAGTGCTTATGCCGAATCCGCCTGCTTTTCAGTACTACGAGCGGGTGTCGATCCCGTAGGACCAATCCACCTCCGCGGCGTCGTGGGCCGGGCGGCGTCCACAGCCAGTGGCCAGAATTCGCCAACGACACTTCTCGCATGGAGTCGCTTGGTGGCAGAAATGGAGGCGATTCGGAAGGATGCCGAACAAGACTCGCCCTCTTCCGCTTCATCACCTTCATGGCAGAAAGTTGCGGCAGTTCGAATCCACTGTGGGCTCGTCGGCAAGACCTTGGCAAGCTGCTGAAACGACGAGACTCTGACTGCAAAGGATTTGGCTCCTCAGGCCGGACTCGAACCTGCAACCCTTCGGTCAGCAGCCGAGTGCTTTGCCGACGGGCAGCGGGAAGGCCCCGACGCCGGGGCGTGGGTATGCTGAGCGTTTGAGCGGCCGCAGGTGCGGCGCAACCACTGCGGGCCTGGCGCGTCACGGGCGCCGCTGGCGCGCGCACTCCCCGCACGGGCAGATTCTCCGCAGGTGCTCGAAGCTATAGATGCCGGTGCTGTGTCCGTCGCTCCAGACGATGCGCAGCGCGTAGTTGCCCACCGGCTCCACTCCCTCGATCCTGAGCGCCGGCGGGTAGATGGGGAAGGCGGAGGCGACCTCCGGCTGGGCCGGGCGCGGGCCGGCGCAAGCGGCGCAGGGGCAGCGCTCGCGGAGGTACTTCAGCTCATACCGGCTGCGGTGATTATCCCGCCAGTCTATGGTTACGCCCCGGGACTTGGAGACGGCGATGCGCGCCGGGTCCACCGCTACACCCGCTGGATGTCGCGGATCCCGGAGATCCGCCACATGGCCGAAAGGATCCGCTGGAGCTGCTGCGTGTCGTGGACTTCGAAGGTCATGTCCACCACCGCGCCATCGCCCCGCGCGGCGTCCTGACGCGCCTCCAGGCTGCGGATGTTGCTGTTCTCGTCGGAGAGCACTTTGGTGAGGTCGCTCAGCATCCCCGGCCGGTCGTCCATGTGGACCAGCATCTTCACCGGGAACGGCTCGCTGGCGCTCCGGCCCCACTCGACGGCGATCCGGCGCTCGACCTCGTACATGAGGTTCTGCACGTTGGGGCAGGCCGTGGAGTGGACCGCCACGCCCTTGCCGCGAGTCACGTATCCGACGATGGGCTCGCCCAAGATGGGATTGCAGCACTTGGCGCGGTAAACCATCAGGTCCTCGACGCCGCTGACCCGGATGACCAGATCGCCCGGCGCGGGAACCGGACCGGGCGCCGGCAGGATCGGGGCCGGGCGGGCGGCTTCCTCAGCCAGCACCCCCGGGGCCCCCGGCGAAACCTTCTGGAGGATCTTGCGGGGCGAGAACCGGCCATAGCCCAGAGCGGCGTGCAGGTCCTCGCTCTTGGCAAACCCGTATTCCGCGGCTACCGCTTCCAGATTCTCCTTGCTGATCCTGGCAAGCTGCACCCCCAGGCGGCGGGCCTCTTTCTCCAGGAGTTTCTGGCCGATCTCGATGGCGCGGGCGCGTTCGGCCGCGTTGATGACGGCTTTGATCTTGTTGCGGGCGCGAGGCGTCCTGACCAGCGTCAGCCAGTCCTTGCTGGGCATGTGCCCGGGCTGGGTCAGGATCTCCACCACGTCGCCGTTGCGGAACACGTACTTGAGCGGGACAATCCGGCCGTTGACCTTGGCGCCTACGCAGGTGTGTCCCACCTGGGTGTGGATGGCATAAGCGAAGTCTACCGGCGTGGCCTCCCGCGGCAGCACGATCACCTTGCCGCGGGGAGTGAAGGTGTAGACCTCTTCCCGGTAAAGGTCCACCTTGAGAGTGGACATGAACTCGCCCGGATCGCGCATGTCCTGCATCCACTCTAGAAGCTGCCGGAGCCAGATCACGCGCTGGTCATCCTGGCTTTCGCCGTGGCGACCTTCCTTGTACTTCCAGTGGGCGGCGATGCCCTGTTCGGCGACGCGGTGCATCTCCTCGGTGCGGATCTGCACCTCAAAGGGCTGCCCGCCCGGGCCGATGACGGAGGTGTGCAGCGACTGGTAAAGGTTGGGGCGAGGAATGGCGATGAAATCCTTGATCCTTCCGGGGATGGGGTGCCACTCGTGGTGGATGACCCCGAGCGCCGCGTAGCAGTTCTTCACGTTGTCGGTGAGGATCCGCACCGCCAGCAGATCGTAGACCTGCTCGACGGGGATCTTCTGCCGCTTCATCTTCCCGTGGATCGAGTAAGCGCGCTTGACGCGGCCTTCCACCCGCGCGGGAATGCCCTCCCGCCGGAGCACCTCCTGGATGATCTTCGGGATGTGGCTGAGGAACTCGTTGCTGGCCTGCCGCCTGGATTCCAGGGCGCGGAGCACCTCGGTGTGCGCCTCCGGTTCCAGGTACCGGAAGGCCAGGTCCTCGAGCTCGCCGCGGATCCGGCCCATGCCCAGCCGGTGCGCGATGGGCGCGTAGATCTCCAGAGTCTCCTGCGCCACGCGCTGGCGCCGCTCCGGGTCCTTGAGGTACTCCAGGGTGCGCATGTTGTGCAGCCGGTCGGCCAGCTTGACGATCACCACGCGCACGTCGTCCACCATCGCCAGCAGCATCTTGCGCACACTCTCGGCCTGGCGCACCTCGCGGGAGTAGAACTTCAGCTTGCTCAGCTTGGTCACCCCGTCCACGCAGCGGGCCACCTCCTCGCCGAACCGCTTGTGAACTTCCTCCAGGGTTGCGCCGGCGTCCTCGACCACGTCGTGCAGCAGGCCGGTCTGGAGGCACACCAGATCCATGTTCATCTCCGCCAGGGTGAGCGCGGTGTGCAGCGGATGGACGATGTAGGGTTCGCCCGATTCACGCCATTGGTCGCGATGGCGCAGGGCGGCGAACTGAAAAGCCTCGGCGAGGCCGGAAAGGTCTTCCCGGGGGCGGGCCTCCCGAACCTTGGCCTCAAGCTCGCGGTACAGCTCTTCGACCGTGTCAGCCGGCCCCGTGGCCATCTCGGCCGTCGAGACAACGGTGGAGTCGCGGGACATGGGAAAAAACGGGCGACCCCCGTCGCCCGTCTTTCCCCATTATAGCGGAGGAGGCGCGGGAAGCGGCCTTACTTGCCAGTCTGGATGCCGCCGGCGCCGGGCGTCCGCGCGGCCTTGATCTTCTTGGTTTCGAGCGTCTTCTGGATCCAGGTGTCGGCCGATTCGGTGTCCTTATTGTAGGCCTCGGGAGTGTCCTGAAGGTCGGCGCGCTGCCTGAAGAGCAGGTTCATGTAGGCCATTGCCTCGTCGTATTCCTTGTCCATCTCGAGGGCCCTATCCAGATCCTTGAGACCCTGCTCGATCATGTCCCAGTTCTTGGCGCGCAACTCGTCGCGCAACTTCTTGTCCTTGAGCGGGCCGGGGTCCTCGGGCCGCATGCCCAGCCGGGCCCGCGCCTCGGCATCCGCCTGGAAGGCCTTGGTCCAGGCGATCACGCCCAGGGTGTAGTAAGCGTCCCGGTTTTTCGGATCCACCTGGACCAGCTTGCGGTTCCACTCCTGCGCCTCCTCGAACTTCTTCTGGTTGAAGTACAGGGAAGCAACGGAGGCCAGGGCCACCGTGTTCTTGGGGTCCTGCTCGAGGACTTTCAGGAAGTTCTGATGGGCCGCCTCGGCCATCTGGAAGTTCTCGGGCGACTCGGCGCCCGGGATGTACTGCATCATGTAAGCGGTGGCCAGGTAGAGCCTGGCCGTGGGGAAGGTGGGATCCAGCTCGACAGCCTTCTTGAAGCGCTCGACGGCTTCCGGATACCGGGCATTACGGTAAGCTTGCACGCCCTGGTTGAGCTGGTCGCGGGCCCTGAGCTTGTCGCAGCCGGTCCCCAGCAAGGCGGTCAAGCCCAGCGCCAGACCGGCTATCCAACGACTCCACGTGCGGTTCATGTTAGTTCCTCGTTCCTCCGGGCGGGCTTACTGCCCGGCCTCAATCCTGGCGGTGATCAGGCCGACCTTGTCAATGGCAGCCCCGTGGGCGATGTCGATGACCCGGGCCACGATCTGGAATTCCAGGTCCGGATCGCCCTTGACGAACACCACACGCTCGGCGCGGGTCTTGAAAATCTCCTCCAGGCGGGCCCCCAAAACGGCCTCGCTGGTCGGCTCTTGGTTGATGAGCATGCTGCGATCGCGGTTAATCACAACCACCACGGTGCGCTGGCTGGCCGCGTCGGCCTGCGCTCCCGGAGGAGGAGGCTGGGGAACCAGCGCCTCCAGCCCTTTGGGGGTCAGGGGGGTGATGACCATGAAAATGATCAGCAGCACCAGCAGGACGTCGATCATCGGCACCACGTTGGGTTCGGACAGGGGCCCCTTGCCGGAGCCGACTTGCATTGCCATAAGATCTCTCCTCGAACGAAACGGGGCTCAGCCAGCCGGCGGCCTACGGGGTGACCGTGGCCGCCGCGGGGGCGCCCCTCTTCTCCTCGACCTTCTCGGTCAGCAGCCCGATCTGGTCCACGCCTGAGGCCCGCAGGTTGTCCACCACCTCGACCACCCGCTCGTAGCGCGCCCGGGCGTCGCTCTTGATGTAGCACATCTTGTCGAGCCGGTTGGCGAGCAGGTCTCTGACCTTCTGCGGCAGGTCCTCGGGCTTCAGTTGCATGTTGCCCAGGAAGGTGCGGCCTTCCCGGGTGACAGCCACCACGATGGCGTCGTCCTTGTCAGCTCCTTGCATCGAGACGGAGTTCCGGGCTCTGACCATGTCCACGCTCATGCCCTTGGAGAGCATCGGCGTGATCACCATAAAAATGATCAGCAGCACCAGCATCACGTCTACCATGGGGACGACGTTAGGGGTGGCAATGGGATCCGGGTTTTTCTGTTTCGCCATATCAGCCTCCGGTCTGCGCGAGACGATCCCCGGCCCCCGCCGGGGCCGTCTCCGGCCCCGGCGGGACCCGGGATTCAACTCGCTTCGACCCAGCCAGCCGTCACTTGCCGGCGCGCTGGGAACGCTTCAGGAAGTAGTCCACAAGCTCGGAGCTGGAGTTGCTCATCTCCACGTCGAAGCCCTCGATCCGGGTGGTGAAGTAGTTGAACATCCAGAAGGCCGGAATGGCCACGAACAACCCGATGGCGGTGGTCACCAGGGCCTCGGAGATCCCGCCCGCCACGGCGCCCAGACCAGTGGACTTCTCCGTCGAGATGCCCCGGAAGGCGTTGATGATGCCCACCACGGTTCCGAACAGGCCCACGAAGGGCGCCGTCGAGCCGATGGTGGCCAGGTTGGGCACGCCCCGCTTGAGCTCGGCATGGACGATAGCCTCGGCGCGCTCCAGAGCCCGCTTGGAAGCCTCGATCTCCTCGCCCGGAATCTCCGCGCTGATCTGATGCGCCCGGAACTCCTGAAGGCCGGCCACCACCACCTTGGCCAGATGGCTCTTCTTGAAACGGTCGGCGATCTTGATGGCTTCATCCAGCTTGCCCTCGCGCAAAGCGCCGGCTACCGCCGGGGCGAACTGGCGGGACTGCTTGCGGGTCGCGGCGTAGGCGATCAGACGGTCGATCATCACGCCGATCGACCAGGCCGACATGGCGAACAGGAGGATCACCACGGTCTTGGCCAGCCCGCCCATCTGGACCCACAACGAGCGCACATCGAATCCCACAGTGGTTCCTTCCTGGAGCAACAGGAAAGCCCAGACTTGCAACTGTAAAAGCATGTTCTCTTTCTCCTGCGAGTTGAATTGTCTTAAGACATCGAGATTACTGCAACGTGAAGTTCACGTCAATCTGCGTTATTACTTCTACCGGCTCCCCGTTCAAGAGAGTCGGCTGGTACACCCACTGCTTGACGGCTTCCTGAGCCGACGGAACCAGCAAGGGATGACCGCTGACGAGCTGAAGGTTCTGAATGGTGCCGTCCCGGCCGATGATGGCGGTGAAGCGCACCGTCCCCTGGATGCGGGCCTGCTTGGCTAGCGGCGGATAGATGGGCTTGGGCTGCCTGACGATCTTGGCCGCCTGCACGTTGCCGCCCACGCGGATACGCTGCGGAGTGACCGGCTTCTCGACCTTCACCGGGGGCGGCGGGGGTGGGGCCACCGGCACACCGCCGATAATCCCGCCGATGACGCCGCCGGGGGTACCGCCAAAGCCCCCCGGTACGCCGCCTACTACGCCGATGGAGCCGGAGGGGTCGGGCAGCTCATCCTCCTTGATCATGGCGATCTGCTTGGGGATCACCTTGGGCGCCATCAGCCTGCCGGCGTCGAACTGCTTGGGGAGTATCTTGACCACCTTCACCGGGGCCGCGGCGGGGGGCGGAGGCGGCGGGGGGGGCGGAGGCGGCGCCACCAGGAAGCTCATCAGTTGTTGCCTCGGGAGAGTGTCGGTGGCAATCAAGGGTATCAGGATCAGCAGGCCGATCCCTATGGTCTGGACGAAGAACCCCACCGCCACTGTCCAAGGGCGGTTGGTGCTTCCCGAGCGATCGAGGAAAGATTGTTCAAACATGGTCTCTACCCTCTCCTATCACTTCCGCCGCCCCCAGGGGGCCCGCACCACTGCGGGCCGCCAAAGGCCGGCGCTCGTTCCCGCTTCCTCAAACTTGCCTTCCTGCCTTGGCGGGACGCCGCCGGGCAGTCTCCTTAGCATTAGACACCGGCACGGCAACGGGGGATCCCCGCACCTTCCTCCGGCGCTCCAGCCACTCCTGCCAAGCCACCAGGATGGCGCTAGCCACAAAGATCGACGAGTACGTCCCCACGATGATTCCGATGATCAGCGCGTACGCGATGCTGTTCAGCACCGGCCCGCCCAAAAAGTATAGCGCTACCGTGCACAGAAGGGTAGGCCCGGCAGTTAGCAGCGTCCGGCTCAAGGTCTGGTTGATGCTCTTGTTGACCAGCTCGCGGAGGGGGCCGCGGAAGCGCAGCTTCAGGTTCTCCCGGACCCGGTCGAACACCACGATCTTGTCGTTCATCGAGTAGCCGATCAGGGTCAGCAGCGCCGCAATCACGTTGAGGGTGATTTCCCGATCGAACCACGAGAAGAAGCCGACCGTGATTATCGTGTCGTGGATGATGGCTACAATGGCGGCCACCCCGACGATGAACTCGAAGCGCAGGGCGATGTAAACCAGCATGCCGCCCAGGGCGTACAGGGTGGCCAGCAAGGCCTTCGCCCGCAACTCGGCGCCCGCCTTCGGCCCTACGATCTCTACCTGCCGGAAGCTGAACGGCGCCAGGGCGGCCTCCTGCTCGAGGGTGGCCAGGACCGCCGGCGTGACCCCCGAAACTGCCGACAACTCCTTGAAGTTGCTCAGGATCCCGGAGCGCTGCTGATCGCGAAACGCCAGCATCCGCGCGACCAAGTCCTGCAACTCCTGCTCGGAGAGCGCCACGCTGGCGCGTTGCAGCGGGTCCCGCAGGCGCTCCAGCAGAGTCTGCTTCCCGGCGTTGTTGAAATCCAGCTTCGAACCCGTGCGGCCGAAGCGGTCCTGGAGGGTCTGGGTAATGGTCTGCCGGGCCGCCTCCAGGGACCGCTCGTCCTTGAGTTCGGTGCCGATCATGACCTCTCGGGTGCCGGTGAGTTCCTGGACGGAGATTTCGCCCGGGATCCGGGCCTCCAAGGCGCTGCGGATGGCCTGAACCGGGGGATTGTCCCGGAACTTTACGTAGATGACGGCGCCGCCCCGGAAGTCAATGCCCCACTTGGGCCCCTTCTGGATCGCCAGGGTTGCGACGGTGCCCAAAACCAGAGCCACTGAAATGCCCAGCGCCAGGCGCGTCTTACCCAGAAAGTCGATGTTCGTCTGGCGAAACAGTTCCATGCTTAAGGCCTGCGCTGGGACTCGTCAAGTTTGGACACCGCCTGGCTCAGGCAAGTTCCCAACCTTCCCAAAAAAGCTATCACAAATCCCCTAGATGCTCAAGGTTGCCACCTGGGCCCGCCGGGACAGGGCCCAGTCGAACATGGTCCGTGACACAAAGACGGCAGTGAACAGGTTGGCGATGAGGCCGACCACCAGGGTGACGGCAAAGCCTTTCACCGGACCTGTGCCGAACATGAACAGGAAAGCGCTGGATACTACGGTGACGACGTGCGTGTCGATGATGGTGATGAAGGCTCGGTCGAAGCCCGCCTCCACGGCCGCAACCACCGCCTTGCCGGCCCGGAGTTCCTCGCGGATCCGCTCGAAAATCAACACGTTGCTGTCCACCGCCATTCCCAGGCTCAGGATCAGTCCGGCGATGCCCGGCAGCGTCCAGACCGCCTCGAAGTAGCTGAGGACGGCCACCGTGATGACGGCGTTCAGGAACAAGGCTATGACGGCATTCAGACCGCTCTTCCGGTAGTAGAGCAGCATCACGGTCACCACCATGGCCAGCCCTACCAGGCCGGAGACCACTCCTTGGCGGATCGAGTCGGCCCCCAGCGAAGGCCCGACGGTGCGTTCCAGCAGGTAGTCGATGCCGGCCGGCAGGGAGCCCGATTGCAGGATCAAGGCCAGATCCGCGGCGTCCTGCTGATTGGGGGCGCCGGTGATGCGGGCGTTTCCGTCCGGAATGGCGGTCTGGATGGTGGGGGCGCTCCGCACCTGGTTGTCCAGCACGATCGCCAGCCGGTTGCCGACGTTGGCCTCGGTGTAGCGCCCGAAACGCCGAGCCCCGTCGCGGCTGAGCGTGAAATCGGTCTCCCACTTCTGGAACTCGTCCCGCCCCGGACGGGCGCTGCGCAAATCGCGGCCCGTCACAACCGGGGTGCGGTTCAGCAGATACCAGGCCTCCCCGCTCTCCCCCGGCCGGCGGACCTCGGGAATCAGTTTGGTGTTCAACGGCAGCACGCCGCCGTTCTTGGCGCGCGCTTGCTCGGGGCTGCCGAACGGCCCGTCCTTGACTTCGCACAGTTCCAGGACCGCGGCGGTTCCCATGATCTGCTTGACCCGGCCCGGGTCATCCACACCCGGCAACTGAATCAGAATCTGGAAGGACTTCTCGGCGGGTCCGTGGGCCTGGATGACCGGCTCGGTCAGGCCCAGGCTGTTGATGCGGCGCTCCAAGGTGCGGATGGTGCGCTCGACCGTCTCCCGCTTGAGCCCGATCATCTCGGTGGGCCGCATGGTGAGCCGGTAGTCGGTAGGGTTGACCGGTGTCGGCAGCCAGGCGGCAAACCGTTCGTTGATCAGGCCGCGCAAGTCGCCGGCTCGCGCTGAAGGAACGCCTCGCAGGTTGATCTCGATGGAGTCGGTTTGCTCGACGGTGGCCGGCTCATTACGATCGATCGAAGCGTAGTCGATGCGCGCCTTGCGCAGCTCCTCCTTGAGCCGTTCGATCACCCCATCGGCTTCCGAACCGGCGGCTTCATGCACCCGCACCTGCAGAATCATGTGCGTGCCCCCGCGCAGGTCCAGGCCCAGCCGGACGTTCTCCTTGAGGTTCTCCCGCAGTTGGGCCGCAGACTTGGGCAAGCCCAGAAGCCGGTCCTCCTTCCACAAGGCGATGACGCCGTAAATCGACAGGAGAATGACCCCAAGAATGATGATCGCTCTGGTCCTGGTGCTCATGCCGCGCTTCTCCCGACTACTTCTTCTCCTCCACCGGAGCCACGCTGGCGACCGCGCTGCGGTCCACCTGGAGCCTGATGTTGTCGGGCTTGACGCGCAGAATCAGGGTATCGTCGTCGTTGATGCTCAGGATGGCGCCGATGATGCCGCCGCTGGTCAGCACCAGTTGCCCGGGTTGCAGCGCCTTGAGCATCTTCTGGCGCCGCTTCCGCTGGCGCATGGCGGGGAACATCAACAGGAAGTACAGGCCCACGAACATCAACAGCAGAAAGGGAAGACCCAGGCCCGGAGCGCCCGGGCTGGTTTGGATGTACAGGCTCAACGGCACCGTTCACCTCTTGCGCCGCTCGGAGTCCGGCTCCGTCGAGATCGCACCATGCCTACTAGGAATATCACAGCGCGGGGAGTGCTGTCCCTGCAACCGGCTTGAGCGGAACGTCCCCTCCGACTGGGGGAACGTCCCTACAAGTATACACCGTCTCGGAGCCGGGGCGGTGTCAATATCGGGCCGTCCTTTCCCCCGACCGCGGGGCGGGTCCTCGGCCTGGCCCGAGCCCCGCCAGGGGAGGACAAGCCAAAGCCTGTCCCACCGCGAACCGCACTCGGCTGACGCCTTGCTCCTCTGTTACACTTCGGCTGTTCGAGCGTCTCAACAAACAGGGTGACCGTTGAGCGCCAGGCCGCATTGCCCATGGACCTGAGTTCCACTGCGGCAGTGGACGAAGCGGTGTGGATCCGGGCGGCTCAGGGCGGCGATCAGGCCGCCTTCGAGAAGCTGGTCCGCGCCTACGATCGCAGTGTGCTCCGGATGGCGATGAACCTGCTTCGCTCGGAGGAAGATGCCTATGACGTCTACCAGGAAGCGTTCTTGCGGGTCTACCGGAACCTGCACGCGTTCCGGTTTGACTGCAACTTTCACACCTGGCTGTATCGCATCGTCGCCAACCTGTGCGTGGATCAATTGCGCAAGCGCAGGATCCGCAAGGAGGAGCCGCCCGTGATAGAGACCGCCGAGGGACCGCGCGACCGCCTGGAGGGCGTAGCCGAGGGGCGCGCCCAGGGCGACCCGCAGCGGGCCCTGATGAGTCGCCAGTTGGGCCAGCGCATCGCGCAGGTGCTGGAAGGGCTCACCCCGCGCGAGCGCATGGTCTTCGAGCTGCGCCACTATCAGGGCATGCGGCTGCGAGCCATCGGAGAGGTGCTGGGCGCCAGTGAGGAAGCGGCCAAGACCTGCCTGTTCCGCGCGACCCAGAAGATGCGGGCCGCGCTAGGGGATTTCCTATGAACTGCGCGGAGATCAAGCGGGATTTGTCGCTGTTCCTGTACGGCGAGCTGTCGCTGGAAGAGGAACAGCTTGTCCAGGACCACCTGGAAGCCTGCCCCGGCTGCCGGGCGGAACTCGAGGCGCTCCAGCGAGTGCACCGGACGCTGGCCGAACGCGAGCTGGAGCCTCCGGCCGGGCTGCTGGTGCGTTGCCGCCAGGATCTGGAGCGGCGCGTGGAGCTGGCCGCCCCGGCACGCGCCGGTTGGTGGGCACGCCTGCGGCATCCCTTCGCCGGCGGCTGGCAGTGGGCCTTCAGGCCCGTAGGCGCCGTGGCGCTGGTGGCGCTGGGCTTTTTCGGGGCCCGCTGGACGGCGCCGCAGGCCGCCCCGACCGCGCAGAACGGCGGCGGGGACGTGATCTTGCGCGTGCGTTATCTCCAGCCGGACCCCTCCGGCCGGGTGCAGATCGTGGTGGAAGAGACCCGGCAGCGAGTGCTGGCTGGGAATCCGGAGGACGAGCCGATCCAGCGGCTGTTGCTGGCCGCGGCGCGGGACGCCGCGGATCCGGGCCTGCGCGGCGACACCGTGGACATCCTGAGGACACGGCCGGAATCGGTCGAGGTGCGCCGCGCCCTGCTCGCGACTTTCGAGCACGACCCCAACGCCGGCGTGCGCCTGAAGGCGCTGGAGGGCCTGAAGGCCTTCGCCACCGAGCCGGAGGTGCGCAGCACCCTGGTGCGGGTTCTGCTGGTGGATGACAACCCGGGCGTGCGCATCCAGGCCATCGACCTGCTCACCCAGAAGCGGGAAGACGCCCTGGTGGGCGTGCTTCAGGAGCTGGTGCAGAGGGAGAGCAACAACTACGTGCGCCTGCGCTGCCAGCGGGCGCTTCAGGAAATGAACGCCTCAGTGGGGACATTCTGATGAGACTGCGTTGGTTGTGGTTGGCGCCGGCCCTGGCGGTGGCCGGCTACGGGCAAACCGAATCCGCCGTCAGCCGCGAGGGCCGCTACTGGGTCCAGACGGTCACCGGTTCGGCGGCCCTCGAAGCGGCCGAACGGCTGCGGGTTTCCACCCGTGGCGCCCTCATGCTCCAGGGCGAGCCCCGCGCAGATATCTCCTACACGTTGAAGAAGCGCGTGCGGGCCGCCAGCGAAGCCAGCGCGCGGGAGATCCTGGCACGCTGGCGAGTGAAGAGCAGCCAGCAGGGCGGCTGGACCACTCTGGTGGCGACCTGCCCGGACACCCCGGCCACTAGGGAGGCCTCGGGCGACCTGTGGCTGAGCGTGCCCCGGAAGCTGCGGGAGGTGGAGTTGAACTCTGAGGGCGGGGCCGTCGGGGCTCGCGATCTGGACGGCACGCTGAGGGCTGAGACCGGCGGCGGCCAAGTGGACATCGACCGGATCCTCGGCGACCTGACCGTGCGTACGGGGGGAGGCGAAGTGCGTCTGGGCAAGATCGGCCGTAGCGTGCGCATCTCTTCCGGCGGGGGGGCGATAACCGCCGCCTCCATCGGCGGCGAAGCCGGCTTCACCACCGGGGGGGGCGAGATCTACGTGCAGGAAGCCCTGGGGCCGGTTCGCGCCTCCACCGGCGGCGGCAATATCCGGGTTGATCGAGCCGCCGGCCCGGTTACGGCCAGCACCGCCGGAGGGCTGATCGAGGTTCTTCAGGCGCCGGGACCGGTGTCCGCCGAAACCGGGGCGGGCTCCATCAAGGTGCGCGCGGCCAAGGGGGCGCAATGCGAGTCAGGCGGCGGCTCCATCCAGCTCCTGGGCGTTTTCGGCAGCCTGCGCGCGGCCACCGGCATGGGCAGTATCATCGCCGAGCTGGCCATCGGGAAACCGCTCGAGGATTCCGTGCTTTCCACGGCGGCAGGTGACATTACGGTTTTCATTCCGTCTAATCTGGCGGTGACGATTCAGGCGATCAGCGATTCGCGGGGCTACCAGAGGATTGTCAGCGATTTTCCGGAGATCCGCGCCCTGGTGGAATCGCGGGCCGGACGGGCCGAGGCGCACGGGACGCTCAACGGGGGCGGCCCCTTGCTGAAGCTGACGGCTTCCGGCGGCGCCATCTACCTGCGTCGTCAGAAATGAGTTACTGGGAGCAACACAACATGAAAAAGATGCTTTTCGTTCTGCCGGTTTTGCTGGCGCTCGGCGCCGGCGCGTTGCTGGGGCAAACTGAGGAACTGCTCTTCTTGGGGCAAGCGGCGCCGCAGCCTCCGTCTCCGCCGGGCGCGCCGGCGCCTCCGCCCGAGCAGGTTTTTGAGCGCTTCGTGACCGCGGTCCAAGCGCCGGGGGGCAGCTACTTGGGCATCGGTATCGGCGAGGTTTCCAGCGAACGCGCCAAGGCGCTGAAGCTCCCCGAAGAGCGGGGAATCGAGATCACGCGGGTTGAAGAGGACAGCCCGGCGGCCAAAGCCGGACTCAAGCAGGGAGACGTGGTCCTGGAGTACAACGGCCAGCGCGTCGAGGGCACCGAGCAGTTCGTGCGGCTGGTGCGGGAGACGCCGGCCGGCCGGGCGGTCAAGCTGCTGATCAATCGCGGAGGGGCCACCCAGACCATCACGGCCACGGTGGGCCAGCACAAGCACCAGCCCGAGGTATTCCGATGGAGGGAGGGGCAGGGCCAGTGGCAGGAGGATCT
>CAYGVJ010000059.1:0-32179 GCA_964353255.1 uncultured Solibacteraceae bacterium | reverse complement strand
ACTCGCCGCCGTTGACCGAGTACTCGGCCTTCTCGATCACCCCCAAGGCGTCCCGCGCCTTCCAGCGGACGCTCAGCTTGCCGGCGGCCGGCGCCGCCGCTAGGCCCGTGATCTCGGGCGGCGTGTTGTCGATCACCAGCGGTTCGCTCACCAGCTCCCCGGTCAGCGCCTGCGCGGGAGGGTTCGACGGTGCGTCGGAAGCCACCACGCGCAGCCGGTACTCGCCGTCGGGGAAAGCCGTGGTATCCCAGCTCAAGTACTTCTCTCTGACCTTGTCTTTGAGCAGCTTCCACTCGGTCTCCTTCTCGCCGCGGATGTAGACAGTGTGAATGAGGCTGTCCTGGTTGTCGTCGGCTCCGGCCCAGCGAGCGCCGAGATAGCCCTTGGCGTACTGCATCGAGGTCGCGCCGCCGTCGGTAGCGATCACGGGCGGCGATGGGCGCGTGGACCTGCCCAGCGGCGGCAAGGTGAGCGTGGTGGACGGCGTGATGACCAGCATCTGCGGTGGGAACCGGTAGTTGGCGGGCGCGATCTCGATTTCCGTAACCGTCGGCGCCACGTTCTTAGGCAGGTAAGCCACATCCACCGCTTCCAGCTCCGGTGAGCGCCCGTCGCCCGAGGACTTCAGCGTGGCGCGCCATTGGACGAAGCGCGCCGGCGGGGACGCGATGCGGCCGCCTTCGGGCGCAGTGGCCACCACTGACCAGGAGCTCCAATCCTTCTGCGGACGTTCGAGGTTGCCGCTGCGCGTCTCCAGCGCCACCTGCCCGCCCGCCTGCTGTGCCCGGAAGGAGAGCCGCCCCCAATAGGAGAACATGCCCGCGTCAAAGACGTCGCTCTCGAAGGTGCCCTCAGCCTCCAGTCCCGGCCCAAGGCGATAGAGCTTGCCCACGTTGCCAGTAGTCGCGTACGTTCTACCCCCGCGGCCCGCGAGCAGGCACGTGACCTGCGTGGGAGGCGCACTCAGCAGGTCCGTCCAAACCAGGTCCGAATCCAGGCGGTAAAGGGTGCCCTTGTTGCCGGTGCCGATCAAGGGACGACCGTCGGCATCGAAAGCAATGCTGTAAACGATGTGCTGCGGGTGGCTCCAGAGCTTGCGCGGGAAACCGTCGGTCCCAAGGCGGTAGACCTCCGAGCCACCGGAGACCGCCGGCGTGACGATGCTCGGAATGGGCGCCGGGACGGGCGTCACCTGGCGGGGCTGAGTGGGGCTCGAGGGCGGAGTAGGGACGGGACTAGGTTGCGGCGCGGGCGCTGCCGGCGCCGGCGGCGGCACCGGGGCAGCCGCCTTCGTGCCCACCCCGGCGGCATAGATCGTGCCGTCCTGAGCGATTGCCACGGCGGTGATCTCCCGCCGCGGCGCCTGATAGAGCACGAAGCCCTCGCCCTTGGGGCTGACGCGCACGATCACGCCGCTTGGTTCAGTGCCGACGATCAGGTTGTCCTGCCGGTCGATGGCCAGCGAACGAGCGTGCGTTTCCTCGGTCCTGTAGAAAACCTCTCCCATGCCCTGGGGCGTTACGCGGTGGATCTCGCCGTGATCGCCGGTGGCGATGAAGAGGTTCCCCCGGCTGTCGAACACCATCCCCCAGATGTATTTGGCGCTGGGTTCACAGAAAACTTGGGCTCTGCCGTCGGAGAAGATCCGGTAGACCTTGCCGTCGGGCGAAGTGGCCGCGTAGACCCGGTCCTGGCCGTCAATGGCGAGCGCGTGGACTTCCAGGTCGTCCCAGGAGGCCAGGGTCTTGCCCTGGCCGCCGGCGGGGATGAGGTACAGGCGCGCGCCGGGGCCGCCGGGCCCTCCTCCGCCGGCATACAGGTTGCCCTTCGAGTCCTCGGCCAGCGCCCACAGGTATATGGACGCGGAGTCGAAGATCTCCTCGAAGCGCGGCGCCAGGCGCAGGCGCCCGTCGCTCACCAGCGACAGCCTCTTCAGGTGCCCTTTCTCGAAATCGGAGTAGTCGCCCTGGGACCAGGTCTTGGTCTCCCCGGCGCGGCTCAAACCGGCCAGCGCCGCCAGCGCGAGCAGACAACGGAATGTGCTTTTCATGGGGAGGAACTTAGCGGACGGCGATCTTCAGCGCGTAGCTGCCCGTGATGATGAAGTCGAACGGAACGGCCATCTGCTCCAGCGCGCTCTCGCCCGAGGTGACGAAGGCGCGACTGGCGGCGCGTCCCGTCTGCATGACGTTCGCCACCGAGGCCGGCAGGCTGGGCAGCGTCTTGTCGTCGTAGTACAGCGTGGGCCGGGCCTCGACCAGCGAGATGTAGAGCCTGTTGTTGCTGCGTTCCTGGTTGATGAGCGCGACCGCCTGGGCCAGGTCGATGAAGCGGTTCATGAAGCCCGCTGCGCTCTCGATGCGGTTGAGCGTGTCGGCGTCGCTGAGCAGGATGCGATGCTCGCCCTTGGCCAAGCCGGGCGGGATGCGAAGCGTGAAGTCGCGCGTGATGCGCGCGCCGCGGTAGGGCCGCAGGAAAACCTTGAGGGGAACTTCCTCCCCCGGCTCGACTTCGCTGACGCCCAGCCAGGCGCTCTCGATAGCCGCCACGCGCCGCTCGGGCAGCAGGTCGATAGTGGCGTCCACGCGCTTGAGCTGCGGGGTTGTCACTGCGTTCCCGAACAGGCGGTTGAACTTGTCGCCCCACCAGCCGGCCAGCAGCGTGGGCGCCGGCGCCGTCAGCTCGCCGGGCGCCTGCATGGTCGCCAGCACCAGGCTGCGCTGGCCGGCCAGCTCCACCCTGCCGCTCAGCCGGTAAGTGGACTCCTCGCGGAACTCGTTCATCCCGGCAATCGAGTTGAACAGCGTCAGCGTCATCAGGTACGGCGTCCACCGCTGTTGGACGAAGACCTGGAAGCGCAGGACCTTCTGTTTGCGAACCGTGTTGTCCTCGCCGAAGGAGCGCACGGTGAGGCTGACCGGAACCATGGCGGCGGCCTCGCCGAGCACGCCCAGCATGCCGCTGTGGCGGTCCTGTTTGAAGGCTCCGGCGATTTCCGTGGCGTTGGCGAACTTGCCCGGCTGGAAGCTGGAGGGGTTCGTGAAGAGTATCTCGGCCCGGCTCATGGGCATGTCCAGGGGGCCGAGGTTGAACAGCGGGTGGCCGAAGGCCAGCACGCGCCGGCCGTCGTTGTAAGTCACCGTGCCCAGGCCGGCGATGCTCATGTCGCCGGAGACCAGCACGCCGGCTACCGCGTCCCCCGGCTGGAGCGCCCGCTGCCAGCCCGGCGCCGGAACGGGGGAGTCCAGCGATGCGGCCGCGCCGCCTTGCACCGCGGTCAACCCAAGCTGGCGCAGAGACGGCCCGAATTGCTCGAGCGTGCTCGCCTCGAAGCCGGCAAACGCGAGCGGCGTCTCGATCAAAGCCAACGCCGAGGTCGCGCGTCGCTCGCCTTCCCCGGCTGCCCGATCCGGGCTACGGGCATCAGCCGGCCGGGAATCGTCGAACTCGCTGACCTCGAGCATCAGCTCGATGGGAGTGATCCCGCAGGTGGCCTCCGGCGAGAACACGCTCAGCCGGGTGGAGATGGCCCCGACCAGTTTGCCGTCAATGTACACCGGAGTGCCGCTCATGCCGGCAGCAACGTTGGTGCGGGCGGCCTGGCCGCCCAGCCGGGCCAGGATGACATCCTGCTTGGGGCCCCAGGCATTCTTCCACAGCCCGATGATCTCAACCGGCACGGGCTCGGGCTCGGTTCCCGTGAAGACCGTCCAGGCGTAGCCCTTCATGCCGGGTTTCAGCTCCGCCGCGCGCATGATCTCCACCTTGCCCGCGCGGGGACGCTCCGGGGGCGCCTGCGGCGTTTGGGCGAAGCACACCGCGCCGGCTGCCAACCACGCCGCTGCCAGACCGAGCTTCATGGAACAGGGTTTCTTCCCAAGAGGGGCACTTGACTTCATTATCCCGCGCCCGCCGAGCTTGCACAACGCCGGGCGCAGCGACCCCGCGCCAGCCTATCGCAACAACAGCAGAGACCGCAACGACAGAGACACGATGCGCGGGTCGGGCACGGTGACGTCGTCGTGCATGGTGACCAGGACGCCGAACGGCGCGTTATAGACGCTCTTCTCGATGAACGCCCGTAAACCCAGCGTGTCGCGGTGAGGATCGATACGCTGCCGGTATTTCACCTCCAGTGGTATCCGCTGTTCCCCAATGGTGATCACGAAATCCACTTCCGGCTCGGCGCCGCGCTCAGGGAAGTGTGCCAAGTCCAGGTGAGGGATGCCGCTCAGGAAGTACCCCACCACGCTTTCGGCCAGGTGGCCCGCCAGGTCCTGCAAGTGCGGCGCTCTCGCGAGCGCTTCCGGTTCCAAAGGAACCACCTCTTGCAGCCAGCTTGCTCTCAGACTGTGATCGCAGATGCAGAGCTTGTGATTGCCCTTGCGACGTTTCAGCCGCAGTTCGAGAGGTCGGACCAGCTTCAGCAGCATAGAGCGGTCGAGGAATTGCAGATACTTCAAGACGCGCTGCCAGCCGATGTTGCCTCTCAATGCCTGCCGGATTTGCTGGATGAACACCGCCTGACTGGGGCTCTGGCCCGCATAGCGACAGGCCAGCCGGTACACCTCCTCCAGCAATTGAGCGTCACGCTTCGCCCCTCGTTCCCCCACTCGAAGGTCGTGCTGGATGGCCCGTTGAATGACCGTCTCGTTGAGCTGGTCAGCCAGCTCCGGCCACGGCCTCTCCCAGTGCGCCTGGGCTATGGGGTAGCCGCCACGTTCTGAGAACTGCGCGAAGGCCTGATCGCGGACTTCGCGCTGCGCCCCGCCCCACTCGTTAAGCTCCTGCCAGAACTCCTGTCGCAGCAAGGCTTCAAGTCCATTCTCAGGCAGGCGCGGCGGGAGATGATGCCCAGAACGCAAACCCGCGATCTCCCGGAGCAGCAACGTCCCAAGGTCTACACTGGTGATGCGGCCAGCCAGGCTGTCCCGCCCGGCCTCGATGCGAAGCGCCGAACTCCCGGTTACGAGCACCTTCACGGTGTGGTGATCCACTAGCGCTTTGAGTTGCGGCGCCCAGTCGGCCAGATTCTGCACCTCGTCCAGAAGCAGATACGCGGCCTGACCCTCTCTGGCCGCTTCGTTGAAAGTCCGGCCGAGGATGCGGTTCTCGAACCATCGCGCAATCGACAGCACCGGTTCCTTCAGGTCGCGCAGTGACGGTATCTCGTCGAACTGCACGCGCAATATGCGGCTGGGGCCAACGCCCTCCTCCCTAAGTAGGTGCTCGATCAACTGCAATTGCAGCGTAGTCTTGCCCACCTGCCGGGGGCCCCGGAGAACCGTGACCGGCGCCAGCCCGGCGTTGAGCTTCTTTAAGGTAGTTGCGAAGGCCCAGCGGCGATAAGGGGGCAGGACGGGGCCGGGCTTGCCCTCCCACCAGGGATTGGTGTCCCGTAGGAAAGCGTCCAGGGCCGGCGGTAGCCGTTCCAGATCGAAGATGTCCCCCTGCGTGCTCATGCACACCCCACACTGTATTGTGCCAGGAACTGGACAAGATGGGAGTCCTATCCCGCTGGTGGCGCGAAGAACTCCAGCGGTTCGAGCGCGGTGATCTTCCAGGCGCAGCGGCGTGACAGCGGCATTCAGGTGCGATAACTGGCGTTGATCTGGATGTACTTCTCGGTGAGGTCGCAGGTCCAGAAGCGCGCCTGTCCCTCTCCGGCGCCCCGGATGGCCAAGCGGATGGCGCACTCGGAAGCATCCAGGCGGTGCTTCAGATCATGCTCGGAAAAGCTCGTGGCTACGCCGGACCGGCACACCTGTACCCCCTGGACGAAGACGTCAACGCGGGCGGGGTCAAGTTCCACCCCAGCGTTCCCCGCCGCCGACAGGATGCGGCCCCAGTTCGGGTCCGAACCCGCAATAGCGGTCTTGACCAGGGGCGAGTTGGCGATGGCGCGCGCGATGCGGGCGGCGTGATCTTCATTTCGGGCGCCAGTGACGCGGATGGTGATGAGCTTGCGGGCGCCTTCCCCATCGCGGGCGATCTTCTCGGCCAAGTCTTCCATCACCCAGCAGAGGACCTCATCGAAGACCAGGCACTCCTTCCCGCTCGGCCGCACTCCTGCCGCGCCGTTAGCCAGCAGCACCACCGTGTCGTTGGTCGAGGTGTCCCCATCCACCGACAGCCGGTGGTAGCTGCGTTCCACGGCCGCGGCCAGCGATCGGCGCAGGCGCGCCGGAGGAACGGCGGCGTCGGTCATCACGAAGGCCAGCGTGGTGGCCATCGCCGGGTGGATCATCCCGGCGCCCTTGGTCATACCGGCGATGTGAACAGTCCCCCGGCGGAGCGGCACCTCGCCAAAGGCCGCCTTGGGGACGCGATCGGTAGTGAGGATAGCGCGTGAAACCTGCTGGAAGCGTCCTGCGGAGAGTCCCTGGACCAGCCGCGGCAGCGCGCGGACGATCAGCCCGTGATCCAGTTCCACGCCGATCACTCCGGTCGAGGCCGGCAAGACCTGCTCGACGGGCGCCCGCAAAGCCCTGGCCAGCGCGCGGCAGCAGGCTTGCGCCACGCGTTCCTGTGAGCGGGTGGCGCAATTGGCGTTGCCGGCATTGACCAGGATGGCTCTGGCGATGCCGCCCGTGGCGTGCAGGTGCTCACGCGCCAGCCGCACCGGCGCCGCTTGCACCCGGTTCCGCGTGAACATTGCGGCCGCCGAGGCCGGCGCGTCCGAGACGATCAGCCCGAGATCATCCCTCTTCTCCTTGCGGATGCCGGCATACGTCGCCGAGTACCGGTAGCCGAGCGGAAGTCTCAACTGGCGCCCTCCCCCACGACTTCATTCTCCGACAAACGCTGCCCGCTGAGAAACGCCCCGGCCGCGACCCTCTTCCTCCCCTCCAGTTGCAGCTCCAGCAGCTCCAAGGAAGAACCCTGCCCGCAGACCGCCCAGAGGCGGCCCTGCGAAATGCGTAAGGCGCCGGGAGCGCCCGCCAGCGGCTCCCCCACGCGCGTCCTCCATATGTGCAGCAGGCTGCCGCGAAGCCAGGTGTAACAGCCCGGCCACGGCGCCAGTCCCCGCACCCGGTTGTGAATCTCCGGCGCCGGCCTGCTCCAATCCACCCGGCCGTCTTCTTTCTTCAGCAACGGCGCGTAAGTGGCCTCGGAGGCATCCTGCCTGACGGGAACCAAGCTGCCGCGCTCCAGACCTTCCAGCGTCTCGACCAGCAACCCGGCGCCCATCGCGGCCAGCCTCTCCGAGAGCTCTATGGCGGTTTCATCGGCCCCGATCGGCGTCCGGCGCTGCAACAGAATGTCACCCGTATCCAGGCCGGCGTCGATGCGCATGGTGCTCACGCCGGTGACCGTTTCGCCCCGCGCGATCGCCCACTGAACCGGCGCGGCTCCGCGGTAGCGCGGCAGCAGCGAAGCATGCACGTTGATGATGCCGTGCGGCGGGATGTCGATGATCGCCTGCGGAATGATCTGGCCGTAGCCAACCACCACCATGGCGTCCGGTTTCAGGGCCGCCAGGCGGGCAACTACTTCCGGAGACTTCACTCGCTCCGGCTGGTGGACGGGCAATCCCAACTCCTGGGCCGCGAGCTTCACCGGGGAGGCGCGAAGCTCCTGTCCTCGGCCGCTGGGGCGGTCCGGTGGCGTGATCACCTCCAGGACCCGAGGCCCCGAAGCGACTACGGCTCTCAGTGTGGGAACCGCGAATTCCGGCGTGCCGAGGAAGATCAGACGCATGGACCGTCTCTGCTGGGCGGCGGCTACTCCCACTCCCCGGCCTTGAACAGCTTGCGCACTTTGCGGCGAATGAGGTCGCGCTTCAGAGGGCTGACGTGGCTGATGAACAGGCGCCCGCGCAGGTGGTCGGTCTCGTGCTGGAGTGCGCGCGCCAGCAAGCCGTCGCCGCTGATCTCGAAGCTCTCGCCCTTGGCGTTCTGCGCCCGCACGGTGACGCGGCGGGCGCGCCGAACCTGCTCGCGGAAGCCGGGCAGGCTCAGACAGCCTTCTTCCTCGCTGTGCGCGCCGTCCAGCTTGGTGATCTCCGGATTGATGAGGACGATTCTCCGCGTGGGGTCTTCGCCCGCCGATGGGTCGATCGCCGCGATGCGGCGCCCGAGGCCTATCTGGGGCGCCGCCAGTCCCACGCCGTGGTTCGCGTACATGGTTTCGAACATGTCCTCCAGCAGCTTGTGGAGCTCCGGGGTGTCGAACTCGGTAACCGTCTCAGCCGGATGCTCCAGAACCGCGTGGCCGTACTTAACGATGGGGTAGATCATCAGAAGCTGCGAATCTGCTCGAGATAGCCCTCCAGGTTACGCCTGGTCTCTGCCAGGGAATCGCCGCCGAATTTCTCCAGGAACGCCCGGGTGAGCACCAGGGCCACCATGGCCTCACCGACCACGCCCGCGGCAGGCACCACACAGACGTCGCTGCGCTCGTAGGCCGCTGAGACGGGCGCCCGGGTCCCCAGATCGACCGATTCCAGCGGCCGGCGCAGGGTCGAGATGGGCTTCACGAAGCCTTTCACCACGACGTCCTGACCGTTGGTGATGCCGCCTTCGAGGCCCCCGGCGCGATTTGAGCCGCGGGTGAAGTGTCCCCGCTCAGCGTCCCAGTGGATGGTGTCCTGCACTTGCGAGCCTGGCGCGGCGGCTGCCTCCTCGGCTGCGCCGATCTGCACACCTTTGACCGCCTGGATGGAGACGATGGCCTGGGCCAGTTGGCCGTCCAGACGCTGGTCCCAGGCAATGTGAGAGCCCAGGCCCGGCGGCACATCGTGCGCCACTACTTCGAAGACCCCGCCTACGGTGTCGCCGGCGCCAGCAGCTTCATCTACGGCTTTCTTCATGCGCCGCTCGACTTCGGCGTCCACGCAATTCAGCACCACCTCGGTCTTCTGGCTTAGAGCCACGATCTCTTCCCACGTTGCGGCGCGCCCCAGGCGGACGCTTTCGATGGCGCTAATGTGGCTCAGTATCTGGATCCCGAACTGGCTCAGCAAGGTCTTGGCCAGGGCGCCGATGGCCACCCGCGCCGCCGTCTCCCGGGCGCTGGCGCGCTCCAGAATGTAGCGGGCGTCGCGGAAGTTGTATTTCATGGCCCCGGCCAGGTCGGCGTGGCCGGGACGCGGACGGGTGAGGGGTTTCTTCTTGTCCTCGGCGCCTTCGCCCGCCTCTACGGGCAGGGCCTCGCTCCAGTGCTGCCAGTCGCGATTCCGGATCAGGATGGTGACCGGCGAGCCGATGGTCTGGGCGTGCCGGACGCCGGAGACGATCGCCGCCCGGTCCGCCTCGATCTTCATCCGGCCGCCCCTTCCGTAACCCTGCTGGCGCCGCCACAATTCGTGGTTGATGTCTTCCACGGAAACAGGCAGACCTGCGGGCAGCCCGGTCAGGATAGCGACCAGGCACTCTCCGTGCGATTCCCCGGCCGTCTCGAAGCGCAGCATGCCTGTACTACAAGTCCTAGTGTGCTTTCGGGCGGGTGCGCCGGTCAAGTGGCCTGTGGGCTTGCCATCCCCCAGTTTTGGCAGCCACCCTTGGGGGATGAGTCTCCCGAGTTGTCCGGGTCAACCTGTCTTAGCCTCAGGGCACCCGAGACCGCCCTACTGCGCTCTCCTGAGCACCCGCGGCGATACGGTGTCGTAGGGCGCCTGAATTTCGGATTTAAGGGTTTAGAAATCTAAATATTCACTCGCCGCCGTCGATGGACGTGTGTCACCAATGCGAGTGCTGTGGGTAATTCACACCGACGGGTCCGAAACTCCGCGAATCAGTCTGGAGGGGGCAGCAGGCTTGACCTGCGAGCGCGTCGAGGACCCGCTGGCAGGCCTGGAGCGCCTGGGGGTCTCCAGCTACGACGCGGTGCTGGCCGACTTCCCACTTTCCGGCTGGACGCCCGAGGAGTGGCTGGAGGCGGTCCAGCGGCTCGACTCGCTCGTCCCGGTCATCATCCGCGATGAGCGCCCCAGTTGCGACGACGCGATCCGGCTGGCCAGGCTCGGCGCTTACTACGTGCTGAGCGCCGATGCCAGCCCGGAGAAGCAGGCGCGGGCATTGGAGGAGGCCCTCCAGTACCGTCGCCAGAGGGAGCTGGCCCTCTGCGCGGGCGAACCGGGGCGAGAGCCCTGGAAGAAGTTCCTGGTGGGCGAAAGCCGGGCCATGCGGGAAACCGACCAGCTCATCCGGCTCATCGCCGGCCGCCGCTGCACCGTGCTGATCGCCGGCGAGACCGGAACCGGCAAGGAGATGGTGGGGCGGGCGATTCATCTGGCCAGCCAGCGCTCGCATGTGCCCATGGTGGCCGTCAACTGCCATGCTCTGCCCGAGAGCCTGCTCGAAGCGGAACTGTTCGGACACGTCAAGGGCGCTTTCACCGGGGCGGTCAGCCACCGCGTGGGGCGTTTCGAGCTGGCCAATCACAGCACGCTGTTTCTGGACGAGGTCGGCGACCTGCCCCTGTCGCTCCAGGCCAAGCTGCTGCGCGTCTTGCAGGAGTGGGAGATTCAGCGGCTGGGCAGCTCGGAGAGCATCCCGCTGGACGTGCGGGTGCTCGCGGCCACCAACCAGGAACTGGCCGCGAAGGTGGCCGGCGGCGCCTTCCGCGAGGACCTCTACTACCGCCTTAACGTGGTTCCCATGCGTGTGCCGCCGCTGCGCGAGCGCACCAGCGACATCCCCCTGTTGGTCTATCACTTCGTCGAGAAAGTCTGCCGCCGGGAAGACCTCCCGGCACGGCAGGTCTCGCGCGACACCCTGGACCGGCTGAGCGACTATTCCTGGCCGGGGAACGTGCGCCAGCTCGAAAACGCCGTCGAGATGGCGATCCTGTTGGCTGGCGACCGGAAGCACCTCTACCCCGGAGACTTCAGCCTGCCGCCTGCCCAGAGGCGGGAGAGCGCCCCGCCGGTGGTTCGCGAGTACGTGGTCCCGGACGAGGGCCTGGATTTCGAGCGCACCGTGAGCGCCATCGAGCGCAGTATCCTCGCGCAGGCGCTACAGCGGACCGGAGGGAACAAGAAGCAGGCCGCCGAGCTGCTGCGCCTGAAACGCACGACGCTCGCGGCAAAACTCAAGAGCCTTCAAATGGTGGGGGTCTGACGCCGCCCGCCTCCTACCTGCTCAGCGGATCCTCCACCCACGGCGGCGTGGCCTGAATCAAGCGGCCCAGCTCGGGCTCAAGCTGCTCCAGCTTGAGCTTCATCTGCCAGGCAATCTCGCGGTAGCTGAAGTGGCCCTTGACGGTGGTGCGAATCCGGCAAATGTAGTCCACCTCGGCGAAGTCCATCTTGAAGAGGAAGCGTGAGCGGGCGCCGAACGGCAGCAGGTAGTGACCGCCGGGGTCGGGGAGCTGCCTCACCGTCGCCAGCGTCTCGCGCATGAGCGCCTCGTAACGCTCGCGGAGCCCGGCTGCGGCGAGCGGCTTGGGGACATCGAAACCGAGCCGGGCCGAGTAGGCCTGGCGATGCTGCTGGCAGCGCCGGTGACGGTGCAGGTCCCGGTAGGCGCCCAGATCCATGATCAGGTCGTAGACGAAACATCCGCCGCGGAAGGCGCGTAACATCTCATCCCGCTCGGTGCGCGACCGCAGCACTAGGTCCAGAACTTCCGCCCGCATGCCCGGCGGCCACCCGCGGGCCAGTTCGTACAGCTCGCGGTAAGGGCGGTCAGAAACCGTGTAGAGCAACGTGGCCACGATGTCGGCGGCGGTGTCCGCGGGACGCGACAGATCCACCGCGTCCACCTCCAGTCCGGCCGGTGGCGGCAGATTCTGCCGGGCCCATCGGGCGAGATCGTCGCGGGCCTGGCTGAGGTAGTAGTCGGCATCCGCCCATTGCGCCAGCGTCGGCGCGACAGCTTCGCGGTCTGCGGTGTCCCACGGGCAGTCGGGCTCGGCCGCGCAGGCCGCCGCCATTTCTGCCGCCAGACTGCGCAACTCACCGTAGGGGGAAACTTTCAGCCGCCGGATCTGCTTCTCCAGCGTGCGTATGCTGGTCACCTGCCCCAGGTTGGTGGGCACGCCGAAGAACAACAGATAGCGGGCCACGTCGAAGGCGCGCGCCGCGATGCTCCGCTGGTAAGCTTCCGGGCTCATGGCTTCCGGGCACGGCAGGCGCTCCCTGAAGAACTCAGCCATGCGGGTGTGAACTTCCTGGTAAGCCGCCAGCAGCTTGTCGGCCGCAGCCTCGTACCGGGCCGCGTCCGGCGGCGAGAACTCTTCCGGCGTCACGAACCCGCACCGCGAGAAGTCCTGGTAGCGGGAGGACTTGGCCTGGCCGTCCCACAGCGGCTCATCCTCGACTTCCGTGGCGGCCAGCTCCGAGATTCCCTCGAAGCACATCACCACGTGCCCCAGATCGGCAATCGAGGAGTGGCCGTATTGGAAGTAGAAGTGCTCCAAAAACTTCCGGGAGTCGTGGCTGCGCACCCAATCGAGCGACTCGCGAATCGAATCCGGCGAGCGGCTGTAGCGCGCCAGGGCGTAGGCGCACTTCTCGGGCGGCATGGGCGCCAGCGTCAGGACGCGTTTCGGTGTGGCGTGCGGCACGAAATGGTTATGATAGCTGAAACGATGCGGCTCCGAATAAAACGGCTCCGGCCCGACGCGATCCTGCCCCAGTACGCGCACGGCCCCCAGGAGGACGCGGGCATGGACTTGCGCGCGGCCGAGGATGCCGAGTTAGAGCCTGGCCGGCCCGCGGCCATCCCGACCGGCCTGGCCATCGAAGTGCCCCCGGGATGCGAGGCCCAGGTAAGGCCGCGCAGCGGCCTGGCCCTCCACCACGCCATCACGCTGCCCAACAGCCCGGCTACGATCGACCCGGGCTACCGCGGCGAGATCAAGGTGATTCTGCTGAACCTGGGGCGGGAAACCTACTCGGTCCGGCGGGGCGATCGCATCGCCCAGCTTGTCATCAGCCGCTACGAGCCCATCGAGTGGCTCGAGGGGGAACTCTCCAACTCTCAGCGGGGCGAGAGCGGCTTCGGTTCTTCAGGCCGGTAGCGTGCTATACTACTTACAGCTTTTCGCGCGCGTGGGCGGCTAGCTCAGTTGGGAGAGCACGGCGTTCGCAACGCCGGGGTCGTGGGTTCGAGTCCCATGCCGTCCACCACCTCAGGCGGAGCACTCGCCGGCCAAGTGAGGTTCAACGGCTTCCGCGCGGTCAGCGCCTCAAAAGCTTCTGATGGCGTGGGCCTCGTCGTCGTAGATATCGAAAACCGTGTACAGCTTGGTGATTTGCAGCAGATCCTTGACCCGCTTGGTCAGGTGGAGCAGCTTCAATTGGCCTTGCTGGTTGGCCACCGAGGTGAAAGCGGCCACCAGCTCACCAATGCCCGAGCTGTCGATATAGGAGACCTCGCCCAGGTTCAGCAGTATACTACGCTTGCCCTGGGCCAGCAACTCGCGGATGCCCTCGCGAAGGTTGCTGGAACCCTCACCCAGGGTGATCCGGCCGGACACATCGACCACCATGACTTCGCCCACCTGACGGGAACTCAGTCTTGCGCTCACGAATCTTCCCTCCTGCCTGTCTAGACTACCATCTTCCGCCGGTATTTCACCAGCTTGACCTGGGTGCCCGAGGGCGCCAGGCGGCGGATGTCCAACTCGTCCACGAACGCCCGCATCAGGAAAATCCCGCGTCCGGATTGCTCGAGCAGGTGCTCGGCCGCCACCGGGTCGGGCAGCGCGCTAAGGTCGAACCCCTGGCCTTCATCGACCACGGTCACGCTCAGGCGGTCCTGATTGGCAGCCACCGTCAGATGAACCTTCTTGCGCGCGTTGTAGCGGTTGCCGTGCACCACGGCGTTGACCACCGACTCCCGCACCGCCATCCCCAGCCTGTGGACCTCCTCTTCGGCGAAGCCCGTTTCGGCGGCCACCTTCACCGCCAACTGCTCGGCTGCGTCGGCGCTCTCCAGGGTCGAATCCAGGAAAATGTCTGCTTGAACGGTCTCGCCCGCCGGGTTATCCGCCATGTACCCAATCGCAACTTAAAACAGTTGGCCCGGCCAAGTCAAACTGGCGCCTGCCGGGCCCTCAGCGCAGCGACACGCTCTGGGCCGCGGAGGAGCCCTGGCGGCTGCTCAGAGTGACCGACACCGACTGAATCGTATCCGCCACGCTGGTTACGTTCTTGACGTCGCCCTGCACGGTAAATGGGATGGTCGCCGTGAACAGGCTGCCGTACAACTGCGACTGGGACTGCTGATACCAGGACAGGAAGTTGGCCTCCACGTTCAGCGTGAGCCGCGTGGTGGCCACGTTCTCGCCGGTCGTGGGGGTGAACTGGAAATCCATCTGGGTGACCGACCGGCTGGTGGTATATCCGCGCAACAGCAGGGTGAAGGTGCTGGTAGTCTTCGCCGAGACCTCCACGCCCAGCAGCCGGGGCGCCGACTGGGGAACCACCAGGTTGAGCGCCGTCGGGTTCGCCGGCGTCAGGTCGATGCCCTTGTCGGTGGCGAACGTTGGGGTGATGCTGATGGTGCCGGCGACCGTGCCGGTCTGCACGCGGATGGTGGTCAAGTTCTGCGGGAATACGGCCTTGGTGGTGTTCGCCGGGATCGTGAAACTGACCGTCCGGCCGCCGATGGCGAACTGCACGGCCGGGTCGTTGCTGAAGACCTCGGAATTGAAGGCCAGCGTCAGGGTCCCGATGAGCGGCAGGGGATACGGGGCCGCCAGGGTCAGGGCGATCTGCGGCTGCTGCATGGGCTCCTGCGAGCCAGACGGAGCCTCGAACCGGTAGCTGGGCAGAGGGTCGGGCGCGGCGGCCGTCCCGGACAAGGTGAAGCTCAGCGTGTCCACCCTAAGCGTCGCCGTGGTGCCTCCGACCACAGTGGGCGTGAACTGGATGGTGAAGAAGGCCGTAGCGCCAGCCGACACGCTCAGCGGGAGGCTGGGCAGATCCGCCAGCGTGAAGGCGGTGGTCGTCCCGGTGACGCTGATGCTGTTCACCGCGCCCGGCGCGGTGCCGTTGTTGATAACGTAAAACCGCGCCGTAGCGGTGCGGCCCACCTGGACCGGCGCCAGGATCACCGAACCGCCGCTCTGTATCGCCGTGGTGACATCGCCCACGCTGTAGGCGTAAGTGAGCGTGGCGCCCAGCCCGGCGCCGCGCACGTCGAAGGTGTCGGCGCCGATCTTCAGCCGGCCGCTGGCCCAGCCCGGCTGGGTGGGCGTGAAGGTGATGGTGAACTGGACCGCGCCACCCACCGGCAGGGTCAACGGCAGGAACGGCAGATCGCTGAGCTGGAAGCCGGTTCCCAGGATGCTGATGGCGGCGATGGTGCCGTCGGCGTTGCCGCCATTACGCACACGCACCGCCAGCGTGCTCTTGTCGCCGATCGCGGCGTCGGGCACGGTAATCACCTGGGCGGGAGTGATGGCGGTGGCCAATCCCTCGCGCACCGTTTCGTAGGCAAACACGGGGCCTGAGCCGGACCCGGCGAGATTGAAGCTCACTTGCCGGCCCCCTACGGTCACGCTCAGCGCGCCCTGGCTGGCCTCAAGCTGCTTGGGAGTGAAGGCGACGCTGAAGCGCGCATCCTTGCCGGATTCGATCACCGTGTTCGGCAACGGCGCGCCAACCAACTGGAAGACCGCGCCGGCAACCGCCACCGCGCCAATCACCCCCGGCCCGCTGCCCCAGTTCGTGACCACGAACGACGCCGACGCCGTAGTGTCCACCGCGGTCGCCGGGAAGGTCACCGTCCCGCCGGGTTCCACCAGCGTGGCATTGCCTCCCGGGGGGGTGTAGCTGAAGGCGAACTTCGGCGCCACGCCGTTCAGGCTCAGCGTAATCCTCGCGCGGGCCTGCGCTTCAGTGTAGGCAAACTGCACCTGGGCCGGGACCCTGGCGCCACTGGAGGGGGTGTAGCGTAGGGTGACGGTGAAGTCGCCGTTGGGCCGCACGGTGGCCGGCAGGTTCGGGACCGCCAGCAGGGAGAAATCCGTGTACCCCGACAGGTCCACCGCCGTGATGTCGGCAGTGGTGGCGCCTCGGTAGGTCAGCGTCACAAACACCGTGGCCGGCACGCCGATCGCCTCGGCCGGAACGGTGACCGTGGTGCCCTCGGTGTAGGAGACCACGGTGGATCCGTGCTGCACCCGCACGGCGAAGGGTGAAGCTTGAGAGCTAGCTCGCGGCGCCAGCCAGAACAGCGCCGCCGCGGCAGAGACCAGAATGTAACCGCGCCGCCTCATTGTCCCCTCCCGCTTGGAACGAAATACACCGCCGGCTGGCGACCGGCCTCCAGAACCAGCAGCGGCTCGCCACGACCGCCGGGCGACTTCAGCAGGAACACGGACTTCACCGCCAACGGCTCCAGCAAGGTGGGTTCCCACTCGATGGCGATCCGAGACGCCAGCGTGCGGCTGGCTACCTCGTAAGCGTCCACGCGCTTCGCGGAGCGGTGGGCGACATAAAGGAAGGCGCCGTCGCCGGAGACCGCCGCCCCCACCGGATCCCAACTCCCGGCGGCATCGGCGGCGAAGGGCATCACTGCGGCCTCCCCGCGGAAGTTGCGGACCTCCAGGATCTGCCCGGAACCGCGGTCGGCCACGAAGAGCGCATCATTATTATTGGGGGCCAGCGCCAGGGCCGCGGGATGGGCCAAGCCCACCAGCAGCTTCGGCGCGGCGTCCGCGCAAACCAGGTAGATACCGCCGTCGCGCTCAGCCTCGACTCCCGCCACGGCGCAGGCGCCCGAAGCCTCCACCGCGAGCGCTGTCACGCGACCAGCCAGTTCCACCGCCGGCCCCGCGGCCGGAGTGTCGCCCAAACTGCGCAAGAGCTGAAGCCCCTGCCGGCTCGAGTAGATGGCCGCAGCCGAACCGTCGGCGCTCCAGGCTGCGCGCTCGGGGCTCGCCAGCCCGCCGTCGATGCCAGCCCAGAGCAGGGCCGAGCCCATCTGCCGGACCGCCCACAGGCGCTCGCCCCTGAGCGCCAGCATCGTCCTTCCATCCGGCGCAGCCGCCGCCCAGTCCAGGTCGGCGATCAGGGGATCACCCAGGTAGGAAGCGCCCGGCAGCCCCACAATCGGCCGCAGGCTGCGCGAGGCGGGGTCATACACCGAGCCCGACACCGGCCCGCTGAGAAGAGCTTCCTGGGCGGCCAGAGTCAGCCCGCCCATCAGGAAAGCACACAAGCAGAAAACCAGTACTTTGCTATTCAACATCGGAGAAAACCTTTCCAGGCACGCGCGGAGGAACCAAGAGGCGCGAAAAAACCGGCCCCCCGCAATCTGTCCGAGCCGCGACCGTGAGGGAGCGGTCTGGCCGTTTTTTTCGCGTAGACTCATCGCGGGCCTGCCACGGTCACAGAGCCAACCGTCACCGTCACCGGGGTCGTGATGGTGGTGGCGGCGGTAGTCCCCCCGTTGCGCTTGGCGGCATAGATGCCGCCCACCGTGGCGCCCGCCGCGACCAGCCCTATGATCTTCCACTTCCAGGAACTGCCCACCGCGACCCGGCCGCCCGAGCCGCTGCGGCGCGCATTAGTCTGGGCGACGACGATGCTGCCCGCGCGCGCCCCCGCGGAGGCCGTCACTTTGATGTTGAACCGGCCCACTTCGTCGTTGGGCGTCAGACCGCTGGTGCCGGCCTGGCCCTGCTCGTTGGTTTTGACCGTCTGGGTCCGCATCCATCCGTTGAAAACCCCGCCAGCACCAGCCGCGGGAAGCTGGAAGAGCACCTCGGCGCCGGGCACCGGCTTGTCAGCTTCGTCCCGAACCTCCACGACCACTTGGGTAGCCGTGCCCGCGGCGATATTGTTAACGGCGCCCTCGCCCTGCAAGGCTGCTACCTTCAGCTTCCCGACCGAGGCGGCCGGCTGGGGAGCCGCAGGGGGCTTCTCCTGCGCAAGGCTTGCGGGGGGTATCGCCAGGGCTGCGGCGAGCAAGAATGCGAGCATACCTCTGGGATGCAAAGCTACCTCCTGAGCCAGAACGCCGGGCCGGCACGTAAACTCAGACTCATACCGTATCAGACACGCAGCGCTCTGAAAATGTTAGGACGCTCCGGGGAACTGTCCGTGTTACCAGCCTAGCAGTTTTTAGCTTTCGGGCTGGCAGTGAATGTTCCCAAGGATCACCGGAGCTCTCACCACGTGCGGAGCGCCACGCGGACGGCGCTGAGGGTCAAGAAGGTCGGGCGTGAGGACCAGCCGTTGGGGTGGCTGCTTGCACGGGCCTGCGGGGAGGGGGACGCATCTCAAACCGCCTCGTCGTCTTGACAATCCTCCTTCTTATCAAGTAGTTAGAAGCACAGGGAGTGTCGGCAACAAAACCGTTGCCAACGGAATTGTTGCCGTGGTACAATCGTGTCGTGGAAGACACAAAACTCAAGCGAGCTGTTGGCAACTGGGTCTGCGGCGAGACCTTCTGGGATCGTGAGAAAGAACTGAACCGGCTGATCGAGTACCTGGACGAGGGCGCTCACGTGCTGTTGGTCGGGCAGCGACGAATCGGCAAGACCAGTCTCATGCGCGAGGCGGCGCGCCGGATCGAGGAGCGCTACTTGTGCTTGCAGGTGGACTTTCAGCAGGCTCATAGCGCCGCGGACGCGGTGGCGGAACTCAGCGCCGCCACACGCCCTTATGCGCCATTGTGGGAGAAGACCAGGTCGGTTTTCGCCAACATCCTTGCCAGTTTCCCGGGGCGGATAGAGGCGCTCAGCGTCGGCGATCTTCGCGTGACGTTGCGTGGCGCGCTGACCGGGAGCGAGTGGCAAGCGAAAGGTGACCGGGTCGTGGAGATCCTGGCAGCGGCCGACAAGCCGGTCGTCCTCTTCATCGACGAGGTGCCGCTCCTGATCTGCGAGATGCTCAAAGGCAGCGAGTATCGGATTACTCCCGAACGCCGAGAGCAAGCGAATGCCTTCCTGTCGTGGCTCCGCGCCAACGGGATTTGTCACAAGGGCCGGGTCCGGATGGTGCTGAGTGGGTCGATCGGCCTGGAACCCATCGTCCGTCAGGCTGGCCTGAGCGGCGCGCTAGGCTATCTGACGCCTTTTGAGCTCGGTCCGTGGAGTCCGGCGACCGCAGCGGGCTGCCTTTGCGCACTTGCCAACCAGTACGGTCTGGAGTTGCTCGCCGACGTGCCAAAAGAAATGCTGAACCTCGTCGGACTCGCGATCCCGCACTACGTCCAGATGTTCTTCGACCACGTGTATTGGACTTGCAGTCTGGAAGGCTTTAGACAAGTTTCGAAGGAACTCGTGGGAAGGGTGTATGAAACGAGCATGTTGAGCGCTCGCGGGCACGCCGAGCTGAGCCAGCTCGAAGAGCGGCTGAAGATGGTGTTGGGTCCCGCGCTTCATCCGCTCGCGCTGGACCTTCTGACAGAGGCGGCGGTGAGCGGCTGTTTGACGCCGAAGGCGGCCGACATCTTGTGTGGGGAGTACCTCGTGGAGGGCAGGCAGCCCAGCGAGTGTCTGGGCGAAATCCTGGGCATCCTGGAGCACGATGGCTACCTGCGAAAGGAGAACGGAGACGCCTATGTCTTCGTCTCGAAGCTGCTCAAGGACTGGTGGCGCGCGCGATTCAGCTTTCCGTTCGTACCCGCTGCCAAGCGTAAGCTACCAGGCCCGAGACCGCGCTTCGGGTTCATACGCGGCTCCAACGAAGCGGAGGCTGAGAAATGAGCGTCCCCCAGGTGAAGTACAATCCCGGCATCCATGGCGATGAAGAACTCATCCGCTCCTTTGTGGTGCGGAAGGTCGAGCTCGACCTGGCTCTAGAAACCTTGCGCGAGAACGCGGCGGCGAAGCACTCTTCTAACCAGCACCTCCTGTTTGTGGGACCGCGGGGCATCGGCAAGACCATGCTAGTGCGGAGGGTGGCGGCCGAAGTGCGAAAGGCGCCGGAGCTGTCCTCGGCGTGGTATCCCATCGTCTTCGGCGAGGAGTCTTACGAGGTCTGTAGCCCCGGCGAGTTCTGGGTCGAGGGGCTGTTCCACTTGTCAGAACAGACCGGTGAGGAACGCTGGCGACAGGCCCACAAGGAGCTGAGCGACGAGGGCGATGAGGCGCGCCTGCGCGACCGGGCTCTGGCACACTTGCTGGACTTTGCCGACCGCGAAGGCAAGCGCATTCTGCTGGTGGTCGAGAACCTCCACCGGCTTCTCGGGGAGCAGATCGAACCTAGCCGTCATTGGGACCTACGGCACACCTTCCAGAACGAGCGGCGCATCATGTTGCTGGGCACCGCCACGACGCGTTTCGAGGAGATCGACAACATCGACAAGGCCTGGTTTGAGATGTTCGCCATCCGCGAGCTGAAGCCTCTCGATCTGGACGAGTGCACGGAGCTGTGGCGCTCCACTACCGGCTCAGAAGCCCCGCCCGGCCAGGTGAGGGCAGTACAGATCTTGACCGGCGGCAACCCTCGGCTACTGGTGATTCTGGCGGGTTTCGCCGCTAAGCGATCGTTCCGTGAGTTGATGGAGGAGCTTACGCAACTGGTGGACGACCACACCGAGTACTTCAAGAGCCACCTCGACAACCTGCCGGCGGTGGAGCGCAAAGTGTTCGCCGCTCTGCTCGATATCTGGGATCCGGTGGGGGCGCGGGAAGTGGCCCGTGCCGTGCGTATGGGCGCCAACAACGTCAGCATGCAACTGAGCCGCCTGGTGGGCCGGGGAGCCGTGCAAATCGTCCGGCAAGACGGGCGCCGCAAGCTGTATCAAGCCGCAGAGCGTCTCTTCAACATCTACTACCTGATGCGCCGCCGGGGCTACGCTCACGCCCGCGTTCGCGCCGCGGTCGAGTTCATGGTGCAGTTCTACGAGCCGCAGGAATTGGCACAGATCATCAAAGGCCTGGCCAAAGAAGCGCGCCAGCTACCGCTTCAGCATAGCAAGGATCACCTGTCAGCCTTGGCGCTTCTCCTTGCTAGCGATCGCGCTCGGGAGGCGCTTGAGATGTTGAGTGAGTGCCCCGCGGTAGCGGCGCCGGAGCCGCTCACGGTGGGTTTACGCATCTACCTGGGCGAAAGCCCGCTGGTGGCGCAGGAGATCCTCGAAGTCGGCAAGGATGTCGCCCAGCGGATTCGGGAAATGCGGGCTGCGTTCGAGAAGGCCGCTATTCCCTCAACCGCGCCCCCGGCTCCTCATCATATTCAATGACCGCTTCCCGGCCGGCGTTGAGGATGGACAGCCGCGCGGCCTCGATCACCAGTTCGTTATAGCGGCTGTTGGCCGGGGTTGCCATGAGGCCGGCCTCGTCGATCTGGCGGAGGCGCTCCTGGCGCTCGGCCAAGTCGCGGGTCTCGGCCTCCAGGCGAAGAGCCGCCTCAAGGATGTATTCGATGGAGCGGTAGCCGTAGCCCACCGGCACCAGGCCCGGCCCACCCAGGTCAACGTATTGAAGATAGTCGGGGCTGGGTTCGGCGTAAACTGTGGCGCCAGGCTCCCCACTACTACGCGTGTAGCAGTACTTCAGGCCGCGGTACTGGTCCGAGTGCGAAATCAGCGCCCCGCAATCGCCGCCGGCGCAGTACAGGGTCAGCCCCTGAGTGTTCGTGCCGGGGGCGGCGTCGGGGAAACCCAGCGCGTTCTGCACGTTCAGGCACGCGCCGTTGTTCCAGATCACCCGGGCGTCCGTCCACAGGAAGCCTTCGTTTCCATTGGGATAGCGGTCGCGGACGCCGTAGACGCTCACCGCCACCGGCAGCAGGCCGGTGATGAAGTGCACCAGGTCCACGTAGTGGCAGCCTACGTAAGTGAAGGCGTCGGAGTTCTCCACCGTGCACCAGTTCTGGAAGTTCGAGTGGCGGTAGTGCCACTTCTCCAGCAGGCAGGCCGCGCCCAGGCGGAACTCGCCGAACAGGCCGGCGCGATAGCGGCTGCGGGCCATCAGGCTGCGGTCGTCGAAGCGCTTGTGGTACTCGATGCCCACCAGCAAACCTCGCGCCCGGGCTTCCTGCTCGACGATCAGCGATTCGCGCGCCGTGAGCACGAGGGGCTTCACCGAGAGCAGGTGCTGGCCGGCGTCGAGCGCCGTCATGATGACCTCGAAATGCAGTTGGTCGGGCACCGCCACCACGACGATCTGGCGAGGCGGCATCCGCGCCACGACTTCACGGTAGAGCTCCGGACGGGGCCGATCCAGATCGCCGCTCAGCTCCGGGTACGGGCGGAAGGACTGCCCCGGGAAAGCCCGTGCGAACAGCTCGGATTCGGCCAGCTCCTTGAGCGGGCGGGCGGTCAGGGCGCAGATGGAGATTTCGCCGATGCGGCCCCGGCGCTGCATGTGGTAGAGCGAGGGCAGAATCTGGTCGTGGGTGATCATGCCGCCGCCCACCACAGTCACCTGCGGCGGGCTCATCGGGCGGCTGTCTCCTGGGCCGCCGCCTCGGCGAAAGCCTCGGCGAAGCCCGCCACGCTGTCCAACACAGCTTCTTCGGTGATCACCAGCGGCGGGCAGATCTTGATCGTCGAGCCGCCGAAGCCGACCGGAGAGAACATCAGCACGCCCTTCTCCACCGAACGGCGCACCGCTTCCCAGGCCAAGTCCCCGTCAGGCTCCCGGGCGCCGGGGCGGACACAGATCACCCCGGCCACCAGGCCGCGCCCCAGTACCGCGCCGATTTGCGGGTGGCGCGCCTGGATCTCGGTCAGCTTCTGGTGCAGCACCGCGCCGACCCGGCGGGCGTTCCCGGCCAGGTCTTCCCCGACCACCAGTTCGATGGAAGCCAGCGCTGCGGCGCAGCAGACCGGGTTACCGGTGTGCGTCGAGGTCATAGTGCCCGGCGCAAACAGGTCCATCACGTCGGGGCGCCCAGCCACCGCCGACAGCGGCAGGGAACTGGTGATCCCTTTGCCGAAGCAGGCCAGGTCAGGGACGATTCCGTAATGCTCGAAGCCCCACAGCGTGCCGGTGCGGCCGAACCCGGCCTGTACCTCATCGCAGACCAGCAAGGCCGTGTGCCCGGTGCACCATCTCCGCAGCGCCTGCACGTACTCACGCGGAGCGAAAGCCGCGCTGCCTCCCTGGTAGGTTTCCAGGATGACCCCGGCCACGTTCTGCGGCTCGACACCCAGCTCGAAAACGTGCTTCTCGAAGGCTTCAAACGATGTGTCCTGCGTCCAGAAGCCGTCCGGGAACGGCACCTGGACGAAGCCCGGGTCCAGGTTCACGATCCATTCCTTCAGCGCGGGAATACCGCCGACCTGCTGCGCGCCCAGCGTGCGGCCGTGGAAGGCTTTACCGAAAGAGACAATGACGTGCTTGCCCCGGCCGCCGTGCTTGACGCCCCAGGTGCGGCAGAGCTTGATGGCGCACTCGACAGCTTCCGAGCCGGTGGTCAGCAGAAAGATCTTTTTGAGCGGCTCGGGCAGCAGTGACGCCAGCCGCTCGACCAGCCGGGCGCGGATTTCGCTGGGGAAGCAGTAGGTGGTCAGCAGCCCGGCCTGGGTCTGGCGCACTATGGCCTCGCGGATCCGCTCGCGGCCGTGCCCGGCGTTGGCGATCAGCACGCCCGAGGACCAATCCACCCAGCAGTTGCCCCAGGGGTCCCAGACCTGAAAGCCCTCGGCGCGGTCCCAGACGATGGGCGGCTGCCCGCGCATGGCTGCCGGCTCGTGACGCGCCAGCCTCTCCAGGATGGGCAGCGATTCCGGGACCGGCAACGGCGTTACGATGCGCCGGAAAGGCGTCTTCACCGGCGGCACGGGCTGAGGCGTGAGGTCGTATTCCTTGGCCATGGCGGGTAAGACTTAAGTCTACTACCCCGGTGTGGGCGGCACAGGCCCACGGCCGGGGCATTTGCAGCGCAGGGGGCCAGGGTATTCGTGACCTACTACCGCGAGCCGTGCCGCTACACGGAAGAGGAAATGGCGAGGGCGCGCGAGGCCGCCGTGAGCTACGCCGCCAGCAAGCACCCTCTGAAGCATGCCCCACAGGGCCAGATGCTAGAATGTGGGTAGTCGCGGGGACGTAGCTCAGCATGGATAGAGCGGCCGCCTCCTAAGCGGCAGGTCGGCGGTTCGAATCCGCCCGTCCCTACTGCTAACCGCAATTCGCTACCATACGGGATAGCCGTAATGCCAGACTCCCCATTCGTTCACCTGCACTGCCATTCCGACTACTCGCTGCTGGACGGGGCCTGTAGCATCGAGCGGCTGATCGGCGCGGCGGCGTTCCTGGGCAGCCGGGTGGGGCAGGGGCAGGGATGGGGTGTCCGGTTTTGGGTTCGTTTCGTAATTTTTTCCCATCCCGTTGAAAGGAAAGGGGATGGGAGCGTCGGCGGGGTGTCATTTGGGGATGCCTGGCGTGGCTGCGATTGGCCTCGAACTGGGGCTGGGACGCCATAGCGGGACCGGCTTGAGGATAACGCAGCCGGGAGGGGAGGCCGGGGGCAGGAGGGCGGATGGGCCTGAAAACAGGAGGGAAAAAGAACGGCGGACAAGGTGACTTGTCCGGTTCCGTTGACATTCCTCCTCCGGCGAGAACAGGACTGCTCGTGAATCACAACGCAACTTCCGTGGCCTCCTCCACGGTTTTGCCCCCGCCGGCGCGGGTTTCTCAGAGGGGCTGGCTTCCAGGCGGTTGACGCCCCTGCCGTCCCGGCTCAGATCACCGCCGGTGTTGTCTCTCCCGCTACCGCACCGGGATGTTCACCGCCGGGCCCGGAATCCAGGCGGCCGAGATCGACACACTGGCCGTTCCGGCTGCGATTCCGCTGGGCAGCGTCACGTCGAGGCGGTAGGTGTCGCTGGTGCCGGGCCAGCCGACCTGGTTTGACACCGCGGCCGGCAGGTCGTTGATCGTCACCGTGACGGGCGCGGTTACCAGCGGCAGGTTCCTCCCCTCATCGAAGGTGAAGGTCTTGCCCGGCAGCAGCACCGGGTTTGTCGGTCCCAGGCCCTTCACCGCCAGCACCAACGTTTCGCCAGCGCGAGCCGGGTTGGACGCTGAGACAGGCGCGAAATCGAAGTGGTATGCCCCCACCACGGTGGGCAAAGTCATCGAGTTCAACGTAACTGCAATGCGCCACGTCCCCGCGACGCTGTTGAGGCGCCTGTAGGCCGGATTCTCGACGCCGGATGCGGTTCTCGTGCCGGCAACGGCGATGCTTGCCGCTTGGCCCCTCGCTCCGGACCACGCCCCGCTGCCGCCCGTGATGATGAAGTTGCCCGCGCGTGAGCCGGGCGCGGTTCCGGGAGGCGGCGGGCCGCTGGCGAAGCCCATAGCGGCCACAGTAGCGACCTGACCTTTCTCGACGTCATGGACCTCAAACAGCATGTTCCAGATCTGGCTTCGGCTGATGTCGGCAATGGGCCGCCCCGGCGACGGCGTCACCGTCTGCGAAAAATTGGTCCATATTCCCCACGCCGCGAACGTTCCCCTCGCCGGTTTATCGTTGATCGCCACCACATCCGCGAAAAGGAGATGGGCCATGGGCGTGTAGACGAACGTCGAGGGCACTGGAGTCGGAGCGGGAGAAGTCATCCACTTCGAACTCTCCGCCGGGTCCAGAGCGTACCAGGCGATTTTTTCGAGGTCGATCATCAGTATCACATCCGAGGTTGCCTGCCCCAGAGCGATGGCTGTCATGAGCAAGAACACTGCGAACAAGAGTTTCATGGTTTCACCTCCATTTGCTGAAGGCCGGGGGCTCGCCGTACAATTGCCTCGTGCGGAGGAGTGCTTGTCGCGGCTGCCCTGGCCTCGCCGATGCAAGTCAGGGACTTGTACGAATTCGGACCGTACCGGTTGGACGCTTCGGCGCGCGTCCTGCTGCGGGGTGGCGCGGTTGTGCCGCTCACGCCGAAAGCGCTTGAGATACTGGCCGTGCTGGTAAGGAATAGGGGGGAACTGGTCAGCAAAGAGGAGTTGATGAAGGCCGTCTGGCCGGACACCTTCGTCGAAGAGGGCAGCCTCACGCAGAACATCTCGATATTGCGCAAGGTGCTCGGGCCGGATGCGGAGGGCCGTCCCTACATCGAAACGATGGCCAAACGGGGCTATCGCTTCGCTGCGCAGGTCCGGGTGGTCGAGCTGGGACTGGCGGGATGGGCACTTGGCCCACCGTGGCGGTTCCCAATCGTTCGGGCACTAGTACTGGGGCCGCGCCATCTGCTAGCATGGGGGCAGGTTATGGCCGATCAGCAAGCAGCTCAGGAGCGCGAGCTCATGCGCCGCTGGGTTGAAACCTGGCGGCGGGCCGGACCGGAACTCGACGAGATTCGGCGCCGCGAGATCGAGGCCACGGATCCCCGTGAGGCGATCCGGCAACTGTTCGGATCTGCGGCCGCACTCCAGGATCTTCCTCCACGAACCACCTCGGGCTTGGTCGAGCAGCAGGCCTGGTTCGCCAAGCTGCGCCGATGACGCCGCTGTTTGAGGCAGCGCTCGAACTCCAGAATTTCTTCATCCGGCGGCAATGGCAGTTCTGTCTGATCGGAGGCATCGCGCTCCTGCGCTGGGGAGAGCCGCGCTTCACCCGTGACGTGGATGTAACTCTGCTCACCGGCTTCGGACGCGAAGACGAGTTCATCACGCCGATCCTTTTTTCAGGTTATCGAGGGCGCATTCCGGATGCCGCCGAGTTCGCTCGGAGAAATCGAGTGCTGCTCGTTGACTCGCCGCAAGGCGTCCCCATCGACATCGCCCTCGCGGGATTGCCGTTCGAGGCGTTGATGGTAGAACGAGCCAGCCTGTACGAGTTTGAAACCGGGTGCTTCTTAAGAACCTGTTCCGCCGAGGACCTGGCCGTGCAAAAGCTCTTCGCCTTTCGAACGCGCGACGTGCTGGATGTGGAGACCATCGTCCTTAGACAACACGGCCGCCTCGACTGGGCCTACATCGAGACCCATCTCAGACCCCTGGCACAACTGAAGGAACAGCCGGAAATCATGGACGTCTTCTCCAGGCTGCGGCCCACGTGACGAGACTGGGCTGTCGGCCCGCTCTCAGCGCCCGCAGGCCACCGCCGGGGTTGGCGCCCCAAAAGCCCCGGTTGTTGTCGAAGGGCACGGGCGCCCGATAACCGCGGCGCTACTGCACCGGGATCTTCACCTCCGGGCCCGGAATCCAGGCGGCGGTGAGCTGGATGGTTGCCATCCCCGGCGGAAGTCCCGACGGGACGCGGAAATCCACGCGGTACAGATCGTAGGTGCCGGGCCAGCCGACTTGATTGATTACCTGCGCTTCCTTTCCGTTTACCGTCACCTCCACCGGTGAGTTGACCACCTCGATAGGATCGGCTTTGAAGGGCCTGCTCCCCGGCGGCAGAAGCTCGGGCCGAGTGGGGCCGAGATTCCTGGCTCCGACCATCAAGATCTCACCGCCGCGAGCCGGGCTAGTCGCGGTCACTGGCGAGAAGTCAGCCGCGTGGTAGACGGCGGGCCCGGTGGGCAAAATATCCACCGCCGGGCGATACCGCAGGTACAAGCGGAAGATGAATCGGAACCTGCCACCGCCATGGATGCGGCGATTGGCCGGATCCTCGGTGACCGAGGCAGTGCGGCCAGCTCTGATCATCTCGAGGGTGCGGCTTTCGCCGACCACGCCGAAAAACGCCCCACTTCCCGCCATGATGGTAAACACCTGGTCCGGCGCCAGAACGCCCCCGCCGGTCCACAGACTGCCGATCGAAGTCCCATCAGGTCCCAGGATCAGCCAGTGGGCTATGAAAGGGCCTCCGCCATCAAAGTCTGCAATCATTTGCCCTGGCTGGGGATTCACGCGCGGCACTAGGGTTCCGCTCAGGGTCGACATGAGGCCTTTGACCGGCTTCCCATTGATGGCAACAACGTCCCCAACGTTGTGAGCGACCTGGAACGCTCTGGCAGGCAGGGGTGTGGTCACTCCGGGATCCCGCGCCAGCTTGGCGGCGTCGGTTACATCCCCCCGATAGAAGACTACGTTGGCCGTTTCGATGGTCAAGACCACCGGTTGCTCCGCAGTTTGGCCGAAGCCTGAAGCGCAAAGTGCCGCCACAGACGCGGCCACCGCCATGGTTCTCCAAAGACTGGTCATAGTCTCCTCCTTGTCGAACCAGATCCGTGGAACCCAGAAGACAGACCTTCAGCGGCCCACCCTCCCAGGTAGATCCACTTGCTGAAGGCCGGGGGCTCGCCGTACAATTGCCTCGTGCGGAGGAGTGCTTGTCGCGGCTGCCCTGGCCTCGACTACGGATGCTAGCCGGGGGGGGGCGCGGAAGTCCTTCGAGAATTCTGATATTTTTCTCAATGCGTTTTCAGATGCGGTAAACCGATGCAAGTCAGAGACTTGTACGAATTCGGACCTTGCCGGTTGGACGCTTCGGCGCGCGTCCTGCTGCGGGATGGCGCGGTTGTGCCGCTCACGCCGAAAGCGCTTGAGATACTGGCCGTGCTCGTAAGGAATAGGGGGGAACTGGTCAGCAAAGAGGAGTTGATGAAGGCCGTCTGGCCGGACACCTTCGTCGAAGAGGGCAGCCTCACGCAGAACATCTCGATATTGCGCAAGGTGCTCGGGCCGGATGCGGAGGGCTGTCCCTACATCGAAACGATGGCCAAACGGGGCTATCGCTTCGCGGCGCAGGTCCGGGTGGTCGAGCGGAACGGCGGCGAGCCCGCGTTGCCGGGGACTGCGGCCACCGCCGGGCCCAGCGCTGCTCCAGCCCAGGGACCCCGGTGGCGTCGCCGTGCGGCAGTTGCGACCCTGGGAATGCTTGCGGCAGCCGGAGGGGCCGCGCTTTACGTAAGGCTCGGTGCGCACAGATCTCAGGTCCGGTCGGTGGCGGTTTTACCTCTCGAGAACCATTCCGGCGATCCGGGACAGGATTATTTCGCCGACGGGCTCACGGAGGCCCTGATCGGAGATCTGGCGAAGATCGGCACGCTCCGCGTGGTCTCCCGCACCTCCGCGATGCACTACAAAAAGACGACGAAGCTGGCGCCGGAGATTGCCCGCGAGCTGAAGGTGGACGCGCTCGTGGAGGGCTCCGTGGTTCGCTCCGGGGACCGGGTGCAGATTCGGGTGCAATTGGTCCGGGGCTCCACGGACGAACATCTCTGGTCGGAATCCTACGAGCGGGAGGTGAGAGATATTCCCCGGCTTCAAAGTGAGGTCGCCCTCGCCGTTGCCAAGGGGATCCGCGCAAAACTCTCGCCTCAGGAGCAGGTTCGGTTGAGCCGCAGGCGGCCGGTGAACCGGGATGCGTTCGACGCGTACTTGCGGGGCCGGTACTCCTGGAACGAGAGAACACCGCCGGCCATCCAGGCGGCGATCGAGCACTTCCGGGCGGCGATTCAATCCGATCCCGCCTACGCGCCGGCCTATGCGGGCCTGGCGGACTGTTACAACCAACTGGGAACCCTGATCATTGGAGAACGGCCGCCGTCGGAGACCCGTCCGATCGCAGTGGCGGCAGCCAGGAAGGCGCTGGAGATCGACGATGGGCTCGCCGAGGCGCACGCGGCACTCGCCTACACCGACCTCTACAACTGGAATTGGGCGCCGGCCGAGCAAGGATTCCGAAAAGCCATTGAGCTCAACCCGAGCTATGCGTCCGCTCATCTCTGGTATGCGCATTATCTTACGGCGCGGCGGCGGTTCAACGAGGCCCTGCAAGAGGTTTATGCGGCGCGGGATCTTGATCCGCTCTCTCCGATCATTGCCACTCAGGTCGGCTGGATCTATTTCCTGATGGGCCGGCACGAAGAAGCGATAGCTGAGTGTCGCAAGGTCTTGGAGAGCCATCCCGATTACCTGTGGGCACACTGGCTGCTCGGAATGGCTTACACGCAGCAGTCCAGGTACGACCAGGCGGTGGCCTCACTGGAGAGGGCCGGTTCCCTGTCGGGTCGAAACCCGGCCCTCCTGGGTAGTCTGGCATTGGCCTACGGCTGGGCGGGTGAGAGAACCAAGGCTTTGGACCTGCTGGCGGAACTGAGGGAACTCGCGCGGCGCCGGTACGTATCGCCCGTCGCCTTCGAGTCTGTCTATATCGGGCTCGGGGACCTGGAGCGCCAGTTCGAGTACCTGGAGAAGGAGTACCAGGAGCGCAGCAATAACTTGGCGTACTTCGCCGTGATGCCGGGCCGGCAACGGGCCCGCGCGGATTCGCGTGGACAGGAGCTGTTGCGGAGGCTGGGGCTGGCGCCATAGCCGGCCGCTAACCGCGGAGCAGGCCGGCATGCGCCGGAGGGGCAGTGGTGCCTCTTAGCGCGGCTCTCCAAGGGACCTCGCTCACATGCCTGGGAAGTGCTCGAGCCAGACCTTGACGCAGTAGACGAAATCCACATACGTGAGCTGATCCGCCGAGAGCTTGAACTCGTCGCAAATGGTCGGCAAATCGGCTTGAAACTTCAGGAAGCGCTCCCAGATTCCGGCGCCGCTGGGCATGTTGCCGCCACAAGCGGTGCGCAGCCAGTCGCGCACCCGGCGAACCGCCACGTCGGGCTTACCTTCGTGCGACTGGATGTCCTGACCCGCAATGTCCGAGATGCACGTCTGGTAGCGGTGCGGCTCGCTGTCGAGAATCAGGCTACGCTTGGTGGACTGCTCGTCTCCGCCGAACTTCTTGCAGCCCATAAACAAGCCGAGCTCAAACGGCATATTGAAGCGCGGGAGGCTGGTTTGCGGATCCAGTTGCACGTAGGAGATGTCGTGTATTCCGTAGTCACACTGCCCGATGATCTCGCAGATCTTGTCCAGGCGGACTTGCGTGCTGTCCTCGCGCTCCAAGGCGCAGCGCGGGATGAATCCGACATCCAGGATGCAGAACAGGATGCCGCTGAAGACGCCCTGGTAGGAGCGGTCGAAAGGACAGTTAAGGAAAACGGACCTAGTCACTACTGGCACCGGCAGATCTCGCCTTCACGCTGGCCCGCGCGAACCGCCTCTTCAACGCCTTCTCTACGGCCTCTTCGATGGCCGCGCGGCCCAAGGTTGGCTCGAACGGCAGCTCGGCGATCCTCGGCAGACGCGGATCCCGCCGCAGACGTTTGTCCTCACTTCCCTTGCTCGGGCTCGCTCTCATGCGGCGCGACCTCGCGCGCGCGGACCGTCCTCCGCCTTGTCCTTTTACAGATACCACTGACGTGCTCCCGAGTTCAAGATCGGGCGGAATCCCTCGAAACTACAGACCCCGGCTGCTGACGGGGACAAGCTGAAGCATGTCCCACGGGGCTATACTGAAGTATCCGGGATGTCGGACTCCCCATTCGTTCACCTGCACTGCCACTCCGATTACTCGCTGCTGGACGGGGCCTGCGAGATCGGCAAGCTGATCAAGGAGGTTGCGGAGCAGCGGATGCCCGCAGTGGCCCTGACCGATCACGGGAACCTGTTCGGGGCGGTGCAGTTCTACCACGAGGCGCGGGAGAAGGGCGTGCACCCGGTGATCGGCTGCGAGGTCTACCTCTCGCAGCAGGGGCACAAGGTGCGCTCCGACAGCGACCGGTACAACCACCTGGTGCTGCTGTGCGAGAACCAGGAAGGCTACCGGAACCTGATCCAGCTTGCCTCGACGGCGTTTCTCGAGGGTTTCTACTACAAGCCCAGGATTGACAAGGACCTGCTGGCGCGGCACGCCAAAGGGCTGATCGGGCTGTCGGCCTGCCTGCGGGGCGAGATCAACGAGACGCTGGCCGCGGAACGTTACGAAGAAGGCAGGCGGCTGGCCTACACCTTCACGGACATTCTCGGCCGAGGCAACTTCTTCCTGGAGGTGCAAGACCACGGGCTGGATGCGGACCGTACGGTGGTGCCGGCCATGGTGCGGCTGTCGCAGGAGACCGGCATCCCGCTGGTGGCGACCAACGACGCGCACTACCTCCGAAGAGAGGACGCCCGCTCGCACGAGATCATGCTGTGCATCCAGACGGGGAAGACCATGAGCGACCCGTCGCGGCTGCGCTGGCCCACGCCGGAGTTCTTCCTGAAATCGCGCGCCGAGATGATGCAGGTGTTCGGGGAGGTCGAGGAGGCCCTGGACCGCACCTGGGAGATTGCCCAGCGCTGCCAGGTGGAGTTGGAGAAGATCAGCGAGCCGTTTCCCAAGTTCGAGGTTCCCGCCGGGCACTCGACGGACAGCTTCTTCGAATACGTGGCCCGGCAAGGCTTCGAGCGGCGCCGCGCGCGTCTGGAGGCGCGGCGGGCCGCGGGCCGGCTGAAGCAGGAGCTCGCGGAATACGCCGAGCGGCTGGACGCCGAGATCCGGATGGTCCAGCAGATGAAGTTCTCGGGGTACTTCCTGATCGTCTGGGACTTCATCCGG
>CAYGVJ010000058.1:0-32398 GCA_964353255.1 uncultured Solibacteraceae bacterium | reverse complement strand
GGTGATTCTGGAGCCACTGGCGCACGCCGCCTGATCCATTTTCGAAGGAATGCCTGTGCCACCGGTGGCACGGACTTTCCAGTCTGTGTGAGCCTCCGGCGGCGCTCAGTCCGTGACCTCGTCGCCGCGCACCGCCCGGCGCGCGTAGTCCAGGCCGCTCCACAGCGTGGCGGCCGCGGTCAGCCAGAGCAGCGGCGGAGTGCGGACTTCCAGGCCGGTCTCGGGCCAAGCCCGCGCCAGGAGCACGGTCGCGCCAGTCAGCACCTGGATGAAGGTGCACAGCTTGCCCCACACCGAGGGGGGGAAATCGCGCCGCTGTCTGAGCAGCGCCACCGCCAATGCCCCCGCCAGGATCAAGACGTCCCGGCCGAAGACGATCGCCACCAGCCACCAGGGCAGCAACCCGCTCAGTCCGAGCGCCAAATAGGTCGCGCTGAGCAGCACCTTGTCGGCGACCGGATCCAGGTACGCCCCCAGCCGGCTGGCAGCCTGCAGCCGGCGCGCCAGCACGCCGTCGAGAACGTCGGTGCAACCTGCCACCATCAAAAGCACGAACGCCTGGCGCAACTGGCCGCGCAGAATCGCTCGCACCGCAAAAGGCGCCACAGCCAGACGCGCAGCCGATAGCAGGTTGGGGAGGGATGCTCTAAGCCACGAACGCCGGCGCGGCCCGTTCGGTGAGCTGGTCAAGACTCAGGATCTCATAAAGCGACGGGTCCGACATCAGGCGGTGGACCAGCGCGAAGTGCATGGCATGCCCGGCGCGTTCGGCCACCACGTGGCCGATCAGTGGCTTGCCCAGCAAGGCCAGGTCGCCCAGCAGGTCCAGCGCCTTATGGCGGCAGCACTCGTCGGCGAAGCGCAGGCCTTCCGGATTGAGGACCGAGTTGTGGTTAAAGCAGACCGCGTTGGCCAGCGAGGCGCCCCGGATCAGTCCCATGTCCCGCATGCGGTCCAGTTCGTGGGCGAAACCGAAGGTGCGGGCCGGGGCAATCTCCGCGGCATAACGCTCCGGGGTCACCTCGACCTCCAGCCTCTGCTGGCCCACCAGCGGGTGGTGGAAGAAAACGTCGCAGCTCAACCGGAAGGTCTCCGCCGGCAGAATCGAGATGCGGCGGGCGCCGTCCTGGACCGTCACTGGTCGCAGAATCCGCAAGTAGCGGCGGGGCCGCCGCGAGGTCCGTAGGCCGGCCTCCCGGATCATCTGAACGAAGGGTAGCCCGCTGCCGTCCAGGATGGGGACTTCCAGGTTGTCGATCTCGACGTAGGCGTTGTCCAGGCCCATGCTGTAGAACACGCTGAGCAGGTGCTCTGTGGTGGAGATCAGCACGCCTTGCCGCATGAGGCTGGTGGCGTAGCTGACGCGGGCGACATGGTGCCAACTGGCCTGGATCGGGAAACGCTCCAGGTCCGACCGTAAGAAAACAATCCCCGTGCCCGGCGGCGCCGGCAAGATGCGAACGGCGACTGATGCGCCGCTGTGCAGGCCTACGCCGGCGGCCTCAGCGGGCCGCTGCAAGGTGGTCTCGTAGCGCGACAAATCACTCCGCCTACGGTACTATCCCCATGCAATTGTCCGGCCGGGCCGTAATTCGGTGATAAGTAAGGCCGGGGGGCGCCTCGCCGTGGCAGAAACGCCACAGTCGCGGGTCAGTTTGTGGCCGCCACGCCTCGGCGCGCCTGCCGGGGTATCATTGGGGGAGCATGACGCCTCCTCGTCTGTTCCTGATTGATGCGTTCGGCTTCATCTTCCGTGCCTACCACGCCCGCGCCCGCAGCGGCGCTCCCGCCATGCGCACCAGCGCCGGGCTGCCGACCGAGGCGGTCTACATCTTTGCCAACATGCTGCGGAAGCTGAGAGCCACGTACGGGCCCGAGCACATTGCTGCGGTCTTCGAAAGTCCCGGTCCCACTTTCCGCGAGCAGGAGTTTGCCGACTACAAGGCCAACCGTCCCGAGATGCCGCCGGAACTGGCAATTCAGATACCCTGCGTGCGCCGACTACTCGAGGCTATGCGCATCCCGGTACTGGAATGTCCCGGTTACGAAGGCGACGACGTCATTGGAGCCATCGCCGCGCAGGCGCCCGAGCAGGGTGCGGATGTGGTCATCGTCTCCAGCGACAAGGACATGCTGCAACTGGTCAGCGACCGCGTGTCGATGCTGAATCCGGCTCAGGAGGACCTCTGGTACGACCCCGCCAAGGTTGAGGAAAAAATGGGCGTGCGCCCCGGCCAGGTGCCGGACCTGCTGGCGCTCAAGGGGGACGCCACTGACAACATTCCCGGCGCCCCGGGCATTGGGGACAAGGGCGCTCGGGAGCTGGTGGCGCGCTTCGGCTCGGTCGAAGAGGCGCTGGCGCGGGCCTCCGAGGTTGAGCGGCGGGCCTACCGCGAGAGCCTCGAAAGCCACGCCGGGCAGATTCGCCTGAGCAAGCGGTTGGCCACCATCGATACCTCGGTGCCGATGGAGTTCAGCCTGGAGGCTTTCCGGGCGCAACCGCCCGATGAAGCGGCGCTCCGGCAGCTCTACAGGGAGCTGGAATTTCACAGCCTCTTGAAGGAGCTCGGCCCGGAGGCAGAGGCCCAGCCCAGCGACTTCCGAGCGGTTGAGACGCGGGCGGAACTGGAGGGGTACCTGAGTGCGATTCCCGCCGGGGCGGCGGTGGCGGTGTCGGTGGCGGCGGCCGCGGGGGCGGACTTGCTCCGACCGGAGGAAGGTCCCAGGCTTGGCCTGGTCTGGAAGTCCGGCCAGGCGCGCGCGGTGCCCGCCAGCCTGCTCGAAGCGGCGCAGCCGTGGCTTGAAAACGCGGGGCGTCCGAAGATCGCGCATGACCTCAAGGCGATCCACCTGGCGCTTGGGCCGCTGGGCATTGAGCCCAAGGGCTTCGGCGAGGATGTCATGCTGTATGCGTTTCTGCTGTATGCCGACCCGGCAGGTTGCTCGCTGGAGGCGCTGGCCCAGAGGTTCCTGGAGCGCCAGCCCGGCCCTGGCGTTGAACAGCAGGCGGACTGCGTGCTGGAGCTGGCGCGGCGACTCGGGCCGGAACTGGACGCGCGCGGCTTGCGCGAGCTGTACCTGAAAATCGAGCTGCCGCTCGTGCCGGTGCTGGCGCGCATGGAACGGGCTGGCATTCGGCTGGATCCGGCGGAATTGCGGCGGCTGTCCCAGCTTCTGGAGGCGGAAATCGGGCGACTGAGCGGTGAAATCCACGCGCTGGCCGGGCGGCCGTTCAACGTCAATTCGCCGCAGCAGTTGGGGAAGGTTCTCTTCGAGGAGTTGAGGCTGCCGGCGCCGGTGCGGCGCGGGAAGGGCAAGACTGTTTCGACGGCCGCCGACGTGCTCGAAGAGCTGGCGGCAGATCACGAGATTGTCCGCAAAGTGCTCGAGTACCGGCAGCTCGCCAAGCTCAAAGGCACTTACGCAGACGCCCTGCCGGAACTGATCAATCCGCGGACCGGGAGGGTCCACACCAGCTTCAACCAGGCGGGCGCGGCCACGGGCCGGCTGTCGTCTTCGAACCCTAACCTTCAGAACATCCCCATCCGCACGGAGCTGGGGCGCGAGATACGGGCGGCGTTCGTCCCGCGCCAGGGTTCGAGGCTGGTGGTGGCCGACTACTCGCAGATCGAGCTGCGCCTGCTGGCGCACTTCTCGCGCGATGCGGTCCTGGTGGAGGCCTTCCGGCGCGGCGAGGACATCCACACGCGCACCGCGGCCGAAGTCTTCGGCGTGCCCCCGCTGATGGTGACCCCGGAGCTGCGGCGCAACGCCAAGGCGGTGAATTTCGGCATCGTTTACGGTCTAAGCGCATTCGGGCTGGCGGCGCAGTTGGGCATCTCGCGCCAGGACGCGCAGCGCTACATCGACGGCTACTTTGCGCGCTATGCCGGGGTGAAGCGGTTCATCGAAGCCACTATCGAAGAAGTGCGCCGCACGGGTGTGACCCGCACCCTGTTCGGCCGCGAGCGGCCCATCCCCGACATCAACAGCCGGATTGCCAACGCCCGGGCCTTCGCCGAGCGCACCGCGGTGAATACCCCGCTTCAGGGCACCGCCGCCGACCTGATCAAGCTGGCTATGATCGCCATCGACGCCGAGTTGCGTCAGCGCCGTCTGAAGACCGCCATGCTGCTTCAGGTGCATGACGAGCTGGTCTTCGAAGCGCCGCCGGAGGAGATTGCCGAGGTCTCGCGGCTGGTGAAGTCCGCCATGGAGAGCGTGCACAAGCTGGAGGTGCCGCTCATCGCCGACGTGAGCGTGGGCGACAACTGGCGGGACGCGAAGTAGGGGGCTGCTGTGCAGTCATGCTATCATGATGGTATGATTGCACGAGACCAAGGACGCGTGGTCACCACGCTCCGGCTGCCCCAGGCCAAGCACAAGCGGTTGCGCCTGGAGGTTATCCGGCGCGGCACGAGCCTCCAAAAAGCGCTGGAACAGGCCATCGATGTGTGGCTTAGTGGGACGCCTCAGCCGCGCGCCCGGCGGCTGCCGGGGCTTCGCTTGCGCGGCATACTGCGGGACAGCCGGGTCATGGAGATCCGCGAGGAGGAGCGGCGCCAGGAACTCGCCCGCGACCGGGGGCGGCAGTGAACGGCGCGGTAGTCTTGGATTCGTGGATTCTGCTGGCTTGGCTCAAGGGCCAGCGGCCCGGGGCCGAGGCCATGGACGTGCTCTGGCGCGCCGCGGCGGCAGGCGGGGTCCGGTTGTTTCTCAATCTGATCAACCTTGGCGAGGTCTACTACCTGACCGCGAAAGCTGCGAGCCTGGCTCAAGCGGGCCGGATCCTTCAGCAACTTCGTGCGATGCCTCTAGAGATTTGGCCGGTTTCCGAAGAGCTGGTTCTGGAAGCGGCGCGGTTGAAGGCACGATTCCCAATCTCTTACGCCGATGCTTTCGCCGCTGCGACGGCTCGGTCGGTGCCCGCCCCTCTCGCGACCGGCGATCCGGAGTTCAGGAAGCTGGAGCGGCAAGGGTTGCTCGAACTGCGGTGGGCGGGGAACGGCTGAGTGGCCTTGTTCTGAAGGCTGAGGTCAGCGTGGGCGACAACTGGCGGGACGCGAAGTAGGGGGCTGCCCGAGCCCGCAAGGCGCCAGCTTTGGTATCGTCGTTCCGGGCAGGAAATGCCTAGACGAACCGGGAGGTGATCACCATGGCCTGCTGGCGGAATTCGGGATAGCGCATGCGATGGGCATTCCGCGCGAAGTAGTCGGCTTCCAGGTGCAGCAGGTGCCGAAGTTCCTGGTTGGCGGTGGGGAAGGCGCGCAGTTCAGCCCCCAGGGCTGCGATGCGCTCCGCCTCGAGCTTCTTCAACCGTGGGGTGATCCAACATCCCAGCTTGACCTCGCGGGGGCGTGCCGGTTAGCCCTCGATTTTGCCGACGCGCCCTTCCGTCTCGGCCTTCACCATCGGCACCCCGCTGCCATCCATCTCGAGGTGGACCACGGGGACCCTGGCACCCAGGATCTCAGGCATCTCCACGGCTTCCAGATCCACCCGGCCACTCTTGCGCCAGCCCGTAAAGACCACCGGCAGCCAAGGGCTTACTTCTTGGGCGACTTCTTGCGGGATCGCCTCGGCCGTTTTTCCCCCTCCGCCGTGAGGGTCTCCTCCACCGGACGCAACGCACAGATGTGCTCGTTGAGCTCCAGCAGTTCCCGGCTCAGTTGCCGGAAGCGATGAAACTCGGCCACCGCCTGTTGCGCCTTGCGCAGAGCCCCCGGGCTGGAAAACGTTTCGCTGACGGTCTGGCCCCGGACTTTCCGGGTGAGCCGGATGTTGGGACCGTGCCCGGGGTGATTGGGTTGGTGGCAGTGACAGCTCGGCTTTCCACAGGGACCGGTAATGGAGGTGATCGAGCCCCGGCGGAAGTCTCCCAGCCCGGAGATCTGACGCAAGATTGCGGCACGCTGCTGTTCCAGGTCGGCCAGAGGTTGGGACAAGGTGGGCCTCCTTTTCCTAACGTATCATTACGCAAGGAAAACGTCCACAAAAAAGAAACCGAGCAGTGCCCCACATTCATGTCGCGCACCCCCAGCCCGGGGCTGCTGGGGCAGAATGGCATATACTGTGTCCAAAGGAGAATCTATGCGTTTCTTATCCGGTTCCTTTGCTGGTCTGCTGTTGGTCGCGGTCTCGATTCCCGCGCAGGAGCTGAAACCCATCCCGCTGCCCAAGCCGCAGATCGAGGGTGGCAAGCCGTTGATGCAGGCGCTCAGCGAGAGGAAGTCCGGGCGGGAGTTCACCGACCAGAAGCTCGCGCCCCAGGTCCTCTCGAACCTGCTGTGGGCGGCGTGGGGCGTGAATCGTCCGGACGGCCACCGCACGGCCCCATCGGCCTCCAACCGCCAGGAAATCGATATCTACGTCGCCCTGGCCGACGGTCTGTTTCGGTATGACGCCAAAGCCCATCAACTCGAACCGGTGCTGGCCGAGGATCTGCGCGCCGCCACCGGCACTCAGCCGTGGGTCGGCCAGGCGCCGCTGAACTTGGTTTACGTAGCCGACCAGTCTAAGACGAAGTCCAGCGACATGATGTACGCCGACACCGGATTCATCAGCCAGAACGTGTACCTGTTCTGCGCCTCCGAGGGCCTGGCGACGGTGGTGCGCGGCTCAGTCCCCCGCGAGGCGCTGGCCAAGGTGATGAAGCTCCGCCCGGACCAGGTCATCACCCTGGGCCAGACGGTGGGGTATCCGAAGAAGTAGGCGCCCAGGCGACCTGGAGCGTGGACGTGGTGTCGTATCGTGGCTAGGAGGGCACCCCTGCCCTGCCTATTCGCCCGAAGATCGTCGCCAGGTCCGCCTGCAAGTCGTTGCTGTCGTACTGTGCTGCAATCCTTCTCGTGCGGACGTAGTCCATCATCTCCCACACGGACACGCCCGCATCGCGCGCCGCCCGCGCCAGGGTTAGCTTGCGGTCACCGTACAAGCGGGCATGGTGTTCCAGTTTCCACTCGCCAATCGCCCGGGTGAGAAGCTTCCGGAGTGTCGTGGAGCGATCAGCCTGCTCGACGCTCTCAATCAACTCCAGCTCGCGCACGACAGCCAGGGGCACCCTGGTTCCTACCATCTGTTCCTTCCTCACTGGACAGGGCAATCAGCGCGGAAGCATCAGCGACGGCCACTGGGACACCTTGGTTCCCAGTATACCGCATTGCGGGGTCGCGTTAGCGATTGTTGCATTTGCTATCAACGCGAGTCTCGGCGCGGCAGACAGAGTGTCTACGCCACGAGGAGGGGGTGTGGCGCAGGCCCTCGGCCTGCCGCGCCGGCACTCTTGCCGGCGCGCGGGCTGGGGCCAGCGCCCGGGTCGCCGCTAGGAGAGCACTTCAACTACGGTGGCCACTTGCGGCGGCGTCAGTCCCCATCCAGCCACTCCGGGCGCTTGAGCACTTCGCGGGGCTTGCTGCCGTCGGGCGGGCCGATGATGCCCTCGCGCTGCATCACGTCCAGAATGCGGGCGGCGCGGCCATAGCCCAGGCGCAGCCGCCGCTGGAGCGTTGAGGTCGAGGCTTTGCCCATCTCCACGACCACCCTCACGGCCTCCCGGTAGAGCGGGTCCTCCTCGCCGTCGAACTCCGCGCCCTCGCCCTCTTCGTCTTCTTCGCTCAGCGGGGCCAGCAAGTAGGACTGGTCGTAGTCCGGAACGGCCTGCTGCTTCCAGAAGTCCACCACGTTGTGGATCTCGGCCTCGGTCACCAGCGCTCCGTGCATCCGGATGAGGCGCGAGGAGCCGGGCGGCAGGAACAGCATGTCGCCCTTGCCCAGGAGGTGCTCGGCGCCCATCACGTCCAGAATGGTGCGCGAGTCCACGCGGGTGGCCATGCGGAAGCTGATCCGGGCCGAGAAGTTGGCCTTGATGAGCCCAGTGATCACGTCCACGCTGGGCCGCTGCGTGGCCAGCACCAGGTGGATGCCCACGGCGCGGGCCATCTGCGCCAGCCGCGTCACGGACTGCTCGACATGGTGCCCGTCCACCATCATCAGGTCGGCCAGCTCGTCGATGACTACCAGGATGTGGGGCAGCGTTTCGAGGTCTTCCAGCTCTTCCTCCTGGCCCTCCTCGAAGAGGCTGATCGGTTCGGCCTGCAACTGGCGGACCTTGCGGTTGAACTGCTCGATGCTGCGCACACCTTGCGAGGCCAGCAGGCGCAGCCGGCGCTCCATCTCCAGCATGGCGTTGCGCAAGGCGTTGGCGGCCTTCTTGGGGTCGGTGATGACGGGGGTGAGCAGGTGCGGCACGCCCTCGTAAAGGCCCATCTCCAGGCGCTTGGGGTCCACCAGGATCATGCGGACCTCTTCCGGGGTGGCCTTGTAGAGGACCGACATGATGAACGAGTTGAGCATGACGCTCTTGCCCGAGCCGGTTGAGCCGGCGATCAGCAGGTGCGGCATGCCCTCCAAGGGCGCGACCCGGATGCGTCCCCGGATGTCCTTGCCCAGCGGGACGGTCAGGTGCGAAGCCGATTTGCGGAACTCCTCCGACTCGACCACCTGGCGCAGGCCGATCAGCTCGCGGCGGGCGTTGGGGACCTCGATGCCCACGGTGGGCTTGCCAGGGATACGCTCGATGAGGATGGATTCGGCCTGCAAGCCCAGGCACAGATCCTCGTTGAGGGTGATGATCCGGCTGTACTTGATGCCCGCTTCGGGCTTGAACTCGAAAGTGGTGACCACCGGGCCGGGGTTGATCTCGACCACCGAGCCCAGCACGCTGAACTCCTCGAACTTGGACTTGATGCGGGCCGCGGTCTCTTTCAATTCCTGTTCGTCGTAGACGCTGCGCGCCGGCACCTCGTTAAGCAAGTCGGTGGGCGGGAGCTGGTAGCGCCGCGGGGCATAAGCCCGGGCGGCGGTCAGCCTGTGGCGCGACGTTTCCGCCACAGATGCAGGGCCGGCCTTAGCTTCGGGCGCCGGCTCCTCCAAAGTCCGAATGGGGATCTCTTCAACCGACGCGCCGGCGGACGGGGAAGCCTCTGCGGGACGGGGTTCAGGCAGAACTTGCGGCGCCGGCCCGATGACAGGCTCCGCACGGCGCCCAGCCTGGGCGCGCGCCCGTTCCAGCTTCCTTTGCCGGCGGACAGCCCGCCACCGGCTCCAGCGGCGCCCAACGAACCGCCCCGGAGCCAGTGACCAGGAAACCACGGCCACGGCGTGCGCCAGCGAGAAGCTGGTGGCCAGGTACAACGCCGCTAGCAGGCAGGCCAGGGTGACCAGGGCTGCGCCGGTGGGATTGAAGGCCGCCGTGACCCAGTCGCCGAAAACCAAGCCCGCCAGGCCGCCCGCGGTCACCGCGCCGCCGAAGAGCAGCCACTTGGGGCCCAGGGAGAGCAGCGTCGAGCAGCTCAGCAGCAGCAGCCCCGAGCCGGCGGTCTTCACCAGCGGCGCCTCGATCGGCCTCCCTCGCACCCGCCGCCACGCCACTACGCCGACGAACAGGGGCAACAGAAAGGATGCCAGGCCGAAACCCTGCCAGCAGAGGTCCGCCAGGTGAGAACCCACCGGCCCGATCAGGTTCCGGCAGCGCACGCCGCCGCCGACCGTGTTCCAGGACGGATCCTCGGGATGGTAGGAGAGCAGGCTCAGCCAGACCAGCAGCCCGAAGAGCAGAAATAGAATTCCGCCCGCCTCACTCAGGCGGGAGTGTGGCCGCGAACTAGACCCGTTCATGCCGCAACGCGGCGCAAGAAGATAGCTAGAGCAATTACTATTATGCCAAAAAACAGCCGGTAGTACACAAAAAAACGCAGGGTGTGCGTGCGGAGGAAGCGCAGGAAGAAGGCCACCACGGCCCAGGCGGTCAGCGCACTGACCAGGACCCCGACGGCGAAGGGAAGCTGCATTTCCGGCGGGATCCCGCCCGCCCGCTGCAGGTCCCAGGCCGCCTTGAGGGCTGCCCCGGCCAGTGCCGGCGTAGACAACAGGAAAGAGAACCGGGCCGCGGCCGGGCGGTCCAGCCCGCGCAGCAGGCCTGCGGAGATGGTGATCCCGCTGCGGGACGTGCCCGGGATGATGGCGACGGCCTGGGCGCAGCCAACCCACAACGAATCAGCCAGGGAAACCGTGGCCAAGCCGCGGTTGCGGGCCCCGGTTCGGTCGGCCACGTACATCAGGCCGGCGATCGCCATCAACATGCCGGCCATCAGGTATGGACTGCGCCAGGCAGTCTCGGCCTGCGCCTGGAACAAGTAGCCCGCCAGCGCCGCCGGCACTGTGGCCAGGGCGAGCAGCCAGAGCAGCCGGCGATTGCCGCCGAGTTCGTCGTCCGCGGAAGAGGGTGAGCCGAAAGCCGCCCTCAGCATCCGGAGCCAGTCGCGGAAGAAGTAGCCGATCAGGGCAGCCAGTGTGCCGAAGTGCAGAGCGATGTCGAAGCTGAGGCCAGGATCGCGCCAGCCGAGCAGCCAGGGCACCAGCGCCAGGTGGGCCGTGCTGCTGATGGGCAGGAACTCGGTCAGACTTTGGACTACAGCCAAAACCAGGGCCTGTTCCAGGGGCATGGCGGCAAACTAGTGCGCCGCAGGTCGGTTTACCGCTCGCTTACGCTCGCGGCTCGGCAACTGACTTGGTTGCGCCTTTCCGAGCCGCGACCGTCAGGGAGCGGCCAGGGCCTGCGACGCACTGAACTAAACATGGTAGCGCACCAGCAGGCCGGGCCCGGCGGCACCGTAATTCGTACGTTAAGGAACTGTCCGGCCAAGGGTCCGGACGCGGACGGGGGCGTCCGCCTTACAACTGCGCGCAGTAGGGCGGGTCCCCTGACCCATAAGCGCTAACTTAAGGGGAAAGCGCCTCCTTTTCGTGGCGCAAGCACTCTTGCTTGCCGCCTCGACAATCGTGTCGAGGCGGGTTTCTGGAGTCTCGACGCGGCAGACTGAGAGTCCGCGCCACATCTTGTTCCTGAGCGCGGCTTATCTTAGCGCTTATGGGTCCCCTGACCCGCGAGCCAGCCCCCCGGCTGGCTCACCGGGCCGGTGACAAGCGCATGAACTTGCCCGCTACGCCAGCGGGCGCTTCACCAAGGCAGTCGCTTCCTTCCTACGGACGGATTACGCCAAACGGCGGAACAGCCGCCGGAAGTTGGCGGTGGTGGCCCGGGCAAGCTGCTCGAAGGGCTCGCTGCGCAACTCGGCCAGGCGGCGCGCCGTGGCGATCACGTACGCCGGCTCGTTCCGGCGGCCCCGGTAAGGCTGTGGCGCCAGGTAGGGCGCGTCGGTCTCCACCAGCAGGCGGTCCTGGGGCACTCGCCGGGCCGCCTCCTGCACCCGCACGGCCTTGGGGAAAGTGACCACGCCGGCGAAGCTCACGAAGAACCCCATCTCGAGGACCTGTTCGGTCTCCTCAGGACCGCCCGAGAAGCAGTGCATGATGCCGGGCAGGCCCGCCGGGCTCCAGTGTTCGCCCAGGATGGCCACGGTGTCAGGCCAGGCTTCGCGGGTGTGGATGATGACGGGCCTGGCGGCTTCGCGCGCCAGGCCAAGCTGCCGGATGAAGACCTCGCGTTGCTGGTCGCGGGGCGAGAAATCGTAGTGGTAATCCAGCCCGATCTCGCCCACGGCCAGCACTTTGGGATGGGCGAGCAACTCGGCCAGCCGCGGCCAGGTCTCGGCGGCGGCCTTGGCGGCATCGTGCGGATGAACGCCCACGGTGGCGTAAATCTCGGGCCAAGCCTCGGCCAGCCGGAGGGCAGCTTCCAGGTCCGGCGGGCCGTCGCCGGACCCGATCGCCAGCATCAGCTCGACGCCGGCCTCGAGTGCCCGCCGGATGACGGCTTCACGATCAGGACCGAACTGCCGGTCATCCAGGTGGCAGTGCGAGTCGATGAGGCTCATGTCAGGCGGGCGCCGACGGGCACATCCTCCAGGAAGCCAACCAATACCGGCAGGCCGCCCTCGGGCGAGGCCGCCACGATCATCCCGTTGGACTCGATGCCGCGCAGTTTGCGCGGCTGGAGGTTGGCTACGATGACCACCTTGCGCCCGATCAACTGGTCGGGCTGGTAGGCGCCGGCGATCCCCGCCACGACGGTCCGCGGGGCGGCCTCTCCGAGATCCACCTGGAGTTCGATCAGCGTGTCGGTGCGCTTGACGCGCGCGGCAGCCAGCACGACGCCCACGCGCATGTCCACCTTGGCGAAATCGTCGATGCTGATCCTCTCGCCGGCCCGCGCCGCGGCCGCCGGCGCCGCGGTCTTCCCCAGCAGGGAGTTCTGCCGGGCCAGCTCGGCCACCTCGAGGGCGCGCATGCGGTCGATAGCCGGCTGCATCTCCAGGCGCGGGAACAGCGGCGCGAGCTCGCCGATCCTCTGCCCGGGCGCGAGCTGGCGCGGGACCAGGCACTCCAGGCGGGCTTCTTCCAGGGGTTCGGTCATGCCGAGCTGCCGCCAGATGCGGGCCGCCGCCGAGGGCATGATGGGGGCCAGCAGCACGGTCGCCACCCGCAGCACGTCGGCCGCGGTGTACAAGGTGTCGCGCATGGCAGCCTGGGATGCATAGTCCTCCCGCTTGGCCAGTTGCCAGGGCGCCTGCTCGACGATGAACTTGTCCACCGCCGAGAGCAGGTTCCAGAGGCTCTCCAGTCCCCGCGAGAACTGGAAGTTCTCGAAAGCCTGGATCACCTCCGCGATGGTGGTGGTGGCCAGGCCGGCAATCTCAGCGGAGGCAGGCCCGCCGGCGAGCTCCGGGACGGCGCCGGCGGTGTAGTCCTGGATCATCTTCAGGGTGCGGCTGACCAGGTTTCCCAGGCCGTTGGCCAGGTCGGCGTTGTAACGGCCGACCAGGGCGTCATAGCTGAAGCTGCCGTCCTGGCCGAAGTTGATCTCGCGCAGGAGGAAGTAGCGCAGCGGGTCGATGCCCATCACCTTGCGCACCGGGTCGGGGCGGACGATGTTGCCGCGCGACTTGCTCATCTTGTCCTGCTCGAACAAGAGCCAGCCGTGGGCGAAGATGCGTTTGGGCAGCGGCAGCCCGGCGGCCATCAGGAACGCCGGCCAGTAGATGGCATGGAAGCGGGTGATCTCCTTGCCGATCAGGTGGAGGTCGGCGGGCCAGAGGTCCTCGCCCTCGACGGCGCTCATGTAAGTGCTGAGGGCGTCGAACCAGACGTAGAAAACGTGGCGGGGGTCGGTGGGCACGGGGACGCCCCATTTAAGCGTGGTGCGCGTGATGGAGAGGTCGCTCAGGCCCTGGCGGACGAAGGCGGTCACCTCGTTGCGCCGCACTTCGGGCTGGATGAAATCCGGCTGCTGCTCGTATAGCTCCAGCAAGCGGTCCTGGAAGGCCGAGAGCTTGAAGAAGTAGTTCTCCTCGGAGACGGTCTCCGTGGGGCGGCCGCAGTCCGGGCAGGGCGCGCCGCCCTGGCCTTCGCCGGCGTACAGCTCGCAGAAAACGCAGTAGGCGCCGGTGTAGGTGCCCTTGTAGATGTAGCCGTTGGCCAGGCAGCGCTCGAAGAGCCGCTGGACGGTAGCGGCGTGCCGCGGGTCGGTGGTGCGCATGAAGCGGTCGATGGCCAGCCCCAGCGTCTCCCACTGATCGCGGAACTCGGCCGAGATCAGGTCCGTGAATGCCTGCGGGGTCATGCCGGAGGCGCGCGCAGCGCCCTCCACCTTGCTGCCGTGCTCGTCGGTGCCGGTAGTGAGCACCGCTTCGTAGCCCTGCATCCGCTTGAAGCGCCGGATGGCGTCCGCCGCAATCGTCGTGTAGGTATGACCGAGGTGCGGAGCAGCGTTGACGTAGTAGATGGGGGTGGTCAGGTAGTACTTCATCGTGAACTCTCTCGATAGGCGAAATTGGCTTCGGCGATCACCTCCCGCAGCGGCGCGCCGGAAGCCAGAGCCAGGCGCCGGCAGTCCTCGAATTCGGGAGCGTAGTGGCCGTCCTGGGAGACCTTCATGCGCACCTTCCCATAGCGCGTCTCGACCTCGACGGTGTGGCGCGCCTGGAGACGCCGCTCGGCGGCGTAGACGCGCACTCCCAGCGTGGAGGTCTCCTCCAGCACCAGCCGGGCCAGGGTCTCCTGGTCCTCGGGCCGGGCGATCACGCTCAGGCGCGTGCCCGGACGGTTCTTCTTCATGATCAGCGGCGCCAGGGTGACGTCGAGCGCGCCGGCCTCGAGCAAACGCTCCATGGCGTAGCCGAGGATCTCGGGCGAGGAGTCGTCGATATTGGCCTCGATCACCGCCACCGTGACCGCCTCGCCGGCAGCCACCGATTCGCCGATGATGACCCGCAACACGTTGGCCTGCTCGGGGAGATCGCGCCCGCCGGCGCCATAGCCAACGCAGGCCACCCGCATGGGGGGCAGCGGGCCGAAGCCGCAGGCCAGGGTGGTGGCGAGAGCGGCCCCGGTGGGCGTGGTCAACTCGACTTCCGGCCCGCGGGCATAGACGGGGAAGCCGCGCACCAGGGCCGCCGTAGCGGGGGCCGGCACCGGCAACAGGCCGTGCTCGGAGGCCACCGTCCCGCTGCCCAGATTCAGCGGAGAGCTGTAGACGGCCGCGACTCCCAGCAGTTCCAGGGCGAGGCAGGCGCCCACTATGTCGCAGATGGAGTCCGCAGCGCCCACCTCGTGGAAATGGACCTCGCCGAGCGGCACCTGATGGATGTCCGCCTCGACTTCTCCCAGGCGCCGGAACACGGCTGTGGCGTTCTGCTTGACGCGCTCGGGCAGCGCTGCGGCGCCGATGATCTCGAGAATCTCGTGAAGACCGCGCCGCGTGGGCTGCGGCCCGGCTTCGGTCACCAGGAACCGGGTGGCGCGGATGCCTCCCCGGCGGGCCGGCTCGAAGCGCACTTCGGCCCCGGCGCCCAAGGAGGCCAGCGCATCGGCCAAGGCCGCCTGATCAGCGCCGGCGTCCGCCAGCGCCGCCACCAGCATGTCGCCGCTGATGCCCGAGAAGGCGTCCAGGTAGCAGATCCTCATGCGATTAACTCCGGCAGCACCTCGCCCGCCTGTTCCACAAGCTCTCATTATCCCGGAAATGGCGCTGCGGGTGGCCGCGCGAAGTGTTAGCCCCAGGGCGACTCAGGGAAATTCGGCGCGAAGGATCTCGGCAATCTGGCCACGCAGAACGGGAACCCTCCTGGTGGCAGAGCGCCAAACCTCTTCCCAATCGATGCCGAAGTAGTGGTGGACGATGATGTTGCGGAAGCCCTTGATGTCCGTCCAGGGGACACCAGAGTGGCGCTCACGCAGCTCCGAAGAGATCTGCCCCACCGCCTCGCCGATGACCGTCAATTGGTGGACTACGGCGCTCCGGAGCAGGCGGCTCGCTTGGAACGACTGATAGTCCTGGTCCCGAATGAACTCGGCGATGGCATCCGCGGCCGCCAGAATGTCCTCGAGGTAAAGCCGCTCACGCCGCATAGATGAGCCGCGCTTGAGACAGGACCTCTTCCCGCAAGGCGCTCCGAAGCGCCCGCTTGGAGACGAGATCGACTTTTCGACCAAGCAGTTCCGAGAACTCGCGCTCGGCCGCGAAGTGCTGCAAGAGATCAACCGCGGCCTCTGGCAGGAACTCCACCAGCAGATCGATGTCGCTGTCCGGGCGCAGTTCGCCGCGCGCGGCCGAGCCGAATACCGCGAGCTCCTTCACCTGGTAGCGGCGGCAGACCTCCGCGATCCCAGCTTCAGGCAACTCGACGCCAGGGGCAATGGACATCAGCGCACTCCCTTCCACCATTATCCGGCTTGCGTCGACAGAAGTTGGGGCAGCACCTCGCCCGCCCGGCCGCGCAGCGAGCAGTCCACGGTTCCCGAGAAAGGCGTCTCCTCCGGGTTGACCTCGATCACCTTGGCTCCGGCGGCCTTGGCCCGCAACGCCAGACCCGCCGCCGGATAAACCACCGCGGCAGTGCCTACCACCAGAAACACTTCCGCCGTGCGAGCCGCCTCCTCGGCCGCTTCCCAGATCTCGGCGGGCAAAGGCTCGCCGAACCACACCACGCCGGGGCGGAGCAGCGCGCCGCAGTCGCAACGGGGTGGCAGCTCGGGCAGCGGCGTGCGCTCGTCCCGGCGCTCGCGCAGGCAGCCGGTGCAGCGCAGGGTCCAGATGTCGCCGTGGAGCTTCAGAACATTGCGGCTGCCGGCGCGCTCGTGCAGCCCGTCCACGTTCTGAGTCATCAGGGCGAGGCCCGGCTTGCGCCGCTCGAGTTCGGCCAGCGCCAGATGGCCGGCATTGGGCGAGGCGGCGGCGATCAGGCCCCGGCGCCAGTCATACCATTCCCACACCAGCCGCGGGTCGCGCCGGAAGGCCTCCGGCGTGGCCAACTCCTCGGCGCGGAACTGGCGCCACAGCCCGCCGGCGCCCCGGAAGGTGGGGATTCCGCTCTCGGCGGAGATTCCCGCTCCGGTGAGCACCGCCACCCGAGAGGCTTCCCGCAGCCATTGGCGCGTCTGTTCCACAGAATCCTATTATCGCGTGGACCTGAAAGAAGCCAGGGCCTCGATTAACTTGTCCACATCCTGGGGGCTGATATAGAAGTGCGGGGACGCGCGGATCCAGCCCTGCCGCGGCGCGGCGATGATCCCCAGCGATCTGAGGTGACTGACCACCTGGCGGGCGTCGAGCCCCGGCTTGCGGAAGCTGACGATGCCGGCCCCGGTGGCCGGAGTGCGCCTCCCAAGCACCTCATAGCCTTGGGAGGCGACGCCCTCGGCTATTCGGTCGCCCAGAGCCTGAACCTGGCGCGCTATGGGTTCGATGCCTACGCCGAGCAAGAACTCCAGGGCCGCGCGCAGGCCATAACAGCCGATCGTGTTCAGCGTTCCGCACTCGTACCGGCCGGCGTCGGGCCGCAGGGTCATGTCGCGGCTCCCGAAGTCGTTGTAGCTGGCCACGTTGGTCCAGCCGAACTCGACCGGCTCGATCTGGTCTTGTAAATCCTTCTGTATGTATAGGATGCCGCACCCTTCCGGCCCCAGCAGCCACTTGTGGCCGTCGGAGGCCAAGGCATGGATGCGCGCCCGGCGCACATCGACTGGGAAAGCGCCCAGGCCCTGGATGGCGTCCACCAGGAACAGGCAGCCCTGGCGGTGGCAAACCTCGCCCAGCGCCTCCAGATCGACGCGGTAGCCGCTCAGGTACTGCACGTAGCTCACCGCCAGCAGGCGCGCTCCGCGGCAGGCCGCCTCGATGCGCTCCAGCGGGTCGTGGATCGAGAGCCATTCCACGCGGATCCCCTTACTTTCCAAACGCTTCCAGGGGAAGTAGTTCGCCGGGAACTCCTCGGTGAAGCCCACGACCTTCTCCCCGGAGCGCCACTCGATCCCGGCGGCCACCGTGGCTATGCCCTCCGAGGTGTTCTTGACAATGGCGATCTCCTCGGCGTCGGCGTTGATGAGCCGGGCGGCTGCCCGGCGGACCCCGTCGTAGGTTTCCAGCCACTGGTCGTAGTGCAAGGACCCGAAGCGGAGTGCGTCTTCAGCCAACTGCGCGATGGCGTCGGCGGCGGCCTTGACCAAGGGGGCCACTCCGGCGTGGTTCAGGTAGATGAGGCTCCCGGTGACCGGGAACTGGTCGCGGTAGGCAGCCCAGAGGGGCGCCACCGAGTCGGTTTGCTGCGCGGTATCGCAACCCATCAGCCTGAATATACGTTATACCTCTAGGGGGCGTCACCCCGGCGTGCGTTCCCGGATCTATAATCGTATTAGGACCCTCTGGGTGCACAGGAGGTATTCCATGAGGCGGGGCTTTTCAATAGCGCTGGCGGTGGCGGCCGCCCTGCTGTGGCTGCTCCCTCCGGCCAGCCTGGCCAGCGACAAGAAGAAGGATCCCGACCAGATCGGCAACCGCGACGTGGGTCGGGGCATCAACATCTACTCGCTCGAGAGAGAGATCGGCGAGGGCAAGAAGCTGGCCGAAGAAGTCGAGCGCCAGGCCAAGATCGTTGACGACCCGGTCATCGCCGAGTACGTCAACCGGGTGGGCCAGAACCTGGTGCGCAACTCCGACGCCAAGGTGCCCTTCACCATCAAGGTCATCGACAGCGAGGAGATCAATGCCTTCGCGCTGCCCGGCGGCTTCTTCTTCGTCAACTCGGGGATCGTCCTCAAGGCGGACTCGGAAGCCGAGTTGGCGGGAGTGATGGCGCACGAAATCGCGCACGTGGCGGCGCGCCACGGCACGCGCCAGGCCTCCCGCGCCACGCTGGCCAACTACCTCTCGATCCCGCTGATCTTCATGGGCGGCTGGACCGGCTACGGCGTGCGCCAGGCGGCCGGCGTCTTGATACCGGTGAGTTTTCTGAAATTCTCGCGCGCCTTCGAGAATGAAGCCGACCTGCTCGGCCTGCAATACATGTACAAGGCCGGCTACGATCCGACGGCGTTTGTGGACTTCTTCGAGAAAATCCAGACCCTGGAGAAGAAAAAGCCCGGCAGCGTTTCCAAGATCTTCTCTTCGCACCCCCCGACCGATGATCGGGTGAGGAACTCCCAGAAGAGCATTCAAGCGTATCTCAAGGCCAAGCCCGAGTACGTGGTCAGCACCTCGGAGTTCGACAGCGTCAAGGGCCGCCTGCTGGCCATGAGCAACCGCCGCAAGCCGGAGGAGAAGGACGCCAACCGGCCTACCTTGAGGCGGAAGCCGGGCACCGGGACCATCGACGAGACAGCGTCCGGGAAACCTAAAGAGAAGACCGACGAGGACGAGCGGCCGACCCTGAAGCGCCGCAACTAGGGGCGCCGTTTCGGTCAGCCCATCAGGCCGCCGGGGCCCAGGGCGGCGACTTCCCACCTGGAGACCGGATAGCCCGCCAGCAAGGGGGGCAGCACCAGATCGACCACGTTAGGCTTGGCCGAGCGGTAGCAGCCCGGCGCGGAGACGATTGGAATCGCGTCCTTGTAGGCCAGCAGCAGGAGGCTGCCCGGTTCGACCGGGGCCAGGAAGCGCTCCAGACGGCACCCCAGGCTGGCCAGGGCGCGCCCCACCACATCCTCCGGACCGGCCGGCGCCGTGGTCGAGGCGATCAGCACCGCCGCCGGCCGGCACCGCAGCAGGTGGCTGAGTGCCCGGATGACGCTGTCGTCCTCCTCGGTGACGGCCAGCGCGTAACTGGCGCTCGCCCCGAAACGCTCCAGCCGTTGGCGCATTACCCCTTCGAACAGGTGCTTGGCGCGCTCTCCGGTGATCGGGTCCGAGTACAGCACACCCACCACCGGGCGGCGGATGGGCCGCCCCTGAAGCACCGGCCCGCGCTCGCGCAGGAGGGCCAGAACCGCCTCCAGTCCCTCCCGGCCCACCGCGAACGGCGCGCTTTTCACGCTGGCGACGCGCTGGCCGGCGCGGGCGTAAGCGAAGCTGCTCACGGTCGCCACCACCATGGTCGAACTGCCGTTCAGCCGCCGCAGCGAGGGCTCATCCACCAAAACGCAGCAATCTTCGACCGCCATCAGGTTGGCCCGCCCTCCCGCGGCCAGCCGGACTTCGAGGGCCCCGCCAGCCATTTCGCGAGCCACTTGCAGGACGGCCTCGTCTTCGCCGACTTCCCCGTCCTCCAACTCGGTCACCCAGACCTGCTCCAGCCCCTCGCCTTCCAGCAGCCGCACGTCGTCCTGCTTGAGCATATGCCCCCGGGAAAGCAGTTTCCGACCCCCCGCCCGAAAGATGGCGCAACAGAGCACCTTGCCTTCCGACCCCCGGACATCGACGCTTTGAGCGCGCATTTCCAGCCCTCCGCGGGCCTCAGTGAGATTATACCAGCAGATCGCAGAAATTCAACTGATTTGATGCGATTTAACTCCCCGAGGGCTCCCGGGGCGCGTTATGGGTCAACCGTTGTGCGCTTCGTCAAAGAGTTTTATTACCGCGATCTCGTCGCAGCATTGGAATTTAGGGCAGCGCAGGCAGTCTTTCCAAGCTTTTAGCGGCAGCGCCTCGCGCTCGGTCCCCTGAAACCCAAGCTTCTCGAAGAAACCCGGGATGTAGGTAAAGGCGAAGACCCCCTGCAAGCCGGAGGCCCGGGCCTCCTCCTGGAGGGCCTGGACCAGCTGGCGGCCCGCGCCGTGCCGCCTCCAGGCAGGAGCCACGGCCAGCGAGCGTATCTCCCCCATGGCGGGTGTGTAAAAGTGCAATGCCGCGCAGCCCACTACCTCGTCCTGGCGGCAAACCACCATAAAATCCCGAAGGTTCTCCGCCAGTTCGAACTCCGAGCGGGCCAGCATGATGCCCTGGGCGGCAGGGGTGTTTATGAGTTCGAGCAGCGCAGGGAGGTCGCGCATGACGGCCTTGCGGAGCAGCAGCGGCTCGTGGCAATCCGCCGAAGGGTCCGGCAGCCGGGCCAGCGTGCTAACCATGGGGGGCCTCCTTGATCAGGCGGCTGCCCACGCTCTCCCCGGCCAGCCAGCGGGAGATGACCTCCGGCCGCGCTCCGGGAGCGATGTCCACTTCCGGCACGCCCAGGCGCAGAGCCTCCAGAGCTGCATTCAGCTTCGCCTGCATACCGCCGGTGGCAACTCCCTCGGCGATAAGGGCTTGGCACTCAGCCGCGGTGAGTACGGGTAGCAGGCGCCTGCCGGCGTCCAGCACCCCCTCCACGTCGGTGAGAAACAGCAACCGGTCGGCGGCGAAGCCGGCGGCGCAGGCCGCCGCCATCTGGTCGGCGTTGACGTTGTAAATGCGGCCCGCCCGATCGCCGGCCACGCAAGCCACCACCGGCAGGTACCCCCGGCCGGTGAGCAGCTCCAGCAACTCCGGGTTTACGCGCGCCGGACGCCCCACCGCGCCCAGCGCCTCATCCATCGGCTCAGCCTCCACCAGGCAGGCATCCACCCCGGTCAGTCCCACCGCCCGCGCGTCAGCCTCGACGAAAGCCGCCACCAGCTCCTGGTTCACGCTACCGGCCACCACTTGCAGGACCGCGTCAAGCGTCTCCGGCGTGGTCACCCGCAACCCGCCGATGAAGCGGCTCTGGATGCCACGTTCGGCCAGGAAGCGGCTCATCTGCTTGCCGCCGCCATGCACTACCACCAGGCGGATGCGGCGTGCGGCGTCGGCCAGTTCCCGGGCCAGCCGGCGGCGAGCGGCAGCGTCTTCCAGCAGGGTGCCGCCGATTTTGACCAGCGCCTTCACTGGAGCCCCTCGGTCTCGGCCCAGCCCAGCGCCAGGTTCATGTTCTGGATCGCCTGCCCCGCCGCGCCCTTCACCAGGTTGTCGATGGCCGCCACCACCACCGCCCGCCCCGTCGCGGCGTCCAGGCGCGCGCCGAGATCGCAGTAGTTGGTGCGCTGAACTGCGCGCAGGTCCGGAACCTGCCCGGCAGGGTGGAGGCGGATGAACGGCTCGCCGCGGTAGCGCTCGAAGTAGACCTGAAGCAGATCCTCGGCGCGGCCCACGCCCCGCGCGCGAAAGTAGATGGTCTCCAGAATCCCGCGCTCCACCGGCAGCAGGTGGGCCGTGAAGCTCAGCTCGCCGTCCTCGAGCCCGCAGTTCATGAGCACCTCGGGCACGTGGCGATGGTCCAGCAGCGAGTAGCAGGAGAAGTTCCCGGTGACCTCGCAGAAGCTGGTCTTGGGGCTAGGCTTGCGGCCCGCGCCGCTGACGCCGCTCTTGGCGTCGCAGACGATGCCGGCGGAGCGGTCCACCACGCCCGCCGCCACCAGCGGCTGGAGGGCCAGGCTGGCGGCCGTCGGGTAGCAGCCGGGGTTCGCGATCAGGCGCGCCCCGCGCAGGCGATCGCGGCCCAGCTCCGGCAGGCCGTAGACGGCTTCGGCCAGCAGCTTGGGCTGCGTGTGCGGCGCCTTGTACCACCGCGCATAGTTCTCCGGCGTGCGCAGGCGGAAGGCCCCGCTCAGGTCGATGACGGTGGCGCCGGCCTCCACCAGGCCGGGCGCCCGCTCCATGGAGACCTCCGCCGGGGTGGCCAGGAAGACCACCGCCAGCTTCTCCTGCTTGACCGCCTCCGGGGTGACCGGCCGCCGCCGGGGCGCGCCGCGCGCCAGCGGCCGCGGGCGCTCCTCGGCCTCCTGGATGTCGTCCAGCAGCCAGGGCGCGGCGCGCGGATGGCGAGCCAGCAGGCGCAGGAGCTCGGCCCCGCCGTACCCTAGGAACCCGACGATGCCGGCGCGCGCTCTCATTGATTAAACATTCACCCTCATGAATAAATATAGCACAAGGGCGGGCGTTCGCGCCGGGCAGGGTTTCCCGCCCCTGCCGGCGGCAGCGCCCAAGCGCCGGCGGCGGTGCGGCGGCAGGTGCGCATCGGGGTGGGAGATCTGCTGGAAGCCAAAGCAGAGGATGGAAGAATCGTCTTCACCCCGAAGTCGGTCATCGACCGGCGGCTGGCCGAGGCGCTCGACGATCTGAAGGCCGGCCGCGCTCACGGCCCGTTCGCATCAGCCGAGGCGATGATCGCCTCTCTGAAACAGAACGCTCGGACACGGGGAGCTGCCAAGCGGGCGCGACGATGACGGCGCGCTACACGGAGCGCTTCCTCCGCAGCTACCGGGACGCGCCACCCTCGCCAAGTTCTTTGGGTCTTCTTGTCCAGCCTTTGCGTTCTTTGCGGGATCTTGGCGTGCTTGGCGCGAAACGGGTTCGCCGCTACCGCCGGTACCGCGTCTGCCGCTTGGCGGCGTGGCGCTCCAAAGCCAGTTCGATCAACCGGTCGATCAGCGCGGAATAGGGCAGGCCGGTGGCCTCCCACATCTTGGGAAACATGCTGATCGAGGTGAACCCCGGGATGGTGTTGATCTCGTTGATGTAGATGCGGCCGGTGGCGGCTTCGAGCAGAAAATCCACCCGCGCCATGCCTTCGCAGGCGCACGCCTGGTAGCAGGCGACGGCCAGCCGGCGCGTTTCCTCCACCTGTTCAGGCGTGAGATCCGCCGGCACGATGGTCTGGGCGCGGTCGAGGATATACTTGTCCTCGTAGTCGTAGAACTCGCGTGAGGGGATGATCTCGCAGGGCAGCGAGGCCACCGGGTCGTCGTTGCCCAGCACCGAGCATTCCAGCTCGCGGCCGGCGATGGCGCGCTCGACCAGGACCTTGCGGTCATACAGAGCGGCCAGGTCGAGCGCCTTCCTGAGTGCGGCGCGGTTCTTGGGCTTCGAGATCCCCACCGAGGAGCCCAGGTTGACGGGCTTGACGAAGACCGGATAGGAGAACCGCTCCTCCACCAGCTTCACCGAGAGCCGCGCGCGGTCCATCACCACGTACTCGACCACCGGCAGGCTGCGCTCCTGGCAGAGGCGCTTCATGATCTCCTTGTCCATGGCCGCCGAAGAGCCGAGCACGCCGGCGCCCACGTAGGGCAGGCCGGCCAGCTCCAGCAGCCCTTGCACGGTACCGTCCTCACCGAAGGTGCCGTGCAGGACGGGGAAGACCACGTCAATGCCGCGGTTGGCGCCCGGCTCGGGCAGGAGCGGGCGGGGCTTCCAGCGCCCGCCCTTGGTGATGAACAGCGGCAGGATCTCGTACTTTGCCGGGTCCATGGCGGCCATGATCGAGCGCGCCGAGCGAATCGAGACCTCGTGCTCGCCGCTCCGGCCGCCGTAAAGCACGGCCACACGCAGTTTCCTCTTCATAGGATTCGTTTTCCCATGGCCGACATCACCAGCTCGACCGCCAGCAGCGCCGTGCGGTTGGCCTCGTCAATGATCGGATTGACCTCGACCACGTCCATGGAAGTCACCCGCCGGCAGTCGCAGATCATCTCCATGGCCAAGTGGGCTTCGCGGTAGCTCAAGCCTCCCCGCACCGGCGTGCCGACCCCGGGCGCCTGCTGGGGATCGACGGCGTCCATGTCCAGCGAGACGTGAAAGCCTTCGGTGTCGGAGGTGACCACAGCGAGGGCTTCTTCCATGACCGTCCGCAGGCCGCGCTCGTCGATGTCGCGCATGGTGAGGGCCGTGACGCCGGAGCCGCGCACGTGCGGCTTCTCGAGCTGGTCAACGTCGCGCAGGCCGACGACCGCCACGTCTCTGGGGTCCACCTTAGGAGCCCAGCCGCACAGGTGCGTGAGCCGGCGCGGGCCCAGCCCGACCAGGCAGGCCAGCGGCATGCCGTGGACATTGCCGCTGGGGGAGGTGTCGGGCGTGTTCATGTCCGGATGCGCATCCACCCAAAGCAGCCCGAGGCGCTTGCGCCGGCCGCGGAAGCCGTTCGCCATCCCGCTCACCGAGCCCATGGCCACCGAATGGTCGCCGCCCAGCACCAGCGGCACCTGGCCCCTGGCGGCGGCCCGCTCGACCAGAGCGGCCAGGCGCGTGCACGCCTCGGCGATCTGCCGCAGGTAGCGGGCGTCGGCGGCGCCGGGCGAGACGCGCTCGGGCTGCTCGACGGCGATGTTCCCGCAGTCCTCGACCCGGTAGCCCAGCGTTTCCAGCCGCGGCCCCAGGCTGGCGAAGCGGATCGCCGAGGGTCCCATGTCCACGCCGCGCCGCCCAGAGCCCAAATCCAGGGGTGCTCCGATGATGGCGAGGTGCGAACGGCGCATAGCTCAGGGTCGCGTCCGGTAGAGCATGCGCGGGAAGGCGATGGTTTCCCGGATGTGATCCAGCCCGCACAGCCAGGCCACCGCGCGCTCCACTCCCATACCGAAACCGCCGTGCGGGACCGTGCCGAACCTCCGCAGATCGATGTACCAGTCAAAGGCTTCCTTGGGCAGGTTGTGCTCCTCAATGCGGCGCAGCAGCAGATCCAAGTCGTGGATGCGCTGGCCGCCGCCGACGATCTCCCCGTATCCTTCCGGCGCCAGCACGTCCACGCCCAGGGCTACTTCCGGGCGCTCCGGGTCGGGCTGCATGTAGAAGGCCTTGACCGCGGCCGGGTAACGGTCCACCATGGCGGGGCGGTCGAAGTCCTCGCTCAGCAGCGTCTCGTCGGTCCCGCCGAAGTCCCCGCCCCAGGCGATTTCGCTGCCCTTGCCCTGGAGCCTCTTGACCGCCTCGTCATAGCTGATGCGCGGGAAGGGCGCCTGGATGGCCTCCAGTTTCGAGACGTCGCGCTCCAGAACAGCCAGTTCCGCCCGGCGGTTCTTGAGCACCCGGTCCACCACGAACAAGATCAACTCCTCGGCCACCTGCTTGACATCCTCGAGCGTGGCGTAGGCCATCTCCGGCTCCACCATCCAGAACTCGGTCAGGTGCCGCCGGGTCTTGGAGCGCTCGGCGCGGAAGGTAGGCCCGAAGCAGTACACCTTGCCGAAGGCCATGGCGGTGGCCTCGTTGTAAAGCTGGCCGGACTGGGTCAGGTAGACCTTCTCGTCCTCGAAGTAACTGACCTCGAAGAGGCTGGTGCTGCCTTCGCAGGCCGCCGGGGTGAAGATGGGAGTGTCGATGAGGGTGAAGCCGCTCGAATCCAGGTAGTCGCGGATGGCGCGCACCACCTCGTGCCGCACCCGCAGGATGGCGTGCTGGCGACGGCTGCGCAGCCACAGGTGCCGGTGGTCCATCAGGAACTCGGTGCCGTGCTCCTTGGGAGTGATGGGATAGGGGTCGCTCTCCGGCACCCGCGAGACTACCTCCAGGTGCTCGACCTCCAGCTCGTAGCCGCCTGGGGCGCGCGGCTCGGCCCGGACCTTGCCGGTGACGATGATCGAGGACTCCTGGGTCAGGTCTTTGATGACCTCGAACAGCTCTTCGGGAAGCTGGCTCTTCACCGCCACGCCCTGGATGATCCCGGTGCCGTCTCGGAGCAGCGGGAAGGCCACCTTGCCGGAGCGGCGCAGGTTGTACAGCCAGCCGGGGATGCGCACCCGTTGGCCGACGTGGCGGCCGGCCTCGGCCACCGTGATGCGCGCCGGCGTCTCTGGCGCACTCATCTCAGAAACTCTCCAGTCGTTGGAAGATTTCCCTGACCGCTGGAAGCGGCTGTTTCCGCTCCGGGTCCTCCCGCAATTCCAGCAGCAAAGGGTACTGGTCGGCGTGGGACCGCAGCAGGGCCATGGTGCTGGCCCAGTCCACCGTGCCGCTCTGGGCCAAGAAGGGGAACAGGTGGGCGTCCACGCGGCCGTCGTTGTCGTGCACGTGGGTCGAGCGAATGCGGTACTGCATGATGGAGAAGGCGGACTCGATGCCCTCCATCAGATGGGCGTGGCCCACGTCGAAACACAGGTTCAGGTTCAGGTGAGTGGTTTCCAGGAAGTAGGCCAGCCGGTCGGCGCTGGAGAGCTGGTTGGGTATGTTCTCGATCAGGATCTCGACCCCGCGCTGCCGGGCGAATACGCTCAACTCGTCCAGCGAGGAGAAGGCGGCGTCTAGCTTGCGCTCGTCGAATTCCTCCTCCTCCATCCCCAGGTGCTGGATCAGGTAGCGGAAGGGCACGTACTCGACCACTTCGATGGCGCGCTTGATCTCGTCCACCATGGCGATGCGCCTGGACTTGACCGGCTCGGTGATGTTGATGATGGAGTGCGGGCCGGAGCGCCCCCACACGTCGTCCGTGTAAACGGGGGCGTGTAGCGACCACAACTTCAACTCGGAATCCCGGAACCAATGCCGCAGCTCGACCAGTTGCGCGCCGTTGGTGTGATCCAGGTGCTGCCGGGCGCAGAAGATCTCGACCGCCGCGATTCCCGCGTCCCAGATTTTCTCCAGCAGGGCCGTGGTGAGGCGGTGATTGGCGAACAGGTGAGTGGAAAGTGCGTGTTCCATGGGGACTCAGTAACCCGCCGCCTTGCCCTCCACACGCGAGTCCCCGGCGCCTTCCAGCCACTTTTCGGCAACCAGGATGGCCGCCACCTCGCCGATCGAGCCGACCCGCTCGAGGGTGTGCCCGCGCGCCTCCAGCAGCGCCGCGGTGTCCGGCGAAAACCCGCCCTCCAGGTACAGTTTGTCGGGCAGCCACTGGTGGTGGAAGCGCGGCCAGTCCACGGCGGCCTGGATCTCCATGCCGAAGTCCAGCACGTTGATGAGCACCTCGAGCACGGTCGTGATGATGCGCGGCCCGCCGGGCGAGCCCACGACCAGGTAGAGCCGGCCGTCGCGCAGCACTATGGTGGGCGTCATCGAGGACAGCGGGCGCTTGCCCGGCTGGATAGCGTTGCGCTCGCCCTGGACGAGCCCATAGGAATTGGGCGCGCCGGGCCTGGCCGCAAAGTCGTCCATCTCGTTGTTGAGCAGGAAGCCCAGCCCGGGCGCGGTGACGCCGCAGCCGTAGCCGCCGTTGAGCGTGTAAGTGACGGCCACGGCGGTGCCTTCCCGGTCCACGATCGAGTAGTGGGTAGTCTCGCTGCTCTCCTCGCCCGGCGGACGGCCGGGGCCCAACTGCGCGCTGGGCGTGGCCCGCCCGGAATCGATCGAAGCCCGGAGCCGCGCCAGGTAAGCGGGGTTCAGCAGGCCGGCCACCGGCACGCGCACGAAGTCCGGGTCGCCCAGGTACTCGCTGCGGTCGGCGTAGTAGCGGCGCATGACCTCGGCCAGATAGTGGATCGCCGCGGCCGAGCCGGCTCCCGGCTTCTGGTAGCCGGAGCCTTCCAGCATGCCCAGCATCTCCAGAATGCCCACCCCGCCGGAGCTGGGCGGCGGCGCCGTCAGGATGTCATAGCCGCGGTAGCGCCCGGTGAGAGGCCGGCGCTCGACCACCGCGTAGTTCTTGAGATCCTCCGCCGTCCACAGCCCGCCGTGGGCGGTCATCGCCTCGACCAGCCGCCGCGCCGTCTCGCCTTCGTAGAAATCCCGCGCGCCCGCCGCCGCAATGCGCTTGAGCGTCGCGGCCAACTCGGGCTGGAGCAACCGCTCGCCTGGTTCGTAGAACGCGCCGCCCTTGAGGAAGATACGCTTCGATTCGGGGAACCGGTTCAGCTTCTTGGTCCCCCGGAGGCTCTGCGCCAGGCCCCAGGAAACGGGGAAGCCTTTGGAGGCCAGCTCGATGGCTGGCGCCACCAACTCGGCCCAAGGCTTGCGCCCGTACTTCTTTGCGGCGTACTCGAGCCCCTTCACCGTGCCGGGCACCGCCGCCGCCCGCCAGCCGACCAGGCTCTCTTCGGTGGGTTTGCCGTCCGGGCCCAGGTACATGTTGCGGCTGGCCTTGCGGGGGGCGCGCTCGCGGAAGTCGAGGAAAGTCGAGCGACCGTCGGCGAAGCGGATCAGCATGAAACCGCCGCCGCCCAGGTTGCCCGCCGCCGGATGCGTTACCGCCAGTGCGAAGCCCACCGCGACGGCAGCGTCCACGGCGTTCCCTCCGGCGCGGAGCACCGCCAGGCCGGCGTCGGTCGAGTGCGCCTCGCGGCTCACCACCATGGCGCTCCGCGCGCGCACGGGCTGCCGCGCCAAGGTGACCTGATCAGTCGCAACGCTCAGCAACAGCGCGAGCAGCGGCGAGAAGCGCATTTGGAACGATTGTACTATGCGCCCGGCGCTTGACGTTGCTTCCACTCGAACAGCACGACCCCCGCGGCCACCGAAACGTTGAGCGAGGGGATCCGGCCGGCCAGCGGGATGCGGATCAGGAAGTCGCAGCGGTTGCGCACCTGCTGGTGCAGGCCGTGCCCTTCAGCGCCGAGAACGAAAACGGTGGGCGCGGCGTAGTCGATGGCGTCGTAGGCGTGCTCGCCGCGCTCGTCCAGGCCGTAGATCCAGAAGCCGCGCTGCTTGAGCGTCTCCAGCGCCCGGTTGAGGTTGCCCACGCGGGCCACGGGCAGGTATTCCAGCGCGCCCGCAGCCGCTTTCGCCACGGCCTCGGTGAGCGGCGCGCTGCGCCGCTCCGGCACGACTACGCCGGCGGCGCCGGCGGCATGCGCGGTCCGGATGATGGCCCCCAGGTTGTGCGGATCTTCGATGCCGTCCAGCGCCACCAGCAGGCGCGCTGTCTCCAGCAGTTCTTCGAGCTCCCGGTACTGGTGCGCCGCCCCCAGCGCTGCGACTCCTTGGTGCGCGGCGCCGCCGCACAGGCGGTCCAGCACTTGGCGGCGTTCAAAACGCACCGGGACGGAGTGCTCACGGCACAGAGCGACGATTTCCTGCAAGCGGTGAGAGGAAGTCTCCCTGGCGATGAGCACCCGGTTCAACGGGCTGCCCGTGCGCAGGGCTTCCAGGACCGGATGGATTCCGAAGCGGAGGGCCACAGATTCATCATGCTACTGCGGAGGCGGGATGGAAAGGGCGGGACGCGGACGGCGGGCGGGATGTCCTCCAGAGTGCAGTGGCGTTCCCAGGCCCCCAGCCTCCGCCCCCCGGTCCGCGTCCCGCGGGTGGCCGCCGGCGTGCTCGGGGCCGTGCGAGCTGATGCCAGCAAGCCTGCATCTGCCCACACAATAGCGGACCGGAGCGGGCTGCGCGGGTCAGGGGCGCGGAAGTCATTCGCAAGACGGCAGAAATAATCCTGCGGGAGTTGTGAACCGCCCCTGCGGGTTGACCTCCGCCTCTGTATCCCGTAGGATGGCGAGTATCCCACCACGGATCGCAGAACGGGGTTCAAGAGAACAGCGGGCGGCCGAGATCCCGGACAAGCTCTACTTCCGCATCGGCGAAGTCAGCCGCCTGGTGGGCGTCGAACCCTATGTGCTCCGGTACTGGGAAACGGAATTCCCGGCGCTGGCGCCCAAGAAGTCGGCGAGCGGGCAGCGCATGTACCGGCGGAAGGACGTCGAGCTGCTGCTGGAGATCAAGCGGCTGCTGCGGGAGAAGCGTTACACCTTAGAAGGCGCCCGGAGATACCTGGGGAGCGCCGCGAAAGCCGCGCGCCGTTCGAGCCCCGGCGCCCGGCAAGGCAGCCTGTTTCCTGCCTCCGGGGCCATCGAGGAGATCCGGCGGGATCTGGCCGCCATCCTGGAACTGCTGAAGTAGCCCCACCCGAGTCAACTCCGCCCGGCCGCCAGGTGGCGCAGGAGCCGGAGCTGGACGGGAGCGCCTTCCAGGTGGTCGATCAACCGGCGGCGCATGCGGTCTATGGCCTCACGCATGGCCTGGGCCACGGCTTCGAGCAGTTCCAGCCGCTCGGCTCGCTCCGGGGGCCGGTCCGGCTGGCCGGCGCGCGCCGCCGCGGCCTGGGCCAGCTCCTCCTCCAGTCGTCGCAGGTCGCCCGCCTCGACGGCCTCCAGTATCCTGCTCGCCCGACGGGCAACTTGGCATGGCGGCGTGTACACTTCGCTCCTCCTGTTGGCCTCATCGACCGCTGCGGGCCGTTCGCGCGGGAATCGGAGGCCGGAAAGGCCTGAACGCGCCACCCGGCAGACGATAAGCCCAAGTAGGGGAGGCTGCAACCATGATCAGGCTCACGCGCCTGAACCACGCCCCCATGATGCTCAACGCGGACTTGATCGAACATCTGGAGGTGACGCCGGATACGATTATCACCCTGACCACTGGGCAGAAGTTCATGGTTCTGGAATCGGCCGACGAAGTGCTGGATCGAGTGATCGAGTTCAGGCGGGCCGTCAACGTGCGGATGTGCCAGTGCCCGACCGTGCTCAGGCAGGAGGAGGAGGAGCAGGCCGCCAGCGGCCAGCTCTAGTTGGATCGGGATGGCCGAGAAACCAAAGAAACCCGACCCGCCGAAGAGCGGCGGCACCAAGCCGGACCTGGCCAGCATAGGCGGCTTGGCGTTGGCCGTAGGCGCGATTGTGGGAGGCATGGTCCTGGAGGGCGGCAAGATCCAGGAGATCCTCCAGGTCACCGCCGCCATCATCGTCTTCGGGGGCACCTTCGGCGCCGTCATGGTCACCACTCCCATGCACACGCTCAAGGGGGCCGTGGCCCGGCTGATGGCGGTGTTCTTCGAGAAGCAGGAGACTCCCGAAGTCATCATCGAGGAGATCATCGGCTACGCCACCAAGGCGCGGAAGAACGGCATCGTCTCGCTGGAGCAGGAAGCCGAGCGCATCGAGGATCCCTTCCTGCGCAAAGCGCTGAATCTGGCCGTGGACGGCACGGACCTGCAAGAGATCCGCAAGATGATGGAACTGGAGATGGGCATCGAGGAGCACGAGCACGAGGCGGAGGCCAAGGTCTTCGAAGCGGCCGGCGGCTACTCTCCCACCATTGGCATCATCGGAGCCGTGCTGGGGCTGATCCAGGTGATGAAGAACCTGGCCAATATCGAGGAGGTGGGCAAGGGCATCGCGGTGGCTTTCGTGGCCACCATCTACGGGGTGGGCGCGGCGAACGTCTTCTTCCTTCCCGCGGGCGCCAAGATCCGGGCCCGCGCCCACCAGGCCATGCAGATGAAAGAGCTGATGCTGGAGGGCGTGGTGGGCATCGTCGAGGGGCTGAACCCCAAGCTGATTCGCACGAAGCTGGAAGCCTACGCCCGTCAGAGCCTGGAGAAGGCCAAGAAACAGAAGAAGGCCAAGGAGGCCACACCCAAACCTGCCGCTCAGGCGGCGCCGGCCCCGACACCCCAAGGGATAGGACCTCCGAAACAAACCGCATAAACGCTATGGCACGCAAGAAGAAACAGGCCGCGCACGACAACCTGGAGCGCTGGCTGATCTCCTACGCCGATTTCATCACCCTGATGTTCGCCTTCTTCGTCGTGATGTTCGCCTCCGCGCAGACCGACAAAGGCAAGGCCGCGCAGGTTTCCGAGTCCATTCGCAAGGCATTGCAGGACGGACAGGTCGCCTCGGCCATCGCCGGCATCCTCGGGGGGACCCTGGACGAAAAAGGCAAGGGCAACGCTCAGTTTAAGGGTCCCGGGGGCGCCAAACCGGACGCCCTCTACGAGGCGCGCAACCAGGTGCTCGCCGAACTGCTGCCGTCGCTACAGTTCCTCACCAAAGAACTGAAGGAAGAAATCGCCGGAGGGAAGCTGCAAATCAGGCTCCAGGGTCGCGGGCTGGTGGTGAGCCTGATGGAGGCGGCCTTCTTCCATACCGGTGAGGACGCTATCGAGCCGCGGACCTACCCCACGATCGGGAAGATCGCCAGCACCATCGCCTCGCTGCCCAACCCGATTCGCCTGGAAGGACACACCGACTGGGTGCCCATTCACAACTCCCGGTTCGCCAGCAACTGGGAGCTTTCCGCCGCCCGCGCAGTGGCCATGTTGCGCCTGCTCAACCAGCGCTTCAACATACCCGAAACGCGGATGGCCATCGCCGGGTACGGCGAAACCACCCCGGCCGACACCAACGAGACCGAAGCAGGCCGCGCGCGCAACCGCCGCGTGGACCTGGTCATCCTGAACAAGATCGGCATGGAGCTGGAGCCGCCGGTGGCCGGCAAGCCCTGAGGGGGCCGGCGGAGTGCGTCGCCTCCGCCAAGCGGTGCACTACAATGTTTGCTGAGGGCGGCCCCATGATCAGGATGGTGAATGTCGAGAAGTTCTACCAGGCCGGCAATGTCAAGACCTGGGTGCTGCGCCGCATCACGCTGGAGATTCGGGAGGGCGAGTTTGTCACCATCATGGGGCCTTCCGGCGCCGGAAAAACCACCTTGCTGAGCATCGTGGGGATGCTGGACGGCGCCTGGTCGGGCGAATTCTACTTCCTGGACCAGCCGGTGCAACGGCTTCGCCCC
>CAYGVJ010000057.1:0-32827 GCA_964353255.1 uncultured Solibacteraceae bacterium | reverse complement strand
GCAGCCGGGGCAAGCCTCCTCGACCATGCGGCGCAACTCCGCCTCGCTCAGCTTACCCGCGCTGTGGCGGCCCACCGCCTCAAAAAGGGTGAGCACATCCATGTTGCCGCGGCCCGCCAGCATCGGCCCGCCGCTCACGTACACCGCCGGGATATTGATGCTCACCATGGCGTTGTACATGGCGGGCACGATCTTGTCGCAGTTGCCGAGGCCAATCCAGGCATCACAGGGGTGCGCCCCGAGGATCGACTCGATCTGGTCGGCGATCAGTTCCCGCGAGGGCAGCGAGTACTTCATGCCGAAGTGCCCCATGGCGATGCCGTCGCAGATGGCCGCCCCGACATTGGCGTACCAGACGTTGAACCCCAGGGCCTTCAGCTCCTCGCGGAGGACCGCGCCGAGCCGGTCCAGGTGCGCGTGCCCGGGGATCTGGTTGGTGTGGGAGTTGATGATTGTAACGAAGGGCTTCTTCAGATCATCCAGCGAGCCGATGACTCCTTCGGCTATGAGCAGCGAGGCGGCGGGCAGCATGTGCGTGCCCTCGGCGATGATGCGGCTGCCCCGCCGGCGGACGTTCTCGATACCTGGGTTCATTCTGCCATTGTGCCAGAAAGCCGGCCCACCCTTCGCGGGCTGATCTGTGATAATATCCCGCGTATGAAAACCATCCGGAGGATTTCTCTCGCCATGGCTGTGGCTGCGCTGGCGCTGTACGCCCAGGGCACCACTTCGCGGCTTTTGGGAGTAGTTCAGGACCCCACCGGGGCGGCCGTGCCCGCGGCGACGGTCCGGCTGACCAACGAGGCCACGGGCGTCAGCTTCACGGCCAAGACCTCGGAGACGGGCGCCTACGTTTTCGAGGCTGTGCAATCCGGCACGTACACCGTCACGGTGGAAGCCGCGGGGTTCAAGAAGTACGTCTCCAAGGGCAACGCGGTGACGATCGGGCAACCCGCCACGGTGAACGTGAAGCTGGAGGTGGGCGCGCTTTCCGAGAGCATTGAAGTCAGCGCGGCCGCCGAGACCGTGCAGACCTCGACCTCGGGCAACTACGGCAACCTGTTCCCCGAGCGCGTCATCCGCGACCTGCCCATCGTGGGCACCCGCGGGCGCAACCCGCTGGACCTGGTCTACCTCCAGCCCGGCGTGGTGGGGGGCGCCAACACCGGCGGGGGCGTGCACGTGCATGGGGCGCGCGACCGTTCCTGGAACTTCACCCTGGACGGCATCGACATTAACGAGACCAGCGCCGGGGGCTCCAACTTCTCGCCGATCAGGCCCAACCCGGACATGCTGGCGGAATTCCGCATCATCACCAGCAACCCCACCGCGGAGGTGGGCCGCAACAGCGGAGCGCAGGTAGCCATGATCACGCGCTCCGGCTCCAACGAATGGCACGGAGGCGGTTTCTGGTTCTACCGCACACCTCGGCTGAACGCCAATGAGTGGGAGTACAACATGAGCCAGCCGCCGCTGGGCAAGCGCAAGTTTGTGCAGAACATCTTCGGCGGCAGCCTCGGGGGCCCGATCGTCAAGAACCGGACCTTCTTTTTCGCCAATGTGCAGCGGCTGATGGCCAACCAGACCAATAGCGTCACCCGCACGGTCTACACGGCGGACGTCCGTAAGGGCATCCTGCGCTACGTCAAGGGCGGGCGTAACTCTCCCGCGGGCGCCGTGGGGGCCTCGGTGGATTTCAACGGCAACGTGCTGCCGGGCGTGAGCATCGGCACCTACAACGTGGCCACCGCCGACCCCCAGCGCCTCGGCCTCGACAAGACCATTCAGGCCATGCTGGACGGGATCCCGCTGCCCAATAACTTCACCGGCGGCGACGGTCTGAACACCGCCTACTTCGTCTTCAGCACCCCGGAGCGGGAGCGCCAGTACGACGCGGTCTTCAAGGTCGATCACGTGCTGAACCAGCGCAACGCCCTGTTCGCGCGCATCGCCTTCGGCCGGCAGGACACCATCTGCGACAGCGCCAACGCCGGCCAGCCCATTTTCCCCGGCATGGACTGTTACGTCAACACCGAGCGTTCCCCCAAGAACCTGGCCTTCAACTGGCGCTGGAACCCGGTTCCCAGCCTCACTAACGAGCTGGTGGTGGGTTTGAACAAGTTCACCTTCAATTTCCTGAGCCCCATGGCCGACTTGGGCAAGATCTCCATGTCCGGGCCGGTGGACACCACCACCCAGTATGAGTGGGGCAACCTGAGGACGCTGCGGACCTGGCAGGTGGTCGAGAATCTGGGCTGGTTCCGCGGGGCGCACGCCTTCAAGTTCGGCGGCAACATTCGCCTCCAGCAGCACGTGGATGAGCGGGGCTCGATCGCGGGCTATAACGCCGTGCAGACCCTCAACTTCTCGACCGGCGTCAACACCGTGGACCCGGCCACCTTCGGCATCCCGGCCGACATCAACACCACTTACGACCGGCCCGCCGTCCAGAGCCACATCAACTTCCTGCTGGGGCGCGTGGGCACCACGGCCCGCGGCTTCGCCAGCAAGGGTGACAAGTTCATCGAGGGGATCTACGATTTCGACGCCCGCTTCCCGGAATATGACTTGTACCTCCAGGACACCTGGAAGGTGCGCAAGAACCTGACCGTGGACCTGGGGCTGCGCTGGGAGGCGAAGCTCTCGCCGCGCACGCCCGACGGGCGCCTCAAGGCGCCCGACAAGCTGATGACGGTGGGCGCAGTGCCCTCGACCACGGTGAACTGGGTGTCGGGGCCGCTGTACAAGGACGCTTGGCGCAACCTGGGCCCCTCGGTCGGCGTGGCCTGGGATCCCACCGGGGCGGGCAAGATGTCTCTGCGCGCTAACTACCGGCTGGCCTTCGACCGCATGGCCACCTTCGGCCTCTCCTCGGCCATCTTCCCCAACCTGCCGGGCACTACTCTGGGCATCACCAACACCGATTTCGGCCAGGCGGGCGGGCGGCTGCCCAGCGTGCCGCGCTTGAGCCCGCCCACCGCCAGACCCGCCGATCTGGCCCAGCCGGCGGCCTTCTCGGCGAGCTCGGTCACGGTTGTTGATCCGGACACGGGCACGCCCACCACTCACATGTGGAGCCTCAGCATCCAGCGCGAGATCGCGCCGCGCACGGTGCTGGATGTGAGCTACATCGGCCGCCGGGCGTACCGATTGTACGGCGCTTACAACGTCAACCAGGCCGAGATCTTCCGCAACGGATTCCTGGATGCCTTCAAGACCGTGAAGGCCGGCGGGGAGTCCGCCTTGATCAACACGTGGCTCCAGGCCGATTCGCGGCGTAGCGCCACCGAGACCGGCTCGCAGATGGTGCGCCGCCTCTACAGCTCTGACCTGGCGCTGAATTCGGTGGCCGCGGTGGCTTCCTCGATCGCCTCGCGGCTCCAGGGCGGGCGGTCCGTGACGGACCTCTCGGGCGCCGGTCCGTACGTGGTGTGGCCGTTTCCACAGTTCGGTGGCGGCGTCTATGTGATCGACTCCAACGATTTCTCCACCTATCACGCCCTGGAGTTGCAGGTGGAGCGCCGCATCTCCCGCGGCGTCTCTTACCAGGTGAGTTACACCTGGTCAAAATCGCTGGATACCCGCTCCTTCGACCCGATCTTCACCCGCGTGTCCACCGGCAGCTCGCAGTCGGCCTCCTCGACGCCCTTCGACATCAACAATCGCAAGCTCAATTACGGCCGCAGCGACTTCGACCGCACCCACGCCTGGCAGATGAGCTGGCTGTGGGAGCTGCCCTTCGGCAAGGGGCGCGCCAGGGGGGCCGATGTGCCCGCCGTTTTGGACCACCTGATCGGCGGCTGGCAGGTCGCCGGCTACATGCGGCTGACTTCGGGGCGGCCCATGATCGTCTACTCGGGCGCCTATACGTTCTCGAGCGTGGTGCAGTCGATGGCCAACTGCACTGCTTGCTCCCAGGGCATGGCCAAGGTCTTCGACGACGCGGCCTCCGGCTACAAGTGGTTCTTCGACGCCAGCCAGCGGGGCCTGTTCACCGGTCCGGCGGCGGGCGAGCTGGGCAGTTCGGGACGCAATACCATCGACGGGCCGGGCTTCTACACCATGGCCGCCAGCGTGCTCAAGCGCTTCTCCATGAATGCCATCCGCGAGGGGATGAACTTCGAGTTGCGCGCCGACATGACCAACCTGACCAACTCGCCCTCGTTCGGTTTCCCCACGCTGACCCTGACCTCGACCACCTTCGGGCGCATCCGGAACACCGTGGCCAGCTACGCCCGCCAGATCCAGTTGGGGGCGAAGATCAATTTCTGAGGCGTTGACGTTCAAACTTCTCGCGCTTCGTTTCCGCTTCGCGGCGCGAGAGCCGGTGCACTTCCCGGCGGGCAAGTCGGGCAACATCGTGAGGGGCGCGTTCGGCACGATCCTCCGGCGGATCGCCTCCCCGGACATTTACGCTCGCATCTTCGAGCCTTCCGCAGTCGGCCGCGGACCCAGCGGCCTGCGCGAGCAGCCCCGCCCGTTCGTCTTTCGCGCCGCGCACCTCGATGGGCGGACCGTCCAGCGCGGCGAGACTTTTCACTTCGACGTGCACCTGTTCGATACCAAGGATCCGCCGCGCGACTACTTCGTCAAGGCGTTTGCTGAACTGGCGCACGCGGGGCTGGGCCCCGGACGCGGGCGGGCGGAACTCCTGGGGGTGGATGAGACGCCGGTAACGCTGGATCTGAAACCCGGCCCGGACCCGGTCTCTCGCCTGACGGTGCGCTTCCTGACGCCCACCGAGCTGAAGCACGGTGACCGGCTCGCCGCCCGGCCCGAGTTTCCGATCCTGTTTGCCCGCATCCGTGACCGGCTGAGCACGCTGCGCGCGCTGTACGGGCCGGGGCCGCTGGAGATCGACTTCAAGGCGCTCGGCGAGCGCGCGGCCCGAGTGCGCATGACGCGCTGCGAGCTGCGGCACACGGAGTCGGATCGCGTCTCCGCCAAGACCGGCCGTCGCCACCCGCTGGGCGGCTTTGTAGGTGAAGCCGAATACGAAGGCGACCTCGCCGAGTTCCTCCCTTACCTCCACGCCGCCCACTGGACCGGCGTGGGCCGCCAGACGGTCTGGGGCAAGGGAGTAGTGGAGGTGCGCCTCCCAGCCTGATCTGGTATGTAGTAGAGCATGGCGTCAGAGCTGGCGGGCCTGCTGAACCGAGTGCGGCAGCACTTCGAGGCGGTCTATGGAGACCGGCTGGTGGACTTTGTTCTTTTCGGGTCGCATGCCCGCGGCGAAGCCTCCGCTGGGTCCGATATCGACGTGCTGGTGGTTCTGCGCGGTCCGGTGGACCGGGGCGCCGAGATCGAGCGCAACAGCAACTTCTTGTCGGAGCTGTCCCTGGAACAGGGGACGGTGGTCTCTTGCCTGTACATGGACGAAGCACGCTTCTTGCGCGGCCAGGGGCCGCTGCTCCGCAACATCCGTCGCGAGGGGGTGGCGGTGTGACTGAGGATCAGCGGGCCCTGCTGCTCAAGGCGCAGGCGAGTCTGGAGGCGGCCAAGTCATTGCACCGCGATGGATTCCACGGCTTCGCCGCGGCCCGGGCCTACTACGCGATGTTCTACGTGGCGCAGGCATTCCTGGAAGGAGAAGGCCTTTCCTTCTCCAAGCATGCGGAGGTCATCGGGGCCTTCGGTCTGCATTTTGCCAAGTCGGGCCGCCTGCCGCGAGAGTTGCACCGCTACCTGAGGGATGCCCAGGACGTGCGCTTGGAAGCCGACTACGATTACCTAGAGACGGTGACTGCGGAGAGGGCGTCTGAGCAGATCCAGCGCGCCGAGGCATTTCTTGCAGCGGCCGAGCGCTACCTGGGGCCGCTGGCGCCATCCGAGGGTAGCGCAGGCCCGGGCTGACCCGCGCCGCCCGCTGGACCGGCGTCGGCCGCCAGACGGTGTGGGGCAAGGGGGTGGTGGAGGTGGGTGTCACAGGTTCCGCGCCAAGAACCGGCACATAGCCAGGCCGTCCACCCAGTTGAAGGGGAACTGACCGGTAGTGTAGTGGCCGCAGGGCAGCACGACGACTTTGAGCGGCAAGCGGCGCGAACGGAACAGCGCGACCATCTGCTGCGAGTACTCGGGCAGGAACGTGGTGTCGTGCCGCGCCCAGATGATGAGGCTCTGCACGTTCCGCCCGACGAACCGGTCGATGTATACCGCCGGGCTGATGACTCGCCAGTACTCGCGCAGCTCGTCCTGCGTCACGAACCCCTCGAGGCCTTGGCGCACATGCCGCGTTGACAGCCCCGTCCAGACCACATCGCCAAAGTACATTGAGGCGTGGTTGAAGACGCAGGCGCCGACCCTGGGATCGTGAGCCGCCGCTATGAACCCCATGGCGGAGCCCAGACTGGTTCCCAGCACGGCCAGCCTGCGGTAGCCCTGCATTTCGAGCCAGTCCAGGCAGGCGCGGGCATCGATGACCGACTGGCGGCAGGCCTGGATGGTGCGTCCCAGGTTGCTGGAGAGGTGATAGTCGGCGCGGTCCAGCTCCGGGGGCATGCGACGGTCATGGTAAGGGAGGCTCATGCGCAAGGCCGACAACCCGAATCGGTTGAGCAGCTTGCACAGGCTCACGTGACCGGCGGCATCGGCGTTCCACTGCGGCAGCACCAGGACCGCCCGGCGGCGCTCTCGGGCAGGGAAGTACTGCGCGTGCACCAGATTGTTCTCCGGGTAAGGGCTCTGGAGCGGACTGGTGAACGTCAAGCGCCCCTGCTCGAACCGGTAATCCTCCGGACGGCGGTAGGAGAAGAAGGCTGCCGAGTCCTCCAGGGCCGCTTTTACGAAGGCGCGGAGGCGCTCGCGCGGGTCACCTTCCGCCGCCACGGGTTCCAGCCAGTCCAGTCCCCACTCGAAGGGCCGTACCCGCCGGCTGCTGTCCCGCTCCGCCAGGCGGTTCTCCCAAGCATGTATCCAACGCGCGTAAAGACCCGTCATGGAACCAACAGCAGGATAGTCTACCAGCCGAGCGGCGGCAGGATCAAAAGCAAACCCCGCTCCGACGCGGGGTAATGGAGTCAGATGGGCCGAGGCAACTCCCCAAAGCGATAAAAACCTCTTGACGCCCCGCAAAAGATGTGGCAATCCGCCTGCCAAACGTACCCTTAAGAAAACACGAGGCTTGTCGCCCGGGGGCTTCCGTTTTCGGTACCGCCGCCCCTGCGGAGGTACAAGATTCTGTAAAGCCCCGCTTCCATCAGGGGTTACAATACCTGAGTGGCTTCAATGGCGGGCGGTGGCGATAGCGCGCCAGCCATTCCCCGGCAGCCTGACGGGGCTCAGCAGCGCAGAGCCTTGGCCGGGTTCTTCCTGTCCGGAGTGCTGTTCTCCTTCCTGGGAGCCATCTTGCCGGCCTGGCGCTATCACCTCACCGAAGGCTTCATTGTCGCCGGCTGCTATTTCCTGAGCTTGAACCTGGGCATCCTGGCCTCCCTCGGCATCTCGGCCTGGCTGCTGGGGCGAAAGAGCGTGTCCTTTCTGCTGATTCTGGGTTCTGCCACCGCTTGCGCGGCGTTCATCTTCCTGGCGCTCAGCCCACCCGGATGGGGCCCCTGGTGGCGTATGGCAGGTGTTTTCTGCCTGGGCCTGGGCAATGGCTCCCTCAACACGGGCGTCTTCCACGCCATCTCGCCCGCCTACCGGCATGATCCTGCGGCCACCATCGTCCTGGCGGGCTCCTTCTTCGGCTTGGGGTGCGTGGTGACCGCGCTGCTGGTTGCCGGGGCGTTCTTCGTTTACACAGTGGCCAGCATCCTGGTCTTCCTGGCGCTGATCCCGGGCTACTTTGTCATCTTCTACGCCACGTCCGCCTCGCCGGAAAGGGTCGAATCGCGACAGCCCTCCTTGAGGAAGGTCGTCGGGGATTCCCGCAGCCCCGCGGCAGTGCTGCTGACGCTGCTGCTGTTCTTCCAGTTTGGAAACGAGTGGGCGATTGCCGGCTGGCTGGCGCTGTTCTTGATCCAGCGGCTGGGCGTCAGCCCGGAATCCTCGCTGATTATGCTGGGTCTTTACTGGATGGCGCTGGTGGTGGGGCGGATCGTGGCGCTGCTGGTGCTGCCACGGGTGAGCCATGCGCGGCTGCTGACGCTGAGCGTACTGGCCGCGGTTTTCGGCTGTACGGTGCTGGTTTCCACGGACAACGTGTTCGGCGCGGTGGTGGGCATTCTGCTGGTCGGGGGCGGGTTTGCGCCGGTTTACCCGCTGGTGGTGGAGAAGATCGGGGGGCGTTTCCCTTACTATCATCCGGGCCTGTTCAACGGCCTGTTCTCGCTGGCACTGACCGGGGGGCTGCTGGCGCCCTGGTCGCTGGGCTTCTTCACCAGCTTGTGGGGAATCCGCGTGGTGATGCTGTTGCCTCTGGCGGGCACGCTGATGGTCTTGCTGCTGTTAATGCTGATCTGGGCGGAAACCAAGCTGATGGCGGCGAAAGGCTGAGCCGCGCGGCCGGTTAAGGGGCCAGGGACAAACTCGCGTTCCCGGCCGGACCGTTGTAGATCAGTTCCAGGGTCCGGATGGATTTCGGTTTGCCCTTGTAGGCGAAGTATAGATACCCACTCACCGGCCCCTTGGTCTCGGCCTCGGGAAGCGCCGTCTCGACCACGGCCTCTTCCGGGCTGGCAGGGGTCTCTTTCTCCAGCCCGCTGGGATCTTGGGGCGTGGGGGCTCTGGGCGGGGCCGGCAGGCGCGTCCGGGCGGGGCGGTTGTCATCGGGGAACCGTTCCGTCTGTTGCGGCCGACCGATGATCACGCCGGCATTGCCGGCGCCGCCCTCAACCACCAACGTGGGCCGCTGCTCCCAGTCCGGGTACCTGAGCGAAGCCGCCACAAACCCTGGCGGTTGCGGATGGAGAACCAGCTTCTTGCCATTCAAGCGCAGCGTGAAATGGTCGGCCGAGAGCGTCAGTAGCTTGCCCGGAGGCGGATAGAGGGCCACTTCGACAACCAGGTAGTCGCGCACCGCGATGCTTTGATCACGGCAGAAGACCGTGCGGACCAGATACTCGGCGCCCAGCCGCGCTTCTCCCAACGCGGCGTGCGCGGGATAGTCGGCCGCCGTGGGCTTGGGGACGGTGCCGTACGGTCCTTGCGCCCCGACCAGCAAGGCCGCGACGCCCAGCAGACTGAGATTACGTTTGAAACCCACGTTTCGAGTATAGTCCCATCCGGGTATAATCCAATATTCCATGAGATGGCTGCTCGTTTTGCTGTTTTGCCAGGCGGCGTGGGCGCAAACGCTCGAGGAGCGGATCCTCGCTCTGCTGGAATCCTCGCCCGCAGCGCAGCGCTGCTTCTGGGGAATTGAGATCTTGGATCTGGAAAAAGAGCAGGTGCTCGTGCGTCACAACGCCGAGCGGCTCTTCGTGCCGGCTTCCAACACCAAGCTGTTCACCACTGCTCTGGCCTTGATGCGGCTGGGCCCGGACTATCGCTTTCAGACCCTGGTGGTGGCGGACCGGCCGCCCGACGCCTCGGGCCGCCTGAAGGGCGACTTGAGGGTAGTGGGAGGCGGCGACCCCAGCCTCTCGGGGCGCACTATCCCTTACCAGAAGGAAGCTGCTGGGGGCGACCCGTTCGACGCCCTCGAGCAGCTCGCTGGGCAAGTGGTTGCCCGCGGCGTCCGCAGTATCCAAGGCGACCTGGTGGGCGACGACACGGCCTACTTGTGGGAGCCCTACCCCCAGGGCTGGGCGCAGGACGACACGGTCTGGGAATACGGCGCGCCGGTCAGCGCGCTGACTTTCAATGACAATTCCATCACCCTGAGCATCCGCCCGCCGGGGCGGCCGAATCAGCCCCCGCAACTGTCCCTTTCGCCGGCTCTGGAGTACTACGTCATCGACAACCGGCTGCGGGCCGGCCCGGAACCGGAGCGCCGGATTCGCCTGGAGCGCTTGCCCGGCTCGCGTCAACTGCGCCTGTGGGGAACCATCCCGGCGGAGGGTTCCGGCGAGACGCGCATTCCGCTGGCCATTGATGATCCGGCGCTGTACACGGCTGGCGCGATGTACGAGGCCCTTCTCCGCCGGGGCGTGGCCGTTGCCGGCCGCCCCAGGGCGGTGCACCGGTTCGCCAACGAGGCCCTCCAGCCGGCGCCTGGCGCTGCGCCCGGGGCCTTTGAGCTGGCGCGGCGCGTCTCGCCGCCGCTCGTCGAGCTGGTGCGCGTGATCGACAAAGTCAGCCAGAACCTGCACGCCGAGCTGGTGCTGCGCGAAGTGGCGCGGGCCAAACGCGGCGTGGGCAGCCGGGAGGCGGGCCTGGAGGAGCTGCGGCAGTTCCTGGCTGAAGCAGGGATCGAGGAGACCAGCTACCGTTTCGAGGACGGCTCCGGGCTGTCGCGGCTGAATCTGGTGGCGCCCTCGGCGGTGGTGAAGCTGCTGGGCTACATGCACCGCTGGCCGCACCGCGAGGCCTGGGTGTCGCTGCTGCCGGTGGGTGGCGAAGACGGCACGCTGGCGAACCGCTTCGCGGGTCAGGCGGAGGCGCGCCGGCTCCGCGCCAAGACGGGCACGCTGAGCCACGTCAGCGCGCTGTCAGGGTACGTGGAATCCCGCAGCCGCGGCTGGCTGGCCTTCAGCGTGCTGGTCAACAACTACAGCGGCGCCAGTTCGGAGATCCGGCCGATAATTGATAAAATATGCTTGTGGATGACTGAGTAGCGCGGGACGCGACATGCCGATTTACGAGTACTTCTGCGAAGACTGCCACGCCAAGTTCGAGAAGCTGGTGCGCCGGGCCGAGGAGGCCTCCGAGCTGGCCTGCCCCTCCTGCGGGCAGAAGCGCCTCACCCTTCAACTTTCTGTTTTCGCCGCCCGCCGCGGCGGCTCCAGCGGGGAGGCGGCGGCCTGCCCCGACGCCCCTTACTGCCCTAACGCCGACATGTGCGGGATGGAGTGAGGCTACGGCACCCGCACTGGCGCCTGCACGGCGACCGGGCCGGGGGTCACCGTCGCTGGGGCTGGCGTAACGAAAGGAAAGTGGCGTATAATTTCGTTATGGGTTTCCTAACGAAAGGATCCTTTCGTTAGCATGGCTCGGGCGGATCTGAAATCCCGGCTTGGCAGCTACGTGGTCTCGACCGTCGGCGGCGAACGCGTGCGCGCGTTCGTGCCGCCCTCTCTCCCGCCGAAGCCGCCACTGCGGCTCGAAGGCCTTCAGGGGCTTCTGGAAAGGGCCAATCAGGCACTCGGACGGCTGGACGGCCTGGCGGCGATCCTGCCGGACATCTCGCTGTTCATCTACTTGTACGTGCGCAAGGAGGCCGTGCTCTCGTCGCAGATCGAGGGCACCCAGTCGTCGCTCTCCGACCTCTTGCTTTACGAGAGCGCCGAAGCCCCGGGCGTTCCGCTCGACGATGTCCAGGAGGTCTCGAACTACGTGGCGGCCATGAATCGTGGCCTACAGCGTCTCAGGGCGGGGTTCCCGCTCTCGCTGCGGCTGATCCGCGAGATCCACCAGACGCTGCTGGCGAAGGGCCGGGGCAGTGAGAAGGAGCCGGGCAGGTTCCGGCGGAGCCAGAACTGGATCGGCGGCAGCCGTCCAGGGAACGCCGTGTTTGTGCCGCCCCCGCCGGAGAGGGTGATGGAATGCATGGGAGCGCTGGAGGTCTTCCTGCACGAAGAGCGGCCCGAATTGCCCACTCTGGTGAAGGCGGCGCTGGCCCACGTTCAGTTCGAGACGATTCACCCGTTCCTGGACGGCAACGGCCGCCTCGGGCGTCTGCTGATCACGTTTCTGCTGTGCGCCGCCGGCGCCCTGCGCGAGCCGATCCTGTATCTGAGCCTGTACTTCAAGTCGAACCGCCAGCGTTACTACGATCTCCTCCAGCGGGTGCGGGCAACCGGCGACTGGGAGACTTGGCTGGAGTTCTTCCTCGCCGGGGTGCGGGAGTCAGCGGACCAGGCGGCGGAGACTGCGCGGCGCATCCTTGCCCTTTTCGAAGCCGACCGAAGGAAGCTCGAAGACCTCGGGCGGCCGGCGGCCTCCGCTCTGCGCCTGCACCAGTTCATGCAGACCAGGCCGATAACCTCCATCCCGGCCGCCGCGCGGAAGCTGTCACTCTCCGCCCCGACCATCACGAAGTCGATCGAGCACATGATAAAGCTCGGGCTGCTGCGAGAGATCACCGGCCGCCAGCGCCGCCGCCTGTTTGTCTACGATCCCTACCTGGCGATTCTGAACGAAGGCACGGAGCCGCTGCGGTAAACCCAGACCGGCTGAATCCGAGCGAAATCGCGGTACTGGCGGGAGCCGCAGCGAGTTGTGGTTCCCCACAGTCGTTTCACTTCTTCGCCGCCAAGTACTTCTTCCGCAGGTGGTCCATGTCCCGCAGTTCGCCGCTCTGCTTGTCGCGGTACTGCCAGAATTGCCAGCCGTTGGTTGGAGGATAAGGGCGGTTCGGGGGAGCGCCGACCACTGACTTCCGGGCCATTCCTGCGGCAGTTGAAAGGGAGTCGTAGGACTCGCCTGCAACAACGACGGCGCCGTTCGCTTGGATAACGGCCGCGAGGCGAACCCCCTTGTGCTCGCGTTCCAGCTCCAGCGGTGCCTGAATGAAGCCGCCCTCGATGAGGTTGGGAAGCGTGGCATCGGCCATGGCGACCATCGTCTCCCAAGCCTTCTTGCCGGCTTCGTGCCTCGTGGCGGCGGGTTCTCGCTTCTTTGCCCTCTCGTCGAGCACCTCCGGAGAAACGGGTGCCGGCCTCGCCGGCGCAGACGGCAATGGGAAGTCGATCCGAATCTTCGCGCGCTTCAGCGACGCCCGCACCTCCGCCGGCGTCAGCCCGGTTGCCTTCTTGCTAATCACCCGAATCAATCCACCATCTTCTTCTGCCAGCAGGCTCTCCAGCGTCTGCCGGACCCTCCTGTCAACGAAATGGGCCTTCCACATCTCGTCGAGCAGGCTGCCCCGCATTTTGTCCTTCGACAGCAGGGTGAGCGTGTCAACCAGGTACTTCGGATCGGACTCGGAAATCCGGACGCTCCGAAACAGTTTTTCTTCAACATCGACGGCGGCGTGAGCGTTGTAGATGCGGTACTCGTCACCGTTGGTGAGCACGCACCACCGAACCCCCACGACGGTTGCGTACGCGAGGTTCTGAGATACCCACTTCCGATCACTGAGATCCCTTTCGAGGGACTTCGCTTCGATGAAGAGGCATTCGGTCCGGTTCAAGAACAGGGCGTAATCAACGGGGTTGTCCTGCGGTTTGCGCCGGTACTCGCGGCGCACCTCATCGATCTCCTGTAGGTCCCAGCCGAGGGCGCCCAAAAGGGGATCGATCAGGGTCGCCTTGGTGTTCTGCTCTCCAATGATCTCTTTCCGATCACGGATCTGCTGGATTCTCTTGCGGATTACTTCAATGGCATTCGCTATTGCCGCCGCCTGTGGCTCCATCGGAGGGCCTCCCGTCTGTGAAGGGCTGTCAGCACTCGCCCGATGAGCGACCGGCCACGCGAACGAGCCGATAGCCACCATCGGCAGTACGTGACTGATCATTCTATTCCTATTGAGCGTCTAACGGGCGGGCGGTGTGCGGAGTCCGCACAAGAGAAGCCTTTACATCCTGTGCCAGTCTCTGCCACAGGCATTCCTGCCTGCGTCCAGTCACAGCGCTACGGCGTCCGCCCCGGCGCTTGGACGGTTGCCGGGCCGGGGGTGACGGTCACCGGCGCCGGCGGCGCGGGCGGCTTGTTCACCCACTCGGTGACCCACTCCAGGAAGGTGGTGTACCAGAGCACGGTGTTCTGCGGCTTCAGGACCCAATGGCCCTCGTCGGGAAACAGCAGCAGCTTCGAGGGCACTTTTTGGAGCTGCAAGGCGGTGAAAAGCTGGAGCCCCTGCCCGTAGGGGACCCGGTAATCCAGTTCCCCGTGGATCACCAAGGTGGGCGTGCGGAATTCCTTGGCGTAGAAGCTGGGGGAGAGGCGCGCGTAAAGCTCGGCGTTGTCCCACGGCGCGCCGCGCAGGTCCCACAGCGGGAACCACAGCTCCTCGGTCTCGCCGAACATGCTTCGCAGGTCGAAGACCCCGGCGTGCGAGACCAGGGCCTTAAACCGCTGCGTGTGTCCGAGCAGCCAGTCCGCCATGTAGCCGCCGTAGGAGCCGCCCGCCGCCGCCATCTTCTCGGGGTCCACGTAGGCAAGCTTGGCCACGTGGTCGGCCACGGCCATGATGTCGTCGAAGGGCTTGCCGCCCCAGTCGGCATTGATGTCGTCGGTGAACTTCTGGCCGTAGCTGGTTGAGCCGCGGAAATTGGGCATGACGACGACATAGCCCGCGGCGGCGAAGACCTGGGCGTTCCAGCGGTAGCTCCACTTCTCGCCGAAGGCGCTCTGCGGGCCGCCATGAATCAGGAACAGCGCCGGGTACTTCTTGTCTTCGCTAAACCCGGGGGGCTTCAGCAGGAAGCTGTGGATCTGGGCCTTGTCGGCGCTCTCCACCCAAAACTCCTCCAGCGCGGGCAACTGGTAGCTGGCCAGCAGCGCATCATTCAGGTGGGTCAACGGCTCAGCCGAGCCGCCGGAGGCCGCCTTGACGATCTCCACCGGGCGCGAGCCGCTGTGCTCGGTGTAGATCATGGTCTTGCCGTCGGGCGCCAGGCGCACGTCGTCCACAGTGCTCGAACCGCTGATGATGGTGCGGGCGCCGCCGCCGGTGGCGGAGGCCATCTGGACGATTTGCTGTCCCCGGTCCTCGACGGTGAAGAACAGGCGCGTCGAGTCCGGCGCCCAGGTGAAACTGTTGACCCAGCGGTCCAGGTATTCCGAAAGATCGATCAGCTTGCCGGTGGCGCGTTCGAGCGCTGCCAGCCGCCAGCGATCGCTCTCGTAGCCGGCGCGCACCTGCGACCGGAAGGCCAGGTACTTGCCGTCCGGAGAGTAGGCCGGGGAGTTATCCGCGCCCGGGCTGACGGTGATCTTGCGCGCCTCGCCGCCGGCGATGGGAACCACGTACAGGTCCGAGTTGGTGCTGACGGCCAGCTCAGGCTCGGCGTTCATCACGAAGCAGACCTCCTGGCCGTCGGGAGAGATGGCGTAGTCATCCGCGCCGCCCAGCGAGAAGGGCGGGGCATCGCGCTCCCCAGGCGTGAGGTCCTTAGGTGTGCCTCCCTCGATCGGGACCACAAACAGGTGGCTGCGGCGCTTTCCCTGCCAGTGGTCCCAGTGGCGATACAGCAGCGAGGCGTAAGTGCGCGCCTTCACCTTCGAGTTCTTCTCGGCTTCCAGCTTCTGCTTGTTGCAGGCCTCGTCCGGGCAGTCGGGGTAAACGTCGCTCGTAAACACCAGGTTCTTGCCGTCCGGCGAGTACAGCACACCGCCGGCCTCGGTGACCAGATTGGTGACTTGGCGAGCGCCGGCGCCGTCAGGCCGCATCAGCCAGAGCTGAGCGGAGCCGCTGCGGTCGGAGATGAAGGCGATCTGCTTCGAGTCCGGCGACCAGCGTGGGCGGTCGTTGAGGTTGCCGGTATCGGTGATCCGCTTGGGAGCGCCCCCGCTCAGCGGGACTACGTAGATGTGCCGGGGCTTGCGGTTGTTCTCGAGGTCGATGGTCTGCACGGTGAAGGCCACCAGGCGGCCGTCGGGCGAGATCTGTGGGTCGGCGATGCGGGCGATGCGGAGCAGCGCGTGGACATCGAAGTTCTGCTGCTGGGCGGCGAGCGGAGCGGCTGCGGCCAGCAAGAGCACAAGCAGTGAGACCATATCCGAATTGTACTTAAGCCGCGGGGACACGGCGCGGTCTCTTAGGCCGGAGGGGGTATAGCTGCTTCCTTTAGGCCGGGGATACAATAGAGCGAATGGAATCGACGAAGATCTTTCGAGCCGTGCAGCCGTCCGGACAGGGTGAACCGCCGGCCGGGGACACGGTGCGCTCGAGTATTCCCGCCCTGACCGCAGAGAGCCCGGCCGGGGGCGAGCCGCCGGCCGCATGCGTGGAAGCCCTGGTCGCAGGAGGGTCTCAGCGCTTTCCTCTGGACGGCGCGCGTGTCTGCGGCATCGGACGCGGCGATCAGAACACCATCGTGCTGGTGGATGATCTGGCGTCCCGGCAGCACGCCATGATCCAGCAGAGCGAGGCCGGCGAATACCAGTTGATCGATCTGGGGAGCCGGAACGGGACTCAGGTGAACTCCCGGCGCGTGACCACGCCGTTGATCCTTCAGTCCGGCGACCGCATCACCATCGGCCGACACGAGTTTGTGTTCCACCAGCAGAAGAAGCCCGTTTCGGCGGCCCCAGAGCCAGCCATGGCGGCCGGGACGTCCACTCATGTGGCGCTCAACCTGCGGTTGATCACCGTGCTGGTCACCGACATCCGCGACTTCACGGGGCTGGCGCGGCGCCTCGACGAAGCCACGCTGGCTCAGACCATCGGCACGTTCCTTCGCCGATCCGGAGCGGCCCTTGTGGAGCAGCGGGCCTGGGCGCAGAAGTACATCGGCGACGCGGTCATGGCGGTCTGGCTGCACCAGGAGGCCACGCCCGCCTTGCAGGAGCTCCTGGCCGTCTTTGAAGGATTCGCGCGCTTGAACGGGATCGCGGGCAATCTCCAATCCCAATTCGCCCTTGACGCTCCCATTCGCATCGGCGGCGGCATCAACACCGGGATTGCCTCGATCGGCAACGTGGGCAGCGCAGCCTTCGCCGACCACACCGCGCTGGGTGACGTGGTGAACAAGACCTTCCGGCTGGAGTCCGCGACGAAGGAGATTCACAGCGACCTGGCGCTGGGCCAGCGAACCTACGAATACCTGGCCCGGATCCGCGGCGTGGCGGAACTGTTCGAGCGGCATATGGTCAAGCTCAAGGGCTATCAGGAACCCGCCCCCGCCTACGCCTTGTCGCTGGCCTCGCTGGAGCGGCTGGTGGCGTTGCTGCGTTCGGCCATCGCCGGCGCTGCGGCGGCCACGGCTTGATAATGCCGCTGGCGGTGGGGTAAACTTCTCTGCGCACGCTAGAAACCGAGTGCGGGGTCGGAAGATCCTAAATCGGAGTGGAGGACTATGGCTGTCCCGGCCAAACTGAAGGGGCGGTACGAAATCAGGCAGGTCCTGGGTCAGGGCGGCATGGGCGTCGTTTACCGCGCCTACGACACGGTGGTCAAACGCGAGGTGGCGGTCAAGACCCTCCGCGACGCCCCGGAGCGCGCGGCGTTGCAGCTCTTCTTCAAAGAGTGCGACGTGCTGGCGGCGCTGAGCCACCCCAACATCATCGAGATCTTTGACATCGGCGAGTTCGAGGAGGAGGGCGCCAGCAAGCCCTATTTCGTGATGCCGCTGCTGCCCGGTTCGACGCTGGACGTCTTGATCCGGACCTCCAGCAGCCGGCTGACGGTCGAGCGCACGGTGGACATCATCTGCCAGGTCTGCCGCGGCCTGCACGCGGCTCACGAACGGGGCCTGGTGCACCGGGACCTGAAGCCCAGCAACCTTTTCGTGCTTCAGGACGACTCGGTGAAGATCATCGACTTCGGGCTGGCCCACATGGTGGACGCCCGGTCCAGCATGGCGCAGCGGGGAACCCTGCTCTACATGGCGCCCGAGCAGATTGAGATGAAGGCGCTTTCGCCGCTGACCGACATCTTCGCCGTGGGCGTGACCGCGTATGAAATCTTCACCGGGCGCCTGCCTTGGGACCAGGCCGCGGCGGCCGAGGTGGCGCAGAGCATTCTGCACCAGATTCCCCCGCCGGTTTCCGATCTGAACCCGCGGGTCAACCAGTCGGTGGGCCGGGTGGTCCATAAGGCGATGGCCAAGCAGCCCTGGCACCGGTTCTCGACGGCCCGCGAACTGGCGGAGACGCTTCAGAAGGCGCTGCGCAATGAGCCGATCGAGATGTTCGACCCGGCCCGCATTCAGCCCCGGATTCAGCGCGCCGCCAAGGCCTTCGAGCAGGGGGACTACCAGTTCGCCTCCGAAATCCTCAGCGAGCTGGAGGCGGAGGGGCACATGGATCCGGCGATGTCGCGGCTGCGGCGGCAACTGGACCAGGCCATCCGCCGCAAGATGGTCTATCAACTGCTGGAAAGCGCGCGCACGCGCCTGGAAGAGGAGGAGTATCCTCTGGCGTTGCAGAAGGTCCAGGAAGCCCTGGAGCTGGATCCGGACAACGACGACGCCCTGGCCCTGAAAGACACCATCGAGAGCCGGCGCAGCCAGATGCAGATCGACGACTGGCTGCGGCTGGCCCGCCAGCACCTGAACAATTATGCCTTCGGGCACGCCCGGCAGGCCCTCCAGAACGTGGTCCAGCAGCGGGCCAAGGAAAGCCGGGCCCTGGAGCTGCTGGCCGAAGTCGATCGGCGGGAAGAAGCTTACCTGCGGGAGGTTCAGGAGAAGCAGCAGCTCTATCAGGCGGCCGAGGACGCCTATCACAAGGGCGAGCTGAGTTCCGCGCTCTGCCGGATGCAGCGTGTGCTGGACCTGGACCGCCGCGCTCCCGACGTTTCGACGCCGGAACGCGGCGCGGTCTACCAGAACTTCTACAACCAGGTTCGCTCGGAGCATGATGCCATCGAGAAGGCTTACGCGGAAGCGCGCAAGCGGCTGGAGGAAGGCAACTTCGCCAAGGCGCGGGAGCTGTGTGACGAGTGCCTGGCGAAGTACCCCGGCCAGGCGCTCTTCCAGGCGTTGAAGTTCGAGGTGGAAGAGCAGCAGAGACAGCAGTTGTCCGCCTTCATCGCCGAGGCGGATCGCCGGGTGGAGGCGGAGCCCGACCTGGACCGGCGCGTGAGCATCCTCAAGGAAGCGGTGGAGCGTTACCCCGACGAAACCCACTTCGCGCGCGCTCTCCGGCTGATGTGCGACAAGCGGGATCTGGTCAACTCGATTGTGACCAAGGCGCGCCAGCTCGAAGCGCGCGGCCAGTTCGGCGAGGCGCTCGGGCAGTGGGAGATCCTGCGGAGCATCCACCGGCAGTATCCGGGTCTGGAATTCGAACTCGAGCGGGTGGCGAAGCGGCGGGACCAGCAGGTGCGTGGGGAGGCCAAGGCGCGCTGGGTCGAGCAGATCGACCGCCATCTGGATTCCGGCGATCACTCTCGCGCCCTGAGCCTGTTGCAGAGCGCCCTGGCGGAGTTCCCGGGAGACGCCGAGCTGGCCGAAGTGGAGAAGCTCATCCGGCGGGCCAGCGAGGTCCGGGCCGAGGCCGAGCGATTGCTGGCGGAGGGGCAGGCCCTCTGCCAGCAGCAGCGTTTTGAGGAAGGCATCGAGATGGTGCGCCGGGCCTTCCTGATGGACCAGCGAAATCCCGCCGCGCGGTCCGTTCTCCTGGATACCCTGATCGAACGGGCGCGCGCGTTGTTGGAGTCCGACTGGCGCGCCGCCGAAGGGCTGGTCCAGGAGGTGCTTGATCTGGAGCCGAGCCACAGCCAGGCCCAGAGCCTGCGCGCTCTCATCGAGGACCGCAAGCGGGAAGAGTTCGTGGATCAGTGTGTGGCGAAGGCCCGGCAGTTGCAGACCGCCGGGGATCTGGAGGGCGCCCTGGCCGCGGTCGAACAGGGAATGGCCACCTATCCCTACGTGATGAGGCTGACGCAACTGCGCGCCACCTTGGAGAGAGCCCTTTCCGATAGCCGGCGCGCGCAAGCGCGCCGGAGCGAGTCGGAGGCGGGCCGTGTCCTGGCGGAGTCGGCAGCCTCGGCGCGCAGGGTCGAGCCCGCTCAGCCGTCCGGCGAAACTGTTATCGGCGGAGCCGGTCCGGGATCTGAAGCGGCGGGCGCGCTTACGGAAGTCGGAGGCGCTCCACTTGCACCGCCGTCCCCGGCGCCGCCTTCTGCTTCGCTGGGGGAGACCATGGTGGGCCCGGAGATGACTGCTCCCTCGCCCCCGGTGGCGCCGGCGCCGCCCCCGGCGCCTGTGGTGGCGCCGTCCGCCTCTGTTCAGCCTGCCAAACCGGCGCCTGCGCGGCCGACTCTACTGGAAACCCTGCGCCGGATTCCGGCGGCCTGGCTGGTGGGCATCGCGGCCGGCCTGCTGGTGATCATTGTGATCGTGGCGGGGAGCTTGGTCATTCGGTCCACGGAGTCTCCCGCAACGAGCGGCGTACCGGTCGAGATCGGCACCTCGCCTCCCGGCGCCACCATCCGCGTGAACCAGCAGGTTCGCGGCGCTTCGCCGGTGCGCCTGTCGCTGCCGCCAGGCACTTATCAATTGGAAGCCACTTTGGAGGGTTACCAGCCCGCAACCTCAGCGGTGACTGTGAGACGCGAGCCGATCGCCCCGGTGCGGCTCATCCTGCAACCGTTGGCGGCCACTCTGCGGCCGCCCACCGGCGCGGAGTCCGGCGCGGGTGCTCTCGACAGGCCGCCGAGCTTAGCCTCGGGCAGGCAACCGTCCGTTGCCAAGCCGGCGCAATCCGAACCCCCGGCTACAGCCGCGGCACGGCCGCCGGAAAAAGAGAAAGCCCCGGCGCCACCGCGCGCCAAAGCTCGGCCCGCCCCGAAGCCCGCGATGGCGGCATGGGAGAACCTCGTCGGCTGGAGTGCGGACGGCAAGTGGTTCGTCCGCACCGGCGGGGAGTTTCAGTGCCTCCGCATCACTCCGACGACCGGCATTTTCACTTTCACCGCCATGCTCAGGAAGGGCCGTCGCCTGCAATGGTTCTTGCGCTATAAGGACACTTACAACTATGTGCTCTTCCAGATCGACAAGAACAACTTCTATAGAAAGCAGTTAGTCAAGGGCAAGACTACCGAGCTGGCGAGGAAGCCTTTGGGAATCGAGCAGGCGGGTAATCTCGAAGCGACTTTCCAGGTGGAGGTGACGCCGCGAGCGATCATTCACAAGATCCGGAAAGAGAGCGAGTGGGTGACGGTGGATGCCTGGGAGGATCCCGCCGGGGACTTCGCCAGCGGCAAGTTCGGATTCCTGATCAGTGGCCGGGACCAGGTGGCCCTGTCGGACTTCAGTCACCAGGCGCGCTGACCGCCAGCCGCACCGGCTTGAAATCTCGGTCAATCAGATCCAGCATAGGGAGCACAGTTATGGAACACGACGACGTTGCTAAGCACGGCGCGCCCGGCTCACCGCCTACGAAGCCGTGGGAAACGGACAAGGCTTCCGAGGAGCGGCTCAAGTTCCTCTGGGAAGTTCATAAGTACATGGATCACTACGTGGGCTCCGCGGATTCCAGGGCTACCACCACTTTGGTAGTCGCCAGCAGCTTGATTGGCGCCTTGTACCAGAGCAAGGTCCACCAGGCCTTCACTTCGGCTACCTGGCAGCACTGGTTCCGCGTCGAGACGCTCGCCTCGGTAGCCGCGTTCATATGTCTGGTCCTGGGCGTCTACTTCTGCATCCTGGCGGTCATCCCCAGGCTCCAGAAGACATCCACGCCGGGGTTCGTGTATTGGGAAAGCGTTCTCCAGCACGGCACCTTCGGGCAATTCTGGCAACAGCTCTCGGGCTGGTCGCACCCAGGCATGGCTGAGCACCTGGCAGAGAATGTGTTCACTCTCGCCCACATCACCACGCGCAAGTATGCTTTGCTTCGCCGGGGGATGCTGTCGGCATTCATCGGTGGTATCCTCGGAGCCACGGTACTGGTCTTTCGATAGATCTTCCGTTCACTATCGCCCGCGACGATGGCGACCAGGGGAGCCAGACATGATGCAGAATGACCCTGGGGACTGTGGCGTCAGCCTCGGCGGTCCTGGGAGCCAACCCCGCCGCAAGGTGGTATTATACGTATTGAACACGTATAAGGTCGCTTATGTCCAAGAAGCTCACGATCACGGTAGATGATGCGGTCTATGAGGGCCTGCACCGGAGGATCGGACGGCGCCGCATCAGCGGCTTCCTGGAGGGTCTCGCCAAGCCTCACGTGATCTCCAGCGACCTGGAGGCCGCCTATCGCGAGATGGCCGCTGACGAGGACCGGGAGCGGGAAGCGCTGGAGTGGTCGGAAGAACTGATCGGGGATGTCCAGGATGCGTCGCGGTGAGGTGTGGTGGGTCAGTTTTGACCCTTCCCTCGCCGGCGAAGTGCGCAAGACCAGGCCGGCGATCATCGTCAGCAACGACGCGGCCAACCGAAGCTTGAACCGGGTGCAGGTGGTGCCTTTGACCTCCAACGTGGCCCGCCTTTACCCTTGTGAGGCCTACGTGACGCTTCAGGGCGAGTTGCGCAAGGCCATGGCCGACCAAGTTGCCACCGTGAGCAAGCACCGCCTCAAGGAACTCATCGCCACAGTGTCCGCCGATGACCTGCGCGCTGTCGAAAGGGCCCTGCGGGTGCAACTGGGGCTGGGCTCGCACTCGAGCCCTTAGGCAGTCGCCTTGCGCTGCCATTGAACCTTTTCCGGGGGGAACCCATGCTGCTGTTGGAGAAGGCCGAGCGAGCAAAGCTGTGGCGACAACTCGTCGAGGGCATCGAAGCCTACGTGAACGGGATCGCGGCGCACCGCGTCACGCCCGAGCTCGACCCGGCGAAGGTGCGGGCGTACCTGGCCGCGGCGGACTTCGAGCGCCCCTGCGAACCGGGCCGGGCGCTGGAGTTCGTCCGCGAGGGCCTGTGGCGCTTTCAGACCCACACCGCGCATCCCAACTACTACGGGCTGTTCAACCCCGCGCCCGCCACCATGGGCATTGCGGCCGACGCGCTGGTGGCGGCCTTCAACCCGCAGCTTGCAGATCTTCACGAGGGTGCCGTTCGAACTTACACGGGAGCGAACTCCAGCCTCCGGGTCGTCGGAGCACTGGTAGGGACATTTCCGGTGGCTGGGAGAGGATCGCAGCGGGAGGTAGGCTACGGCCGCCAGCGGCGAGAGGGCCGGGGTCCGGTCTGCGTTACCAGGAGTTAGAGGTCCAGGCGGGCGCTGAGCTGGAGCCGGCGGTTGCCGCTGACGGGGGTCACCTGGCGACTTCTTCGGGGTCGAGAACGGTCAAGCCCATCTGGGCGGCTGCCGCTTTGAGGGCGCGGTCGGAGGCCACGAACGCGAAGTCTTCGGTTGTGGCTGGCCAGCGTTCGCTCAGTGCCTTGCGCACTCGACTTGAGCTTCCGAGAAAGTGCCGCGCGGACCTCCACGTACCCGAGGGTGGCGCAACTCAAGGGCTCGTGGCGCGCAAAGAGCCGGGTCACCCAGTCCGTTCCGGTCTCACGGTAGTAGCGCTTGACCCAAGCACTGGCATCCAGGTAGTAGAGTGTCATCGACGGTCGGCGATCAGGATCCGCGAGGCCGGCTCGCCGCTGCCCTCAATGGGTTCGAAAGGCTTGAAGGCGGGTCGCCCGTGGGCCGGAAGGCGGAAAGCGGGATCGCCCCGCAGGCCGGCGAAAGCATCTTCCGCCTGCGATGCTGCCACTGCGCTCTCCACCAGTGGCAGCAACTGCGCGGCCTGGTCCTCAGTGAGATGCGCTATTCTCTCGCGCAGAACCTCTCTCGCAGTCGGCATGGCACGGCCTCCACTCCCCGATTATCCCACGCCGGTCACCTGCCCGGAGGTGACGGGCTGCGGCCGCCTGCGCCATACTGCGAAAGATGAGCGACTCCACACTTCTGCTGGACCAGGCCACCCGCCAGGACCTGTGGCGACAACTCGTCGAGGGTATCGAGGCCTACACGGAGGGAATCGCGGCGCACCGCGTCACGCCCGAGCTCGACCCGGCGAAGGTGCGGGCGTACCTGGCCGCGGCGGACTTCGAGCGCCCCTGCGAACCGGGCCGGGCGCTGGAGTTCGTCCGCGAGGGCCTGTGGCGCTTTCAGACCCACACCGCGCATCCCAACTACTACGGGCTGTTCAACCCCGCGCCCGCCACCATGGGCATTGCGGCCGACGCGCTGGTGGCGGCCTTCAACCCGCAGCTTGCCGCCTGGAGCCACTCGCCGTTCGCCATCGAGGTCGAGCAGCACCTCATCCGCGCCCTGGGGGCCCGCTTCGGTTACGACGCGGGCTCCACCGACGGCGTCTTCTGTAGCGGCGGCGCCGAAGCCAATCACACCGCTCTGCTCACCGCCCTGGCCTGGGCTTGTCCCGAGTACCTGGAGCAGGGCGCGCGCGCCTTGCCGCGCCCGCCGGTGTTCTACGTCTCCTCCGAGAGTCATCATTCGTTGCTCAAGGCGGCGCGGATGAGCGGCCTGGGCATGGGAGCGGCGCGGGAGATCCCATCAGACGACCGGCTTCAGATGGACGTGGCTGCTCTCTGTACGGCAATCGGTCGCGACCGGCGCGAGGGGCTCGCTCCGTTCATGGTGACGGCCACCGCAGGCACCACCGGCGCGGGCGTGGTGGACCCCATCGCCGCCGTCGCGCGAGTGGCCGCCGAAGAGAAGCTATGGTTCCACGTGGATGCGGCCTGGGGCGGCGCGGCGGCGCTCTCGCCGAGACTGCGCCCGGTGCTCGAAGGCATCGAGCGGGCCGACTCGATCATCTTCGACGCTCATAAGTGGCTGTCCGTCCCGATGGGGGCCGGTATCTATCTCACCCGGCATCGGGGCATCCTCGAGCGGACCTTTGCCATCGTCACGGACTACATGCCGCGCGAGGCGGCCGGCCTGGACGTGGTCGATCCCCACAAGCGCTCGATTCAGTGGTCGCGCCGCTTCATCGGCCTGAAGGTGTTCCTTTCGCTGCTGGTGGCCGGCTGGGAGGGCTACGCCGCGGCCATCGAGCACCAGGCCGCTATGGGCGATCTGCTGCGCGAGAAACTCCGCGCCTCGGGTTGGGAGCCGGTCAACGACACGCCGCTGCCGGTGGTGTGCTTCGTCGATGCCACGCGCGCCACTGGCCGCGCGGCGGCATATCTGGACGGGATCGCGCGCCACGTGGTGCTCTCCGGGAAGGCTTGGATCTCGACCGTGCGGCTGCGCCGCACCGCACCCGCGCTGCGCGCCTGCATCACCAACTACCGCACCGGGCCGGAGGATCTGGATTCACTGGTGCGGGCGCTGGAGGAAGCGCGCGCCGGAGCCGGCGAGCCAGTCTGACTCTGGTCACGGGCGATTACTCAGTCTGGAACTCGGTGGCCTTGGCCAGTCCCTTCACTCCTGCAAGCTGCGCTTCGCCGAGGCCCGCGAAGTCACCGCGTGCTTCGGAAAGGTCGGCTCCCTGAAGCTCTGCTCCTAAAAGCTGGGCTCCGCGAAGATCCGCTTCGCGAAGATCGGCTCCACGAAGATTGGCTCCCTGAAGATTGGCTCCCATGAGGTGTGCCCCATACATGAAGGCGTGCCACAAGCGCGTCGCTTGGAAGCAGGTCGAGTCAAGACGCTGCCCGTAGAAGCACGAACCGGTCCAACAGCCTCCAGAAAGGTTCGCGTAGCTCCAGATCGTTTCGGCCGGAGGTGAACTGGGAGTCGGTAGAGTCAGGCTCACTCCCCGCAAATCGATGCCCGACAGATTGCAGCCGAACGGGAACGGTCCCTGCGGACGCCAGCCGTCGCCGTTAATCCGGGCGACGTAGTTAGCGAAAAACCTTGGATTCGGCCTCGCCGGAGCGAACAACACCCACTGCTTCCCCGCATCGGCAAGCACCGTTTGGCAGCGGCGATGTGCCGGTTCAGGCTCGGCGGGCCGCCACAATTCCTCGGGCGCCCAGCGTCTCTCCAACCAGCCGAGCCGCGCTGCCAGCGCGAAGTGGACCAACGCCGTGATCCTGAAAAGACCCTCCCCCAGGCGCGCGTCCATGCTCAGCGTTCGCACAGGCTCGAGTTCGCTAGCTCTGTCGGTCGCAAGAGGTCCAGCCCACTCGACAAACTCAAGTGCCCGCGGTTGCTCATACGACAGCTCCCTCCTTGCCCCCTTGAACGTTGGCTGAGGCCGCAGGTGTACAGCTTCAGTCCACCAGTCCCAGATGTCGGCAAGTCCATCCCTCACACGTTCCCACCTGCTCAACCCCCGCGGCTCGGTCGGCCGTCCCGGTTGCGGCTCTGCCACTCCAGGCTCCGTCCGTGAGATCTCCCACGTCACCAGATTCTCCACGTGAGCCGCCACCTCACGGCTCATCCAGCAGGGAGCGAGCACTCGATCCAGTTCTTGGGACAGCTCATGGCGGTGGTCGCTCGCGTCGTCCAGCCGAGAGTCCTTCCAGTAGGGCTCGCGCTCAGAGAGCGGACGCTCCTGCTTTCGTCCATATTCCTTGAGTATTTCCACTATATGCTCAGCGTGCAGGTACTCCCGAAACGACTTGTGCAGGAACTCGCAGCCGAGCTCAGGGTGGCCGCCCTTGAAGTAGAAGCTGATCATCAGGGAAGTCAGCTTCCCGCCGAGGTCGGCAGCGGACGCCCTGTGTTCTAGTTCGGGTCCACCTATGCCCAGTCGCAAGGCCAGTTCATCCCGCGAAATGGTTTCACGATAGAGAACCGTCATCGCGGACGCAGTTCGCCTCAGCATGTCCCGGAGAGCTTCGCCGCTAACACGGGGTTGCCCCTCCGTTCCCTCCTTCTCGTGGTACGCCTTGCCGGCCTTTTCGCATGTGAGATCCAGCAAGCTTCGATACAGGTTCGTGGGATTCTCCACGAGGGCGCGGATGTCGGATTTCTTCTGCGATATCAACCGGATGGCCAGGTAAGCGAGCAGTGGGGAGCCGAGCACGTCCAGGCTCGGCGATCGCTCGTCATCCGGACGCGACCGTTGCTCATCGGGCGCGGCGCCGAACTCGCGTCGATAGCGCTCCAACACCGGAGCGAACTCGTCCAAGGCCGGCAACTTCCAGGGATCCGCTGCGGAGATCTGGATGGGGCGACTCTCGGCGGCGCGTGCCAGCTTCGCTACCAGCTCCTCAAGGTGACCCGGGTTCAGCGGGCGGATCGTAAGGACGCGCGACGTGCCGCGGAGAAACTTGCTTTCCATCACAGCATCCGAGGGCCGGCCGGTCAGGATGAGCCGGATCGGCACGTTCCGGGCCGGCAGATACTGCGACCGCACCTCCTCCAACATCTTCGCCACGCGCTCCCTGAATCCAGCGCGCGTGGAGATGGTGATTTCATCCCACCCATCCAGGATCAGTACGAACGGGCAAATCCTCGCACCTCTGAAAAACGTCGCCTCATCGAAGATCTTTCCTTTGGCGAACAGGTCGTCCGGAGAAGGGTACGGATTGCCGTCCCTGGAGTGAACCGGGTCTGTCAGCCGGACCGCTCGGGGCAGCGCTTCAGAGACATGAGCTGTCAGGTCCAGGTCACGAAGGCGCACTCGAATTGGGCGCAGGCCCTCATGAATCAGCGCCGCACACAGCCGCAGCGTGAAGGCCGACTTGCCTGACCCGGCACTCCCCTGAACTACGATTGCTTCACTGAACGTGGGGTCTCCGATCAGTTCGATGACTGTCTCCAGAAGCCCGCGACGGCCGCCGTGTTTCTCCGAAAACGGATCGAGCGGCCTTCGCTCCTCGCCAGCCTGTGAGTCCGGCTTGCCTTTTGTGATCTCCGCCCAGGTGAGCGAGCCGCACTCGGTGTCTACATAGATGTGAGCCAACGCGAAGGGTTCGATGTCGAAGAGCGGCGCCTCCTCGAAGAGCCACCTCTGATACTGCCCGTGCTCCATGAGGGCGACATGAGCTTGGTCCTCCCCAGTGCCCAAGCTGAGCATCTGTGTGAATGGGCGAAATTTCTCGCGGAGCTTGCCGTGAGAAAGCAGTGTCTTCAGGTTGGCGAGAAACCGGCTGTGCACCGCCGATCGAAGCTGTGAAAGCTGCTGTTCCGAATAGCCGGCTCTCCGGCCATAGTAGTGAAGGACGCGATCCGCCGACACGATGAACGGGTGGGCCAATGCAGTGGAGAAGGAGAACCGCGCGAAATCGAATGCTCCAGCCGGTTCTACGTCGCTGATCTTGTCCTTCAAGTTGACTCGGGATTCCCGCACGGAATCCGGCACCCGGAGAGCGGCGACAGCCTGCTCCACGGCGCGCTCGTAGGCCAGCGTGCATGCAAGATGGCCCAGCGCCTGCGGGTCGTGTTCCCTCGTGAACTGTTCGAGCAGCGTTACCGCGAACTTGATCGGCGGCGCAGATTCGGCGGCGGCGTCCACGACCGTCTTCGCCCAAGGAACGGCTGCGGCGATAGCCTCGGGAAACTTCTTGCCTTTGCCCGCTTCGACAGCCGACGAGAGAAACTCGGAAACGCTCTTCATCGGGCCAAGTATCTGATCTACCTTCCCCTTCCTCATGGCCTGAGTCCTCAAGGGCAAACATTCTCTGAGAGCCTCTTGACCGCCGCCCTCGATGCGGACAGTATACGCCGGAATCGTTGCCGCGCGGCGCCATGTCTGCTGCCTTGCATCAGCACCGCCCCGGTTACCTTGCGGTAGTTCTTCCGCGCAGCGCCGATTACGGCTTCCGCAGGAACGAGTGGTCCACCCGCCTGAGGAGCACCGGCCAGGCCCTCAGGTGTCGTCCCCGGAGGCGTGGGCGGGGAACTCGGCCCCGACAATCTCCTCGACCTGCCGGCCCAGCGCCGGCGCCTCCTCGAGCGCGGCTTGCCAGACCCTTTCCCATCGAATGCCGAAGTAGGCGTGGACGAGAACGTTGCGAAAAGCGGTGATCTTCGCCCAGGGAACCTCTACGTGGCGATCCTTCAACTCCGCGGAAATGCGCGCCGCGGCTTCGCCGATGGTTGTCAGCCGCTGCACCACGGCCCACCGTGCCACACGGGCCTGAGGGAACGTTTCGGGTGAGAGGCCGGCCACGAACTCCGCCAGATCGCGAACCGCTTCGAGAATGTCGCGGAGGTACAGCTCGTCACGCCGCATAGATCGTGCGCGCCTCGGAAACCACGGCGTTCCGGAGCAGGGGCTTCAGCCCCTCCCTTTCCACCAAGTCCACTTGCCTGTGCAGGAGCTCGGAAAGCTCGAGCATCAGGCCGGCGTATTCGAGCAAGCCCCCGGATGCGTCCGGCTGGAAGTCCACCAGCAGGTCAATGTCGCTGTCGGCGCGCATTTCCCCGCGCGCGGCCGAACCGAACACGGCCAGCTCCCGCACGCGGTACCGGCGGCAGACCTCCGCGATCGCCTCCATCGGCAGCGTGAAACCGCGTGGCGGTGTCATGGCTGTCCTCCGAACACATTGTCGCAGAAGGCGGCCTTCGCTCGCAGGTGACCCAGCGGCGGGTTCACCCTTCGCAGACCTTCAGCAGGCGCTCGCGGAGAGCCGCTTGTTGCTCCGAGGTCAGTTTGTCTCCGCCCGCGGTGACATAGAAGACATCCAGCTCGATCAAAGTGGCGGAGGCGGAAGCCTCGGAGTCGAAGGAAACGCTGGGCTTGATGCGGAAACTCCGGCTGGGGCGAGCCGGCTTGGGCCTGCTCCGCAACCACTGGTTCACGTCCGCCTTGCCTAGCACCACGCGCTCCAGCGTGACGGGGAACCGGTCTACCTCAGGAACTTCGCCGTGCAGGCGAACCAGTCTCCGGCCGGTGTGCGCAGCTCAGCCCTCCAGCACGAGGTTGAAGCCCAGGAGCCCGCTGAGCGTCTCGACCGGCTGGCGGAGGTCGCCGAAGTAAGTGACCCGGTGCCAGCCCCAGCGGTCCCACTCACCGAGCAGCTTCCGAATGTCCTGGGGCACGGCCGCCAGCTTGGTCCGGCAAGCCTTGTCCTCGTCAATGTTGGCCACCGTTCTGGCCTGATGGAGCACAACCTCTTTCCGGAGCGGGCTGATCTCCAGTGTGGTGGTCATCTGCCCCAGCGGCAGCAGCACGCGCACCGAGGCCCCCTTGCGGTCCTCCGCGTGGCTGCGGATGTGGTAGGGGCTGGCCGCGCCGCTCGGTCCCCACACCTTGCTGGGCGCCACGCAGTGCGCGTAGATGACCTGGTTCTGGGAGGTGTCAATCACCGGGTCGGAGATGTAACCCGGCCGCCCCGTCAGGTAGGTCATCGCCAGCATGGTGATGGTCGAGCGCAAGTCGGCCTCGCAGGCCCCGACCAGGCCGTCGTTGTTGAATTGGAACAGGCCCAGGCAGGGATAGGCCGGAAGCCTGCCGCCGTAGAACAGGTTCAGGCAGTCAATCGTAAGGGCTAGGGCGTTGTTTTGCTGCATCAGGTCCCGCATGGCGACATACATCAGGCCGGACTTGCCGATTTCCTCGCGGGAGGGCTCGACGATCTTCTTGGCCTGCTTCATCCAGAGGTTGGCCCATTTCTGGGCTTCGGCGCGGTCGGCCTTGTTGTAGGCTTCGTTGATCTGTTCGCCGGTGATCTTGCGTACCGCGGTTCCGAAGACCTCCTCGATGGCTTTGGCCTCGGCGCTGAGATTGCGGTCCAGCACGTCCAGGATCACCGAGGAGCGCAGACGCTTCAAGCATTCGAAGGACTTCACTGCCTGGACGACGTCCTCGAAGCGGCTCGACGAGACTCCGGCGACCGGCAGTTTCTCCCGCCGGGCCTGGGCGTAAACCCCCAGGAACTGCCCGGTTCCGCCGTAGAGGTCGTCCACCAGCACGATGCGCCGGGTGGGTGAGAGCATGGCCCGGGCCACGCGGGACGGAATGCCGAGCATGTAGACCACGTAGCCATCCACCTCCCGGTCGGCCTCCAAAACCTTCTTCACGTCCTGCTCGTCTCCGGCGGCCGCGGACAAGAAGTCGATGCCGGGGAGTGCGGCGCGCAGGCGAGCCGTTAGCTCCTTCTTGCGTCCCTCGTAGTCGTAGTTCAGGTAGGGCCAGCCCTCGATGGGCTTCTGCGGATGCGCGTACACCAGCCGCACCTTGGCTTTCTCCGCCGGGGCAGCGGCCGCGGCGGGCCTAGCGGACAACCCGGCGCACCCGGCGCAGGCCGCGCAGCCGGCCAGAAATTCCCGCCGGGTCCGGGGCGCGAAGCTCTTGAGTTGCGTCATGGATGGGTTCCTCCGGTGCCAGAGCCTGAAATCCTCACCTCGGGCTAATGATAACGCGGTTCCCGGCGGGGCGCGGACTCTCGAGAAGCCGTGGGGTGGACTTTTAGTCTGCCGGCCGGCAGTTGTGCCGGCTTTCCCAGGAAGAATGCCGGCTCGAAGCCGGCAGGCAAGCCGGAGGCTCACCCTACCGGTCGATCTAGGAGCAATGGCCGCCAGCCGACACTACCAGACCAGCGCCTCCAAACCCGGCACGTAGGCGAAATGCCGGTCACGGGTTGCCACCGGGAGTTGGTACTCGCGAGCCAGAGCAGCGATCCAGATGTCGTTCTCAGGGATTGGGGTGCCCGCCCGGGCCAGTTCGGCTTTCACTTGCCCGTAGTGCTCTGCGGTCCGTTCGTCGGGCAGAAGTAGGACAGCGATGCCCCGGAAATCACGGATCTGGGCCAGGGCTTCATCGCGCCGCCTGGCTCTGCGTGCCCCATAGTGGAGCTCGCCCAGCACGACCCACGGCAGGTATACTGCGCTAGCTTCACCCAGCCGCGAAGTCAGAGCCCCATCACCGCGGAAGTGCGCCACGACCACGTTGGTGTCCACGAGAACACTACCAGTCGCGCTCATCGACCCTTTCGCAGCCTTCCTCTATGGCCTTGTCCAGCTCGTCGGCCTCTTCCGGCGACAGGCTTCCGGACGTCCGCTGGAGCACGGCCTGCCTTTCCTCCTGGCTCATCCGCTTGAGCCGCTGGATATAGTCCGCGGCCAGCTCCAACTTACCCGGCGGCAACGCCTTAAGGTCCTCGACGATGGTCTCCAGGGAGTTCACGACTACCAAGGTACCTCGGCGCCGCCGCGCAGGCAAGCGGCCTGAAAGGGCACCCTACACCCCCCAGCAATAATCCTCGACCGCTTTTTCGACGGTCTCGTCCTTTTCCATCAGGCGCATCAGCTCCAGGCGGATGGCGTCCACCATGGCGCGCCAGCTTGCTTCGATGATGTTGTCGGAGACCCCCACGGTGGACCAGCTCCGGCGGTGGTCGGTCCACTCGATCAGCACGCGCACCTTGGCCGCGGAGCCCATCCTGGAGTCCAGCACGCGGACCTTGTAGTCGGTCAGGCGGACGTCGGTGATGCTGGGGTACAGGGGCGCCAGGCAGCGGCGCAGGCAGAGGTCCAGGGCGTTGACCGGGCCGTGGCCAGAGGCGGTGGCCGAGTGCACGCCGTGCTGGGTCTCGACGGTCACGGTGGCGGTCGAGCGGGGCGGGGTGTTCCCGTCCACTTTGGTGGAGACCTCGAAGCCCACCACCTCGAAGAAGTGCAGGCCGGGATGGAGGGTCTGGCGCACCAGCAGCTCGAAAGTGCCCTCGGCGGCCTCCAGCTCGTAGCCCGAGAACTCCAGGTGCTTGATGCGTTCGAGCAGCTCCCGGCGGGCCTCCTCGGAGAGCCGGTCGGCGATGCCGTGCTGCTTGAGCTTGTAGAGGATGTTGGCGCGACCGGAGAGGTCACTGAGGAGGACGCGCTGGCGGTTGCCCACCGCGGCGGGCGGCACGTGCTCGTAGGTGGCGGGCTCCTTCAGCACCGCGCTGACGTGCACGCCGCCCTTGTGGGCGAAGGCGCTGCGGCCCACGTAGGGCTGGTCGCCGCGCACCGGCAGGTTGGCCAGCTCGGCGACGAAGCGGGCCACCGCGGCCAGGGTGGGGAGCTTCTCCGGGCCGATGGTGGTGTGGCCCAGCTTGAGTTCGAGGTTGGGGATGACCGAGCAGAGGTTGGCGTTGCCGCAGCGCTCGCCGTAGCCGTTGATGGTGCCCTGCACGTGAGCGGCGCCCTGTTCGACCGCGGCCAGGGTATTGGCCACGGCCAGGTCGGCGTCGTTGTGGGTGTGGATCCCCAGCACTCCGCCGAACCGCCGGCGCACCTCGGCAACGGCCTCCGCCACCCGGCCGGTCGTGGCGCCGCCGTTCGTGTCGCAGAGGCAGAGCACGTCCGCTCCGGCCTGCTGGGCAGCCTCCAGCGCGCGCAGAGCGAAAGCCTGGTTCGAGTAGTAGCAGTCGAAGAAATGCTCGGCGTCGAAGATGACCTCCTT
>CAYGVJ010000056.1:0-33135 GCA_964353255.1 uncultured Solibacteraceae bacterium | reverse complement strand
CGCACCCACAGCGGCGGCTTCGGTTCCTCGTGTCGCCTGATCAGCTCATGCGGAAAACCGACACGCGGCTCACAGCCCCCGTCCGGGCCCAGCTCGCCGCGCATCCCACGGTATCAGCCGAGAACCACAACCCCAAACCTACGGAGCTCACGCCATGGTACGACTCAAATCCGCTCTCAGCGCAATACTAAGCGTTGCCTTTCTTATTTTTCCCAGCCAGTCCTACTCACAAAAGCCGGCTCTGTTGGCTCTGCAACCCTTGGATGAAAGTACGATCTACGTCGCCGGAGAACGCGCCACCTTCATGAAAACATCCGACGGCGGCCGTACTTGGGAGACGATTCAAATCAAGACCGTCGATGCCGCAGTGGCCATACAGGCGATGTATTTCAAGGACAAGCAGACGGGATGGGCGGTAGGCCATCGTTCCGGTTTTGTCGACTACGGGTATATCCTCCGGACTCTGGACGCGGGCCGCACCTGGCAAGTTCAGCCCTCCGGGGCTAGCGACAGCGATGGCCGGAGCGCCAACTACCCATTCTATGATCTAACCTTCAAGAACAGCCAGGAAGGATGGGCAGTTGGGCAGGGCGAGTTTAGGACGTCCGACGGCGGGAGCACGTGGCAAGGCCCCTACGGCTTTTACTACGGCAGAGGATATGACGATATCATAAGGAGGATCCAATTCCTTGATCAAGACAATGCCTGGCTGGTGACACAAGGATATCTTTATCGTTCGTTCAATGGAGGCCGAGGTTGGACAAGGCTGGGCCTCCCTAGCTTTCCATTTAGCATCAATTTTGTCTCAGGGTTTTTTGTTGACGCGCAGGCTGGTTTTGCTGTCGGAAATCTGTCTGGGGGAGCGGGAGGCGTAATCGTACGTGTTTCTGGTAGCGGCCAAGCTGTTGATTACCAGCTCTTAAGCGGGCAACCGGCGTCGGTGTGGTTCACCGACCTTCTTAGAGGGGTGGTGGTCGGCGATAGCATTTGCAGAACCGCGGATGGGGGAAAGACCTGGGCGAAAATTGCCGTGCCGGAAGGGGTGAAATTCCTGAACGCGGTGAGATTCTTGAACAAGGACGTTGGATTCGCGGTTAGCAGGGAGGGAGAGGTAATAGCGACCGTAGATGGCGGCGAGTCATGGACACGCACGCCGGCGCCGGCGCCCGCGGTGTTCACCAGCGTCTCCTCGGCGAGTTTCGCGCGCGGCGCGCCGCTGGCGGCGGAGGTGATCGCAGCCGGCTTTGGCGCGGGGCTGGCCCGTGGAACGGCGGCGGCTGCGACGGTCCCGCTTCCCAGCGAGCTTCTGGGAACCAGCGTGCAGGTCACCGACAGCCAGGGAATCACGCGCCCGGCGCCGCTGTTCTTTGTGTCGCCCACCCAGATCAACTACCTGATCCCGGCCGGCACGTCGCTTGGAACGGCCCGTGTGGTGGTCACCTCGGGGGCAGGCGGCACCGTCACCGGGTCAGTCGAGATCGATCGGGTCGCGCCCAGCCTCTACACCGCCAACGCGCAGGGAACCGGAGTCGCGGCGGCCTTCCACCTCCGCGTCGCCGGCGACGGAAATCGCAGCCAGGATCTCGTCTTCAACCCTTCGACGCTAGCCTCCGTGCCCATCGACCTCGGCCCCCAGGCCGACCAGGTCTTTCTGCTGCTGTTCGGCACCGGCATCCGTGGTTTCGCTTCCGGGGTGGCGGCCACGGTCGGCGGCCAGAGCGTTCCTGTGCTGGGCGCACTGCCGCAGGGCCAGTTTGTGGGCCTGGATCAGGTGAACATCGGCCCACTGCCGCGGTCGTTAGCCGGGCGCGGCGAGGTGGACGTTATCCTGACCGCGGATGGCAAAGCCGCCAACACGGTGAGAGTAAACATCCGCTGAGCGCGGCAGCCGAGGGGCCGGGCTGATCTCGCGCGTCGCGTGCTGTGCTGGGGGAGTTCCGAGGACCACAAGCTGTACTTCGGTCCGGGAATCCATTACAAAAGCTTTCTCTACCAGGCGGCCAGTTAGACCAAAGCGCGGCGGGGAAGCAAGCAGGTCGAAGGAAGGAGGGGGACGGAGAGGTGTATGAGAAATCGCTTGAAATAAGGCACTCCCCTGTTTCTACGTACTCGGAGGAGGCAGAGCTGGCCCCTTCCGGGGCCGCCGGAGTCGCTCGGGATGGAAAGGACAAGAGAAACGGCTCCAACGGAGGCGGTTGGATGTAGAATCGATGCTGGCCGGGAGGCCAAATCGGAAATCCTGGGTAGAGAGGAAGGCGCGATGCGAAGCAAGCGGATCGTGAGGATCGGCGCTGTGTTCTTGTGCTTGCTGGCGTTCGCGAGGCCCGCACGGGCCGACTGGCAGACCGTGGGCCAAATCGGCGGGCCCGCGCAGGGTGTGGCGGTGCAAGGACACTACGCTTACCTTGGTGTCGGCCTGCGGCTTGTGATCCTGGATGTCTCTGATCCAGCCGTGTTGCGGGAAGTGGGCGCCACAAGCCCCTTCCCTCGTTTTGTACACGACGTCGCCGTCAGCGGGACGCTGGCCTACGTGGCGGCGGCCGGTTCGGGGCTGCGCGTGGTGGACATTTCGGATCCTAGCCGCCCGGCCGAGGTCGGGGCTTGGAGTTCGCCGGGCTACGCCGAGGGGGTGGCCGTCGTGGGCCACACCGTGTACCTGGCGGATGGTCCGTACGGCGTGCGGGTGCTGGATGTTTCGAAGCCGTCGCAGCCGGTGGAAATCGGCTCTGCCTACCCCATGAACTATGCGTTCAAGGTGGCGGTGGAGGGGCGCTACGTCTATGTCGCCGCAGCAGGCGCCGGTCTGCTGATTGCGGACGTGTCCGATCCTTCGCACCCGGTGGAACGGGGTTCGCTGGACACGCCGGGGTATGCCTACGGTGTGGCGGTCGCGGGTAACACAGTCTATGTCGCCGACGGGTGGGAGGGCCTGAAGACGGTGAATGTGTCCGATCCGTCTCGGCCCCATGAACTCGGCGCGTACAAGACGCCCGGGTGGGCGTTCGGAGTGGCCGTCTCTGGCAGTTCGGCCTTCGTCGCCGACGCGTTCCGGGGACTGAGGGTGCTGAATGTTGCAGATCCGGGGCGCCCGGTGGAAGTGTTGCGCTCGGAAATGCCGGGCGGACATGCCTGCAGCGTGGCCGTGGCCGGAGACAAGGCGTACGTGGCCGATCGCAACTGGGGCTTACGCGTAGTGAGCCTGGCGCCTCCCCCCATCCCGGCCGGCGCGGGTGTGCTGGGCCCCATGTGGCAGTCTCTGGCTTGGTTGCGGATGCTGGTGAACGGCCTGCCGCAGGTGGGCTCCTACGGGCCGTTCGCCTACGCCCACGCGGTGGCAGTGGCCGGCAACTATGCTTATGTGGCTGCGGCCAACTTCGGTCTGCGCGTGGTGGACGTCTCCGACTCAAGCCACCCCAGGCAAGTCAGCGCCGTAGCCATCCCGAGTGCGGTCGCTGTTGCAGTGGGCGGCCGATACGCCTATGCATGCGGCGGGTTGATAGAGCAGCCGGGCAGCCTCCTGTACGTTATCGACATCTCCGACCCCGGCCGCCCGATCATAGCCGGTTCTTCTTCGGTCGACGGTTGCCGCGACATGGATGTGGCCGGACAGATCGCCTACTTCGCCACGGAGGGCGGCCTGGACTTGGTGAACGTATCCGATCCGTCCCGCCCTTTCCGAACTGCTTCCCTGTCGCTGCCGCAGGGGACGACCGTCGGTGTGGCTGTGAGCGGGAACAAAGCTTACGTGGCCGCGTCGTCCGCCGGCCTGCAGGTTGTCGATGTTTCCGATCCCCGCAACCCGGTCCGCATCGGAGCATTCAGCACTGGATCCAACGCTTCCCAGGATGTGGTTGTGGCTGGAAACAGAGCCTACGTCGCCGACTTCTTTCGCTTGCTGGTGGTGGATCTCTCCGACCCTGCACACCCGACGGGGATGGGATCCCTGGAGGTGCCTGGAGGGAACGCATACGGCGTGGCAGTCGCCGGAAACCTTGTCTACGTTGCTCACGGCAACAAGGGGCTATCCGTCGTGGATGTCTCTGACCCGTATCACCCACTGCTGGCTGGAACCGCGGATACCCCCGGGTTTTCTAGCGCTGTGACTGCGTTCGGTGGGAAGGTCTACCTGGCCGACGGCGAGAACGGGCTTGTCATTCTGGAGAAGGCTGCAATCTCTTCCGGAAAAAGTGCCGAAAGATGGTCCGCTCAACACGGACCGATGTTCGGTTCAACCAGCCTGAACCTCACCGGCTTGTTTTCGCCGGCAGCCGCCGAGCGGCCGCAGCCATCAACGAGCGTTGCCGGCGTCAGCGCTCGCCGCCAGGCCGGCGGCACCTGCGTCGTGAACTCCCAGGCTGACGCCGGCGCGGGCACTCTTCGCCAGTGTCTCCAAAGCGTCGCCGGCGGTGACACGATTACCTTTGATCCGGCGGTCTTCCCACCGGCACATCCGGCGACCATCGCTCTCACCACGCCGCTCCCCGAGTTGACTCGAGGCGGGATCACGATTGACGCTTCACACGCCGGCGTCATCCTGGATGGGGGCAAGACTCCGGAGTGGACCAGCGGTCTCGTTATCACCTCGGATGGCAACATCATCAAGGGACTCCAGATCCTTCGGTTTTCTTTTGTCGGCATCGAGGTTCGAAATGCAAAGAACAACCAGATCGGTGGAGACCGGAGCCGGGGAACCGGACCGCAGGGCGAGGGGAATGTTATCAGCCTGAATTGGCTGGCTGGCGTAAGCATTCATGAGGAGGGTGCGGAAGGCAACGTCGTCAGCGGCAACCTGATCGGCACGGATAGCAGCGGAACCACCAGCGCCGGCAAAAGCGGGTCTGGAATTGTCCTCTCGCTCGGCACGCGGCGGAATCGCATCGGCGGCTCGACACCCGGTGAGCGGAACGTCGTCAGCGGCAACGGAGGGGGAATTTCGCTCTTGGGTCCCACCTCAGAGAACATCGTAATCGGCAATTTCATCGGCACGGACGTCACCGGGACGAAGGCCCTTCCTAACCTGACGGTTGGCGTGAACCTCATGACCGGACCTTCCGGCAACCGAATTGGAGGGACAGATCCCCGGGACCGGAACGTGATCAGCGGCAATGGCTTCGGGGTCGTTATGCAGGGTGTGAACACCCACGGCAATTCCATCCTCGGCAACTACGTCGGCACTGACGCGACCGGCACAATCGCCATCGGCAACCAGGGAGACGGGATCAGCATCGTCGGCGGAGCGTACCATAACCTGGTGCAGGGGAATCTGTCGAGCGGCAACCGCAACGCGGGGGTGATGATTGGCGATCCGGGCGCGAGCTACAACATTGTCAGCGGCAACCGTGTCGGCACCGACGTTACCGGCACCAAGGCGATACCGAACGAGACCTATGGGCTGGCCGTCGGGTGGGCGGGCGCCTCGTTCAACCGGATTGGAGGGACCCGGCCGGAAGACGGCAATCTCGTGAGCGGGAACCCCAATGGGATCTCTGTCTGGGGACCCTCGGCTACTGGGAACCTTGTGCTGGGAAACTTCATCGGCACGGACATCACTGGCAAGCGGGCGCTTGGCAATGCGAACGACGGCGTGGGGCTGAGCAGCTACGCTCTGGTCGGTGGAGCAACATCTCAGGAAGCGAACATCATCGCCAGCAACGGGAAAGGAGTGACCATGGGATCGGACTACAACTACGTCGCAGGGAACTACATCGGTACTGATTCCAGCGGCCAAGTCCGGATGGGCAACTTCGGATGTGGTGTGGTGATCTCGCCCGGCGAGCGCAATGTTGTGCAAGGCAACGTCATTGCGAACACTGCTTCGGCCCTGAACAAAGGGCCAGGCAACGGGGTCTGTCCTGATGCGGCAAGCTACACCACGATCCGGCGGAACTCGATTCACAGCAACCAGGGCGTCGGCATCGCGTATCCCCGGGGACCCGGCGGCATCCTGACCGGCCCGGTAACCCCATCGCCGGCGATCGGCATCGTGAGTGCGACCAGTGTCGCGGGCACGGCCTGCCCAGGTTGCGAAGTGGAAATCTTCTCGGACGCCGAAGACGAGGGCCGCGTCTTCGAAGGCAGCGTCACCGCAAGCGCGTCGGGCCTTTTCACGTTCACCAAGTCCAGCCCGCTGGTTGGCCCGAACGTGACGGCAACCGCCACCGACCGGCAAGGCAACACCTCCGAGTTCTCAGCTCCCCGAGCGGTTCCAAAGCCGCAGTAGGTTTTCGCTCGTTAAATGTTCTATGCCCTCGCGGGCTTCGAGACGACGGCTTTCCCCTCACTCTCGGGCGTTCCGCTTCACTACTGGGTTGGCACCGCGGAAATACACTCTCAAGGATAAGTCAGCCAGACGCTCGAGACCTGCGGATGCTCGGCGCGCGGGGTCATGCCGATGGCGTCGGTCGGGCAGGCGGCGCGACAGACGCCGCAGCCGAAGCAGCGGGTCGGGTCGATGTAGACCTTGCCCAGCGCCGAGGAGTAGAACCCGGCGCCGAACTGGCACTGCTTGAGGCAGTCCTTGCACCCCGAGCACAGCTCCGCATCCACCTGGCCCACCTCCTCGCCGCGGAAGAACGCCGGACCGCCGCGGTTCTCGATGTAGCCCTTGTACGCCAGGCAGTCGCGGTCGCAGTTGCACAGGCCGATGACGAACGGCGTCACGCCCGTCCACACGGTGTGAACGAGCCCCTCGGTGTCGTACTCGCGGATGATCTTCTTGGCTTCTTCCCTGCTCAGCACCTCGAACGCGGAGGCACTGGGAAACCCATGTTGCAGTCCCTTGGCAATCGTACCCAGGCCGAAGCAGTAACGCTTGTCGGTCTTGCCGACGGTTAAATACCGGCAGCCGCAGGGCAGACGGGTGATAGAGTCCACCATGTCGATGATGCGCTCGGCGTCTTCCAGCGTGACCACCTGCCCGAAGTGGGCAGTTTTCTGATCTTCAAAGGCCTTGGCGAAATTGCCGGCGGCCGCCTCCCGCAGGGCGGACGGCAGCAAAGCCAGCCCCACCTCCTGGAAACTCGTCGGCTCGCCCGTCATCGCCGGGCGGAGAAAATGCTCGCAGAAGGACGCAAAATACTCGACGCGCGTGGCCACGCCGGTGGCCTCCCGCTCCTCGGGCGTCAGCGGCGCATGCAGCAGCTCCTCGGAGTAGTTTTGCATCTCCAGGTACCACTTCCGCCCCTCGCCATGCTTGGTGCAGAACTCACACATGTCGTGTTCCTCCGCTTCAACCTGATCTGAACATCCCCGCCAGTGTACACTAAACCGCCTGTGCGGGGAAGCAGCGCGTGGCCCTACTTCTTCTCTTCTGCCGCCGGGGCGGCGCGCTTGAAGGTCAGCGGCAGGGTGCGCCCCCCCTGGGTCCATTCGCCGGCCAGCTCCGTGGCCTCTGTGTTGAGCTTGCCGGAGTAGGACCCGCCCACCATGGGGAGCTGGAACCGTAGGGCCGGGCCGTCGATAACGATGCCGGCCAGCGCCAGGTTCGAGGCGCCCTGGTCCACGCTGTCCATCGCGCCGGTCGCCGTGCCGTCAGCCGCCTTGGAGAGCTTGAGCACCAGCCGGAACGACTGGCCGCCCGCCTCCAGCGTCCCCTCCCAGCGGCCCTCCAACTCCTTACTCAGCGGGCTGCTCTTGGGCGGCAGGGTGACCTTCGGCGGGCCGGTGCGCTTCAACTGGAGCGGCACCGTGTCCTCCCGGAACGTCAAGGTGCCGGAGATCGACTGGCCATCCTCGGAGAGGCTGGCTGCCACTTTGGCCGGGAACCCCGACAGCTCGAAGGAGATCGCGGCGCCTTCGATGACGATCTTGGCCAGGGGCAGATTCATCACGTTGCGCGAGGGCGCATCCAGGTCGCCGACCCATTCGCCTTTCTCGTTCTTGTCCAGGTCAATTGTCATGGGGACTGGGCCGTCGGGCGCTTGCACGTTGCCCTCCCAATGGCCCGCCGCGGTGGGTTTCTGAGCCGGGGCCACCGCCGTCGCCAGCGCCATGACCAGGGCCAATCGCAAAAGCAAACGAATACTCTTCATCTGTAGTCGGATCCTCCTTCTGGGAACTGACGCAAACCTCAGCTCTCCAGTTCCACGGATTCCAAAAAAATGCCCATGGGTTCGCGGGCGGCTTCCTCCCCTGGCTCGCGGAAGCGCAACTCCGCCCCTTCGGCCAGCGTGCCGCGGGAAGCGACCTCGAAGTGCTCCCGAAAGTGCTCGGGCTCGATGCCCGCCAGCAGACCGATGGAAACCTCAACCGCACTGACTTTCTGCGCCGAGTGCTCCCGAGCCACGGATTCGATCTTCTCGATCAGGTCCTCGATCAAGCCGGATTCGTGCATCCGCTCACCTCCCGCGCAAGGCGCTGCGCCAGCTCCTCGACGGAGGCAAGAACCTCCGGCGAGGGGCTGCTCCCCGGCTCGAACTCCTTCCCTTCGATGCCATAGATGGTCACCCGCTGCGGCAGGCGCTCCAGCTCGGCGGCCAGCGACAAGACCTCGAAAAGGCCCAGCCCGTGCGTGGAAACCGGAAGCTGGTCGCCGGCAAACGGGACGCCCGGCCACTCGATCACCCGGATCGTGCCCGGCGGCCCGCCGCTTCGCATGGCATCCACCAGTATGACTTTATCGGCGCCTTCCCAGAGATCTATCAGCCTCAGGAGCTCCCCGCTGTAGTCAACCGCCTCCACAGACAGTTCCCGCAACCTGTGCGCCACCAGCAGGCCCGCCTGATCATCCCCGCCGGTGTGCGTGCCGATGCCGATGATCATAGACCGGGTGCCTGCTGGGGCGACAGGCTGAATGCCTGTCCCACTAGGCTTCCTCCCGCTCAAGGTTCAGCTTCAGGAAATGCGTGGCGCAGGAGATGCACGGGTCGTAGTTGCGCACGGCCTGCTCGCACCGCCAGGTCATCTCCTCCTCCGACAGCGCCAGAAGCTGCGGCGCCAGGCGCCGGAGGTCCTCTTCAATGGTCTTCTGGTTCTGCGAAGTCGGCGGGACGATCTTGGCGGCCCGGATCAGGCCGCGCTCATCGACCTCGTAACGGTGGTAGAGGATGCCGCGCGGCGCCTCGGTGATGGCGGCGCCGGAGCCGGCACGCGGGCTCACCTCGACCCTGGGCTTGGCCGGCGGCGCGTAGGCGGCAATCAGGCGCAGCGCTTCCTCGCAGGCAAAGACAATCTCGATCACCCGCACCACGATGCTCCGGAACGGGTTTCGGCAAGGAGCCCTCAGGCCGCAGTCTTCAGCCGCCTGGCGCGCCACCTCCGGCAGCTTCGAGAAGTTCAGGTTGAAGCGCGCCACTGGGCCCACCAGGTACGAGGCCCGCTGGCGGAGTTGCGCGTGCAGCGCATTGGAATACGGGACGTGCCGCTCGACGAAGTGGTCCTCGAACTCCGCGGGATCTATGTCCAGGCCCCGGCTGGACACCAGCCGCCCTTCGTTGAACGGATACTCGTCCGGATGCGACAAGGCCACGGATTCGTAATCCTGCTCGAAGTCCGGGAACTCGAAGCCCGCCACCCGCCGGGCCGCCGACAAGGCCGCGTCCCGCGCCCACTTCAGATCTTCGACCAGCGTCCCCAGTTCCCGCTTCGCCGGCACGCGGTAGAAACCGCCCACGGCGGCCGAAACCGGGTGGATCTCGCGCCCGCCCATCAAGGCGACCAGGCGGTTGCCGGTCTTCTTGATGCGCAAGGCTTGCTCGACCAGCGCGCGGTGGTCCCGCGCCATCTCCAAAGCGTCCTGGTAGCCGAGAAAGTCCGGGGCGTGCAGCAAAAAGACGTGCAGGGCGTGACTCTCGATCCACTCGCCGCAGTAAAACAGCCGGCGCAAGGCCCGCACCGCCGGGTCGATCGTCACCCCCAAGGCGCGCTCCAGAGCGTGCACCGCGCTCATCTGGTAGGCGATCGGGCAGATGCCGCAGATGCGGGCGGTGATGTCGGCCGCCTCGCTGAAATGCCGGCCACGCAGGAAGGCCTCGAACAAGCGCGGCGGCTCGAAGATCTCCAACCGGACGTCCTGGACTTGGCCGCCGCGCAGGCGGATGCGCAGCGCGCCCTCGCCCTCCACCCGGGCCAGGCAGTCAACCTTGATGGTGCGGAACGTTCTCACAGCACCAGCTCGGCCTTCGCCACCGGATCATCCACCGAGCGGCTCAGCTTGAAGCCCAGGTTCTCGCAGACCCGCTGCATGGGCAGATTGTCGGGCAGAATATCGGCCGTGATGCGGGCCACGCGCTCGTCGCGGCCAATCTCGATCAGCCGGCGCAGCAGCTCGCTGCCCAGGCCGCGGTCCTGGTATTCGTCGGTGATCAGCATAGCGAACTCGGCGTCGGGCGTGCCGTGGGTCTTCTTCAGCCGGCCCACCGCGATCACCTGCAACTCGCCGGTCTCCGGATCCTTGTATTCGGCCACCAGCGCCATCTCGCGGTCGTAGTCGATAAAGCACATGCGCGTCAGGCGCTCGTGAGCCACGCGCTGGCTCAGCTTGATGACGTGCAGGTAGCGCATGTAGACCGTGTGGTCGGAAAGGGTCTCGTGGAAGCGGACCAGCAGCGGCTCATCCTCGGGACGGATGGGCCGGATCAGCACCCGCGTGCCGTCCCGCATGCTCCAGGGCGCGACGTAACGGATGGGATAGGGACGGATGGCCAGCTTGGGCAGCTCCGCTTCGGTGACCTCGAGCGGATGCACCACCACGCGCGCGTCCAGGGCGATCAGCCGCTCGGGCGAGGCCAGCAAGGGGTTGATGTCGATCTCCGTGATCCAGCGCTGCTCCACCACGAGCTGGCTGAAACGCACCATGAGCTGCTCCAGCGCCGCCAGGTCCACGGGCTTGCGCCCGCGCACACCCTTGAGCGCAGTGTAGATCTTGGTCCGCTCCATCATCCGCCGGGCCAGCGTCGTGTTCAGCGGAGGCAACGCCAGCGCCCGGTCCTTGAACACCTCGACCAGTTGCCCGCCCATGCCGAACAACAGCACCGGGCCGAACTGCGGATCGATGCTCGAGCCCAGGATCAGCTCATATCCGAAATGCCCGATCATGGGCTGCACGGTGACGCCCTGGAAGTGCTCGGGGCCGGCTTTCTGGCTCACCGAAGTCTCGATGGCCCGGTAGGCCGCCCGCACCGCCTCGGCGTCTCGCAGGTTCAACTGAACGCCGCCGACTTCGGTCTTGTGAGTGATGGTTTCCGAGTACAGCTTCAGAACGACCGGGTAGCCGATCTTGCGTGCCAGATCGAGGGACTCTTCCTCGTTGCGGGCCACGTAAGTCTCGGCAATGGGAACGCCGTAAGTGGCCAGCAGTTGCTTGGACTCATACTCGGTCAGAATGGTGCGCCCGGCGCGCCGGGCGGTCTGGATGATGCTTTCGGCGCGGGCGCGGTCGGCTTCCGCCTGCTCGTCGGCCGGAGGCATGGGGGTCTCATACAGACCCCGCAGGCTGTAGGAGTGGTTCCACATGTAGACGAAGGTGCGCACCGCCGTGTCCGGGTAAGGGAAGGTGGGAATACCCGCGCGGTTCAGGATCTCCTCGCCGGCCGCCACCTCGGTCCCGCCCATCCAGCTCGCCAGCACCGGCTTGCCCTCGATGTGCGCGTAGGCCCGCAGCTCCTCGGCGGTCTTGGTCGGGTCGGTCATGGCCTGCGGGGTGAGAATCACCAGCAGGCCGTCGCTGTGGGGATCCCTGGCGGCGATCTCCAGCGCCTTGGCGTAACGGTCCGGGCCGGCGTCGCCCAGGATGTCGATGGGGTTGTTGTGGCTCCAGGCCGCAGGCAGGATCTGGTTGAGCGCCTCCATAGTTTCCGGGGACAACTCGGTCACCTCGGCGCCGCCGGTGACCAGCGCATCGGTGGCCAGCACCGCCGGCCCGCCGGCGTTGGCCACGATGGTCATGCGCGGCCCGGCCGGACGCGGCTGCTTGGCCAGCACCTCGGCCATGTGGAAAAGGTCCGATATGTTGTTGACTCGCAGCACGCCGCTGCGGCGGAAGGCGACGTCCAGCACCTCGTCGCTGCCGGTTAGCGACCCGGTATGCGAGGCGGCGGCCTTGGCGGCGGCTTCGGTACGCCCGGGCTTGATCACGATGATGGGCTTGGTGAGCGCCACCTCGCGCGCCGCGCTCAGGAACGAGCGCGCGTCGCCGATGGTTTCCATGTAGAGCAGGATGCTGCGGGTGCGCGGGTCCTGTCCCAGATAGTCGATCAGGTCGCCCCAGCCCACGTCCGACATCGAGCCGATGGAAATGAAGGCGCTGAAGCCCACATGCTCGCGCAAGCTCCAGTCCAGCACCGCGGTGCACAGGGCGCCGCTCTGGCTGATGAAACCGACGTTGCCGGGCAGGGCCGTGCTGCGGGCGAAGGTGGCGTTCAGCCCGGTCAGCGGGCTCACCAACCCCAGGCAGTTGGGGCCGATGACGCGCATATTGCCCCGGCGCGCTTCCTCCACCACCCGCCGCTCCAGCTCCGCGCCCTGCGGCCCAGTCTCCTTGAAACCCGCCGAGATGACGATGGCGGCCTTGACGCCTACGTCCACGCACTCGCGGATGATCCCCGGAATGGTGGGCGCCGGAGTGACGACCACCGCCAGGTCCACCTTCTCGGGGACCGCGCCGATGTTGGGATAGGCCTTGATGCCCAGCACTCCGGCGCGCTTGGGGTTGACCGGAAACACCGTGCCGCCGAAGGGGCTCGAGATCAGGTTCCAGAGCACCGTGCGACCGACGCTGCCGGGGTTCTCGGTAGCCCCGATCAGGGCCAGCGATTCCGGCTCGAAGAACACATCCAGGGGATGCTGTCTGGGTCGAATGATGTCGTGGGCGGAATCGCCTTCAACTTGCTTGAGTTTCTTCATGGGTTTTTCCTCTATGCTCATTCGCCTGTCCTGCCTGTTCGCTGGCCTGCCGGAAGGGCAAGGCCCAGGCGCTGAAACTGCGGAAGGCGCGGCCGATCTCCTCCTCGGAGCGGCCCAGCGTCCGGAACTGGCGGGCCAGCGCGGCCGTGTTGGGGCTTTCCATCGGTCCGAAGCAACCGTAGCAGCCGCGCCCGTAAGCGGGACACAAAGCCCCGCAACCGGCCTGCGTCACGGGCCCCAAACACGGCTCGCCGCGGGCCACCGGCACGCACACCGTGCCGCGCCGCTTGCACTCCAGGCACACGCTGTAGGTCGGGACGTTCGGCGACCGGCCCGCCAGGTAGGCCGAGATCAACTCTATGAGCTGCTCTTTGTTGATCGGGCAGCCGCGCAACTCGAAATCCACCGGCACGTGCTCGGCCACGGGCGTGGACAACGCCAGGGTGCGGATGAAGTCCGGATTGGGGTAAACCGCCCGCACGAACTCTCCCACGTCCTGCCAGTTCCGCAGCGCCTGAATGCCGCCGGAGGTGGCGCACACCCCGATGGTCACTAGAATCCGGCATTGCCGCCGCACCTGCTGGACGCGCTGGGCGTCGTGGTGCGTGGTGATCGAGCCTTCCACCAGCCCGAGGTCGTAAGGCCCCTTCAGCATCCGGCGGGAGGCTTCGGGGAAATAGGCGATCTCGAGGGCGCCCGCCACCTCGAGCAGCTCGTCTTCGGCGTCCAGCAGGCTCAACTGGCAGCCGTCGCAGGAGGCGAACTTGAAGACCGCCAGGCGGGGTTTGGCTTTGCCCTCAGAGCTCATGTTTGTCCAGCCATGGCCGCATCTGCTCGTAGGAGAAGACCGGGCCGTCCTTGCACACGAAATACGGCCCGAGCTGGCAGTGCCCGCACGAACCCACAGCGCATTTCATGTTGCGTTCCATCGAAATGTAGATGTCCGAATCCGGCACCCCGCGAGCTGTCAATTGCCGGACCACGAACCGCATCATGATCTCGGGCCCGCACACCAGGGCCACCGTCTCAGTGGGGTGCAGCCGCACGTGACGGAACAGGGTGGTGACCACGCCCACCTGGCCGCGCCAACTCGTGCCCCCGTAGTCCACCGTGACCAACACCTGGGTGTCCGGCAGGCGGCCCCACTGTGCCAGTTGCCTGCGATAAAGCAGGTCCTTGGGGCTGCGGGCGCCATAGAGCACGATCAGGCGAACGTACTCCTCCCGGTGCCGCAGAACGTGGTAAACCACCGACCTCAACGGCGCCAGACCGATGCCCCCGGCGACGATCAGCACATCCTTGCCCCGCGCCGCCTCCAGCGGCCAGGGCCTACCGAACGGCCCGCGCACGCCCAGAGCCTCGCCCGCTTGCCGACTCACCAGGGCGTGGGTGGCGCGGCCCACCGAGCGGACGGTGTAGACCAGCCGCCCCGGCTCCTCCGGGTCGCCGCTGATCGAGATCGGCATTTCGCCCACGCCGAAGACATACACCATGCTGAACTGCCCCGGCGCAAACCCGCCCAGCCCGCATTTCTCAGCAAGCATCGGGCGCACGAGCCCACACGAGTGTGGGCTCGGCAGGCTAAGAGCCTGCGCCACCTCCAGTTCCGTGGCGCGGACACTCTTGTCTGCCGCGCCGAGTCTCGACTCGGCGCTAGCCTCCAGCGTCAGCGTGAAGGTGTCGTGGGTTTCTTTCTCCACCTTCGCAACACGCGCCGGAACCGGCCGCAGTTGGGCGCAGGGTGAGCTCATATCAGCTTCATCCCGCGCGGCGCGTAAAGGTCCAGCAACTGGAGCCGGGTGGCATGCAGCCGTTGCGCCACCACCCGCACAAGCTGCTGCATGAGCAGGTAGCCGAAACCGTGGTCCTGCTCGCAGGTCTGGCGCAGCCGCGCCGCGTCGAAGGCCAGCGCGCGAACCGGCTCGAGCGTTCGCGCGTTGAAATGCTTGCTCTCCTCCATCAGCAGCGACGACCAGCCCAGCTCATCGCCCGGCCCCAACGTCGAGATCCGCATGATGCGACCGGGCGCGGAAACCTCCAGCGCCACCTTCCCCTCCAGGATCAAGTAGAACAGCCCGCACTCGTCCCCTTCCCGGAAAATCGACTGGTCGCGCCCGAACTCCACTTCGTGCGCTATCTCAGCCATCTTCTGGATGTGGGGAGGCTTGAATCCCTCCAGGAAGGGGTGCTGCCGCAGAACGTCGTACAGAGCTTTAGTGTCCATGGCCCGGCTCTCGTCACCCCCTATCGTAGCCATTGTTGCCGCGGATGGCGGCGACCTCCTCGGTGATATCGATGCCCACGGGGCACCAGGTAATGCAGCGCCCGCAGCCCACGCAGCCGCAGACGCCGAACTGGTCCACCCAGCCAGCCAGCTTGTGGGTCAGCCACTGCCGGTAGCGCGAGCGCACCGACAGCCGCACGCTGCCTCCGTGAATGTAGGAGAACGCCTCGGTGAAGCAGGAATCCCACCGGCGTCGCCGCTCGGCGCGCTCGCCCGAGATGTCGCTCCAGTCCTCGACCGTGGTGCAAAAGCACGTCGGACAGACCAGGGTGCAGTTGGCGCAGGCCAGGCAGCGCTCGGCGACGCGCTCCCACTCGGCATGCTCGAGATTGCCGAACAGCAGCCGGCGCAGGTCGGTGGTCTCCAGGCGGCGCATCATCCCCGCCGCCGCGCCCTCCACCGCGGCCGCCGCCGCTTCGACCTCCTCGGCTCGCGCCTCCCGGTGATCGACCTCCGCCAGCAATTCCGCCCCCTGCGGGCTGCCCGCCTCGACCACAAACACGTGCCGCTCACCGCCGGGGAGCTCCGTCAGCGCCAGGTCGAAGCCCCCTTGGACGCGGGGCCCCGTCTGCATCGACGCGCAGAAGCAGGTCGCGCAGGCTCGTGTGCAGTTCACCGCGATCAGGAGCGCCTCCCGGCGCCGCTCCTGGTAGATCGAATCCTCGTACCGGTCGCCCAGCAGGATGCGGTCCTGAATGCGGATGGCCGCCAGGTCGCAGGCCCGCACACCCAGAAAGGCCCGGCGCGGCGGCGCCGCTGGTCCGCCCAGCGCCTTGAACGACGCTCCCTCCCTGGCCAGCTCGCACAGCCGCGCCTCAGCCGGATAAAGGAACCGCTTCCAGCTCTGCGCCGCCACGGTGTGGCCGAACAGCGCCCCGTTGCCGCCCTGGGTCAGGCGGTAGCGGCCCGCCTCCTGCTCGTCAGTCCAACCCGCAGGCAGGTCCTCCAGCTTCTCGATGACATCGTAGACAATGGCGCCTTCGCTCACCGTCGGCCCGATGACTTGGTAGCCCCGGCGCTGGAGGGAGGCAATCAGTTGCGCCAAGCCCGGTAACTCAATGACGGCAGGCCCAGGGGCGGCAGCAGCGTTCGGCTCCATTGCGAGTGCCCAGGTGGTGAGTGTGACCGCAGCTAGGCAGTTCTCACCAGTTCTCGACTGAAAACCTGATAATGCATACCGGTTGCCAAACTGAAGCAACTGAAAAATAAGACCTTAGTTCACCCCAGGGGATGGCCTGTGGGTGAAATGACGCCGCCGGGCCGCGAGCGGCCTCCCGGGGGCTTCTGGTGTGCGCGAAAACACGCACCAGCGGGCCCGAAATTCAGCCTCGCCGTTTCTCATACTTCTCAAACCGCTCCCGGTAGGACTCGAAGCCCGGCCGGCCCATCAACCCGTAGGTGAACTTCTTGCCGAGCTCGACGCCCTCCTGATCGAAGGCATCCACGTCGAGCAACTCGCCCATAAAGGCGGTCTGAAACTCCAGGAGTTGCATGAAGGCTCCGAGGTGCTCCTCGTCCAGCCGGTCGAGCGTAAAGGTGCAATTGGGCTGGCCTGCTTCCACCAGCGCCGCCTCGGTCGAGCGCCGCTCAGCATCCAGCAGTTGAGCCAGGCTCTTGCCGGCCAGGTAGTCGAAAGCCTCCAGGCCGAGGCGGACCTCCGGGATGGGGCCGGGATCGGGGAAATCCCGCACCACCCAGAAGGTGAAAACCTTGTCCTTAGGCCCTTCGATGTAAAGCTGAAGCTGAGAGTGCTGATCGGTGACGCCGAGGGCGGCCACAGGCGTCTGGCCCTGGTACACCTCCTGCCCCTGCCGGTTCAGCTTTTTGCCCAGCGACTCCGCCCAAAGCTGCCGGAACCAGGAGGCCGTGCCCCAGAGGCGGTTTGAGTAGGGGAACACGACCTGGATCGACTTCTTCTTGCGCTCGAGCAGCAGCCAGTGAAGCAGCGCAGACCGCAGAGCCGGATTACGATCCAAGTCGGGCTCCCAGCACAGGCTGGTCATCGCCGCCGCGCCTCCGAGCAGCTTGCGGATGTCGATACCGATGAGTGCCGCCGGCAGGAGGCCGACTGCCGAGAGCACGCTGAACCGCCCGCCGACGTCGGCAGGAATCCCAAAGATGCGGTATCCTTCGCGGCGCGCCAGAGCGTCCAAATCACCCTTGCCTTCGGTGGTCACGGCGGCGATCCGCTTCCCCGCGTCCGCGCCGAGCGCCTGCCGCATCCAGTCGCGCAGGATCAGAAACGTAGCCAGAGTCTCGGCGGTGGTGCCCTGCTTGGTCGCCACGACCACCACAGTTCGATGGGGGTCCATCGTCTGGACCGCCGCGCCCACAAACGACGGGTCAACGTTATCCAGAACCACCAGCCGGGGATGCTCCCTACAGAAGGCTCTCTGCACCGGGTGCGGTCCGCGCAGGGCGCAGTCCAGCGCCCAGGCGCCGAGCGCGCTGCCGCCGATGCCTGCCAGACACACGGTGTCGTAGGATCCACGCAGCTCGCCGGCGCAGCCGAGAATGTCGTCCACCGGCTCGAACGGCAGCCCGGGAAAGCCGGCCTTCCGGCCGGCCTCGAAAATCTTGCGAAATGCGGGTACCGCGGCCCCGGCTCTGGCGCGCTGCTCCTGGATCTCAGAGAGCGTGACGCCGCCGGCCACACCCCGCGGCGCAATCAGGTTGGTGTCGTCAAAATGGATATTGAAGGCCATACGCGACGGGAGCTACCCCTCCATTGACCATTGGATCACAGGACTTCTATCGGCGGCGGGGAAGGCGGCGAGGAGAGGGCTCCAGTGTGGGATACGTCTTCGAGATGTGGTCGTGCCAGGTGAGCCCTTCCTCGTCGAACAGCGCCCAGAGCAGGCCCAGGCCGCACGCCAGCAAGCTCAGGCAGGCCGCAATCAGGCATCCGCTGCCCGTCATCGGGAAAGCCGTCGACCGGCTTGACATCCCGATCACGGGCTGACTTCAGCCACACGCTCGCCCTCCTATTGCACCACCGGCGGCGATCCCATCTGAACACGCCATGCGTGAGACATTTCAGGTGTCTGAGCCATCGCAACACCCACCTGCAATTGCTCCACGATCCGACTCAAGTCCTGGTTCCGGTGGCCGCGCAGGAAGCCCGCTACCTTCTTCGACATCGGATAGTTCGTTCGGAAGACGATCTTCGTGCCCGAGTTCGCCAGCACCTCCGGGTGGAAGTCCGTCATGCTTTGGCTCGCGGTCACCACGACCACACCGAACTTGCGCCCCTCCTTCATGATCCGCGGCAAGGTCACGTCGCGCGCAACCCGGTGCGCCTCGTCCAACACGAGCAGCAAACGGGGTTCTGTGGCCTCACCCCAGCGAAACATGTCCTTGTAGAGCTTCCGCAGCAAGAACGCCGCCGCCGCTATCTGCACGTGTTCCAGTCCCTGCCGGTGAACATCCACCACCAGTCCCCCTGCGCTTGCTCTCAGCAGTTGGCTCGAATCTGGAGTGCAATCCTCCCGGAATAACCGGAAGTCGAACACCTGCTTGCACCGCACAAGCACGTTCTTCACTCCTTGCCGGTTTTCGAGCTGCCTGATCTTCTGCTCAAGAGCGGCCATCGTTGGCAACCGCGAGATCTCGCCGGCCTCAAACCCAGCGTCCTTGTAACACTCGACCATCGCCTCGTAGATGAGTCCGCGCTGAATGTCTCCCAGGCGGAAGACGTACTGGAATATCTCCGCGATCGCAAAGGAGTTCGTCTTCCAGAACCTCGCCCCTGCGTCCGCGTTCCCCACGGCGTCGAACGGGGAGAACGGCAGGCCTTCCGTCAGCTCCCATACTTTCGGCTGGAGCAGCCGCTGGTATGGCGACTCCGGCGAACTGAATTGGCCGTGGAAATCCAGCACAAGTGCCGGAAGTCCCTGCCGCCCTGCTTCACATAGCAGGCGAGTCACCGTCCACGACTTCCCCTGCCCCGGCATTCCCAGGACGAAGATGTGCGGACTCCCCACCACGCTCGGGCCCCAAACCAGCTCCTGATCCACGCTTGTTCCAAGGACCACCCTTACCTCTCCTGCCCTTCGCACCTGGTCGAAGACCTCCCAGTCCGGGCTCCCGGGACTGCCTCCGGCTTGAACCTGAGCAGACGCGCCCGCACCCGTGGCGCCCTCCTCGCTGAGACACCTCTCAACAGCACCCGGCGTCTCCGGTCTCGCATCGCCACCTGTCGAGCTCCGAAAAACAGTCCTCGCCTGGAAGTCCTCCGCACTCAAGACCCTGATATGGGCGCCTCGATGCTCAAACTCCTTGCCCTTGCCCCCGAGATGAACCACATATCCGCGTCGCGATGCCCGCAACCCCAATGCTCCACTCTCCATCCACTCAATGCGCTGGAGCGCGGTCTCAAGATCTCCCCGCGTTCCGAACAACCCGTGCCGCCACGTTCGGTACGCATAGAAGCGCAGTATCGACGCCAGCCGCGAAAGCTCGACCACCCGGTCAACCCGTTCCTCCGCATTGAAGAAAAGGTAGCGAAAGCGGCTCTCTGCCGCCTCCATCTGATCACACATCCGCTCCGCCAGTTGATCGACGCTCGCTGCACCCATCTTCGTCCTTCCTTTGACCTCGATGAAGCAGACCTCCAGCCGCTTCGCGTGCAGGCGGACTTGGAGAAGGTCGCACCGCGATCCGCTACCTCCCGTCAGCCCATCCTCACCTTCGCTCTCGGGCCTCCCCGTGGTCACCTTCTCACCAAAGATCTCAGGGTGGGCGTCCACCGGTACCAGAATCGCATTGCCCAGCTCTCCACTAGACCGCATCCACGCCACTGCCGCCGCCAACGCGGCGGCCTCCATGCCCCGTGCATCCCGGTGGACTAGTTGCAGCGCCAGTCGCGCCGAGATGCTTTTCAAATGGTCCAGCGCCTCCCCGACGCTCTCGGTGATGGCCTCAAACCCCAGCTCTTCGAGGGCGAATCTCATCAGCTCCTCTACTTCTTCCCGCCACGCCGTGGTCAGCACCATCCGCCGGCTCAGTCCCTCGATGAAGTCCGGCGCGTAATCCAACAAGTACTTCCGGGAGATCTGTGACAAGTACGGGTCCCGGGGAGCATCAAACGCATCTACCCCCATGTACCGATCGATTACGCACACCCAGTCGGACCGATCATGCACCTGATCGAGCTGGTTGCGCCTCTCGGGATCCAGCTCCACCACCAGCGAGACTTCTCCATCCTCCGCCCCCAGTAGGCACCGCACCCCAGTCAGGTATGCCGACTGCCCCTCAACCAGCTCCCCGCTCAACTGTGGCTGGACCGGATGACGTTCCCGGACTCCCTCTTTCGGTAGCCGTATCTGGTGCACCCAGCACGCCCGCGAGTCCGTGCTCTCAAATGAAGTGCACAGCCGGGTCAGCAGCCCGTAGACAGACGCGCTCGTCTCTACCCCAGTCCGCGGCAGCACCCGAATCGATGGGACGCTGTAGTCGAACAACAGCGTCAGGTGCACGTCCCCTCCAGGGATACGCTGGAGTTCCCGCGCGTCCCGGATCGCAAGCTGGTACTGTGGCTGGAGATGCGAGCCTTCCTTGGGCCACTCCGAAGAATAAACCCACTCTCGAAGTCTGTCAAAGCCCGGAAGTGTGATCGGGAGTGGAGCGCAGCAGTGTGCCAGCACGTCCAGATTCGACACCTGCCCACTGCTCCCCTCCTCTGAAACCCGCCCCTTAAGGGCCTCCAGCAGCCCCTCCGCCACGAAAGTGCCGTCTCCCGGATTCACAACGTTGAGCCGAAGTGCGTCCTGATGCCGGTGCAGATCCATATACGCCGTCACCGCGCGCGAAAGTCGCTCCACCGGCAGGTCGCTGAACTGGCCCAGCTCAGCGGGTAGGCCCAACATCGTGGTGATCTGCGAGATCACCCGCGCAGGCTCCCTCGTCTCCACCGGAAGCGCGATTCCCGTGTACAGCCCGACGTTCTGCGCGAAAACGTAGATATTCCCTTCCGCATCCGGAACGAAAGCCGGCAGGTTCTCCGGCCCAAGCCGCCGAATTCCCTCCAGATTCATGCAACGCCTCCTGGCGCGGCACGGAAACTCCTTCACCCGCTGCCCCCAATGCTCCAAGAGCAGCGCATAAGCCCCGTACCACAACAGCCGCAGCGGGTGCAACGGCAGCACCACTACGGCCTTCTCTCTCCGGCCGCCTGGGTGGCAGATGCTCAGCTGCACGCTGTCTAGGCGCAGAGCCCACACCAACGACTCCTTCAGCCCCTGACTAATGAGCTTCTCTAGCAGGTCCCGATACGACCGGGCGTATCGCCGAACCTGACCGACCAGCTCCGCATCCCAAGCCAGGCTTTCCACACGCCCTCGCGTCCCCCGTCCAGCAAGCTCCTTCAGTGCTCGCTCCCGGTGCCCGAAAAACTCCTGCCACTCCGGCGACGAGCTCAGTTCTTCCGGCAACGGCTCCCGCTGAAACTGGTCACACGTCACAGGCGTGTCAGGTCCCACTTCGGCGAAGAACCAGCCGCATCCGCGCTCCTGCATAACGCGATCCTGGAGCTCCACCAGAGCTTGACTCGCGGCAACCCGCTTCTCCTCACGGCGGTTGAGTCGAACGTGGAAGTAGTAGTACTCGCCCCTCTTCCACACCGCACCGCTCTCCTCAAGCTCACTTTCCTCCTGATGCAGCCGCGTCGTCATCTCCAGCCGCGCCAACGGAAGCGAGATCTCTGCTCTCTTCTTGACCGGCCCATCTCCGTCATCCCCCCCGTCTGGCTCCTCACCGGCCTGCTTCAACCAGAACTCCTCCGACAGCCCCTCAACCTGCCTCCCCTCCGGGTCCAGCACCTCGAGATCATCCTGATCCAGCGCCGTTACTCGCACCTGAACCACCCGAACTCCCAGTTCCTCTGGAGCCTCTAGATCAAGCGTCAACCTTGCTGTATGTGAGGCGCCCGTCCCGGCTGGTACCTGCCGCGAGGGAAGGCTCGCCGCGTATCCCCGGCCGTGGTATGACTCCGAAGGAATCAGCTCCAGGCGCCAGTGGGCGACTCCTTTCGGCCGCGCTGGTTCGCTCGTCCACTTCACCGTCACCTTCTCCCTGCGGCCGAGCTTCCCAACCAAAGCGCCGCCAGACCCCGGTTGCAGGTGGCAGTACGGGTAGACCTTGCCATCTTTGTCAACGAACGGCTGAATGACGATCTGCTCCAACTCCGGCTGCGGTTGATCCGGAAACCGCCATTTGTCAAACGAAAACTGTTCTCCCGCTGGCTCCATCGCAATCGGCCGTTGCCAGTTTTCGGTGTCATACAACCGTCTCCCAGACAGGTGGTGCGCCAGCCTACTCGTGAAATCACCCGGTGCTAGGCGCGCCCGCTGCAACCGCTCGAGTGCCGAACTCTGTGGTCTTCCCGGCCTGGCAATCTCGTCCACCGCCTCGCGATTCCGCTTCAGCCGGGCCACAAAACCGCCCCCCAGGTCTGGAACCAGCCCCACCCGCCACAGAGACCTGCCTACCCTCTCTGCCCGAGGCTCCTGGCGCACATCCAGCAGGAACGCAATGAAATCCTCCACAGACACTTTCGCCCGTCCGCGCAGGTAGGACCCCACAGCCCGCACCGCCTCGCGCACCTCTCCTCGCAGCTCCTCTATCAACGCCTCTCTGCGTTGCTCAAGAAACACTTGGGTGTCAAACACAGCGAATGCATTCGCCAGCGACTCTGGAAGAATGTCCTGCACTTGCGGTGGCACAACGATACACAGGCTCCGGCCAGTGTCGTTGCGTGCCTCCACCGCCTGATCCGGACGGAGCTCCACGTGCCTCGTCCGCTCACGGGCCAGCAGAAAGCAGCCGAACTTGCCCTCCGCTTCCGCGCGCACAAGCTCCACGAGCCGTTCCGCATCAGCCCCCTCTAACCCGTCCACCCGAAGGCAGTGGCCAACCCGCCTCCCCTCGAACTCGCGCACGACTTCCCTGGCCAGATCCTCCAACAGCTCCCGAATCATAACCGTCCCCTCCCCCTCAGGCCCCGCCTGCTACCGAGGGGAGCCGCAGATACTGGGCATCAAACCCGTCTGACAGATCCCTGAACACCCCAATCTGCCTCAGTTTGCCTCTGAACGCCTCGAAGTTCTGCCCGGCTGCACCGTACGCTTCCGTAGACCGGTCAAATCCGGGAGGACGCCCAATGCAGAAACCGAACGATCTCTCGAGCCAACCCAAGAACTTCCGCAACGGCAGTACCCCGGCGCTGTCCTCCAAATCGGCCATGGCCACGTGGACCAGTGCCCCAAGTAGCTCGTTGCTCATCCTGTAACGCGCCACCCGCCGCGCTCCCCGTGTGTTCCCCGCCACGATTCCTGCAGGGCGGTTGAAACCACCCACTGAGTAGTACCACTTCGTGAAGTTCATGAGTCCCGACTGGCGCTGAGCCTCATACAGGACGTGCACAATACGCTCCACGGGCCGCCGCTCACGGTCCTCCCTGAGCTGTCGCAGCCAGACCGCTGTCTCGCTCCCCTCATGGCCCTCCCCGTCCCGGTCCACGTTGTCCACTCCATTCTCACCGCACACTAGAGCGAACTCCACATTCGCGTGCGCCTCGCACGTCGTGTCCGCGGCCAGTCCCACTAACCCCTTGAGGTACCCGTGAACATCGCTCTCCAATCGAGGTACACGCCCTTTCAGCTCGACGCTGTGCTTGACATAACGATGCAGCGTCCTGAGCGTCAAGAGCGCCCGCGTATACCGTTCCAGCCCCTCCAGGTCACGCTCCACACACCTCCTCGCCAGTTCGTCACTGTACGCGTCACCGCCCTCCGTGCAGTCCAGGTACAACTCCTCCGGCTCGTCCGTTTTCTGATCCACCAGCCACGACACCGTCCTCACAAGTTCCAGCGTGTACACCAGCAGGTGACAGTTGATGACCGCCATCAGCATCCTCGTCAGGTAAGCCGTCGGAACCAATCCCCGGCAGTGGCCTACCAGCCGCAGAATGTGCCGCGCCATCTGGGAACTCCGCTCCGGCAGAAGCGCCCGCCTCCCCCGTTCCGGCCCCGCTGCCTGAGCACGGGCAGGCTCCACCGCCACCAACGCTTCCAGGAAACGTACCGACAGCAGCGTCTCGATATCCAGCTCGCTTCGGCCATCGAACTGACCATCGAAGTGCGGGCCTCGGTCCACCCACGCTACGCCCTCACCGAAAGCCCTTCGGAACACCTCTTCGAGTTCCCTTGGACTGCCCGCCTCCTCCTTTAGCGCCTCGTACAGGAACAAATGAACGCCCCGCAGCCGCGAGTTCTCCTGCGGCCAACCTGCCTTGTGGGTCAGCATCGTCAGCGGATACAGATGCATGATCTGCTCTTCGTTGCGACGAAGGCTCCTCCGACCCATCTTCACCACACTCGTCCGCAGCCACAGCGCCAGCAGGTGCTGCCGGTTCCGATCATCAAAGCCCCGCAATACCCCCGCCTGCAGCAGCTTACTCAGGTACACCTCAAAGTGCGTCGGCTCATTCGGGGTTCTACCCATCCGCCGCCCCTGCGTGCGAACCATCAGAAACAGCGCCGGCAACAGCATCTCCACACTGAAGTCATTCATCTCGATCGAGGACACGTCGTCAAACGTCAGTCCCTTCATGTCATTCGGCAACTTCAGTCGCAAGGCACTTCCTCCTTCCAGCAGATCACGTGGTCCTCCACCGCGACACGGTGCAGCCGTGACCGCCCCTCCAACAGCAACACCTCCGCCACCCGCTGCCGCAGAAGCGCCGCCTTGAACTCCGCCAGCTCAATCAGATACGGCTCAAATTCCCGAGCGTCAGGCGTGTACCCTTCCGCAAACCGGCTCAGCAGCTCGAACATGTCCAGTCCCACCCTCAACACCGGTAACCCGGAAACGTGGGCCAGCTCCAGCGTGTCTGGAACGCGCTCCACGTACTCGCCCTGGGCTGCCTTCACATCACACCTGAACTCCGCCGCGCCGAACTTTTTTATCACCGTCAGTTCCTCGTCCCGATTCTGAGCCAGGGCCACCGCGAGGCCCTCGCGGGCCCCTTGCGGTGGCACCCGTTCTGACCTCGTTATTCCCCTCAGCAGTCGCTCGCGGACCTCAGACTCCCCCAACTCGCCCCTAATCACTCTCAGGAAGTCCTCCAGATACCAATAGGGCAGCAGTGTCGCGCCCTCCGGCAGCTCCCACTCGCGCTCACCAGCCTCCCCCCGAGCCCCGCCAGAGTCCTCCTTGGCCGGCCGCCCCTCGAAGTACCAGAGGCGTTTCATCGCCCTGATCCAACGCGCGGAACCCTTCTGTTCGCCCGGTCCGGCCACCTCCGGCACCGCCCAGTCCGCAACCCGCGGCAAGTACCCCTTCAGCTCCGCGAGCCGGTTCAACGCTCGGTGGAATTGCAGGAACCGCTCCACGCGGGGGTGACTCCGTCTCCCTGGGTCCAGCACCCCCATCTCCTTCAACAAGCTGTCATTCTCCCTTGCGCCTCCGAAGATGGTCTCGAAATACAGGTGCCGTCGGCCCGACCCCGGAGTCCTCGGTTCTCGCCGCACCCGATGGACCTCCGCGCAGGTTCGATTACTCGTCACGCAGTAAGCCAGCGCCGAGCGGATGTCCCGAAGAGTCGCCCGGCGCTGCCTTCGCAGGTGCTGAATCAGAAGGAGCTGCTCCAGCCGATCTGCGACCACCCCGTCACGAAGGCTTTCCGCATTGAACTTGATCGGGCACCTCTCTCGCGCGATGCAGCGCTGGCAATCTTCCCACCCCTCCAGCCGGACAAAGCTCTCGATCACCCGCCGCACGATGCTGCCTGGCCCTTCCGGCAGTCCCGCCAGCGCCCGCCGCTTCAAGTCCACCAGCACTAGCCGGGGGTCCTCCGGCCCCTCGCCGCTGAAGAACGCCCCCAACAACTCCCCGCGCAACCACCCGTATTCCTGACGCGCGCTTTCAAGAAAATCCAACAGTCGCCCGTCGTTGATGGCAATGAGCAAGGTCAGCCCTCCCGAGGGTTCCGGGGCGCTACCCCCCGCAAATGGTCGCAGAGCCGCGCTTAGCACCTGGTCTGCGGATGTCTCCCCCCTGGACTCCGAGGCGTCGTAGATCGCCTCATATCTTCGCCCCTCCCGAACCGCCCGCCACCCGTAGCGATCTCGTGATCCCTCCACCTCTCCCATTTTCTGGAGGGCGCCCCAGACAACCTCGAAGAAGGCCGTCTTGCCATCGCCGGGATTCCCCGTCAGCACAACCAGCCGCTTTTGGCCGGCCACGATCTCTGGAAGCAGCCGCTGATCCAGCAGCGTCTCCACGTACGTTTTCCTAGCGAACTCGCTCTCCAATCCCCGGTTGTCTGCATTCCCGACCGCGCTGTTGCGATAAAGCCCCGCCAGATTTGTCACCCACAGTAGTTCAACTTCTTGACCCGGCTCCACGCCCTCAGGCTCCCGCGCCCCGAACGCCGCCTGAAACGCCTCCAAGAACTCCGAGGCCGATGAGTACCGCTCCTCTGGTCGAAGCGACGCCCCCTTTCGTAGGCAGGCAAGCACGGCTGCCGGGAACTCAAGCTCCAGCTCAGCAGGCAGGTTCACTGGCCGATCTTTTTGAGGCACGCCGTCAGCGCACACATACGGCAGGTGTCCGGTGAGCGCTTCATAGAGAACTACTGCAACCGCATAAACATCAGCGGACGCAGACCACCCGGAACCAATCACCTCGGGCGCCCGGTACAGCGGTGTTCCCACTCCGCTGCTTCGCGCCTCCTCGCGCCGTTTCGCCAGCCCGAAGTCGATCAGGCACACCGGCCGGCCGGGGTCGTCCGGTATCAAGATGTTCTTAGGCGAAATGTCTCGGTGCAGAACTCCATGCTCGTCCAGGTAGCACAACACCTCCAGCAACGCCGTCCCGACCTCGCACGCTCGCTCCTGCCGTCCTCGGATCTCCTCCTTCCGGGCCTCCAAAGTGTCGCCGGGAATGTACTGTAGCTTCACATGAAAATCCTCCGCAGGAAGCCCCACATCATAGACGCGCGGAAGACAGCGATGCGCCAGGTCCTTCAACGCCCTGAACTCGGCCCCTGCCAGTTGCTCAACCAGCGCTTCGTTCTTGATCCGCTTCAGAACAAACTGCTCACGGTAGACCGTGTCCTCCGCAAGCCAAGCGACCGCAGTCGCCCCCTCCCCGAGCTTCCTAATCACCTTGTAGCGACCCTTCCCTAGAGTCTCCGGCTCCGACATAGATCTGCCCGCCTCCTTCCACCTCTCAAGCAGCGCCTCAATCCGCTCCACCACTTGCATCACCGTCGGCCGCTCATGAGGCTCTTCCAGGCAACACTGCCTCAGTGTCTCCGCAAACCCCCCCGCCGTTTCCGCAGGCCAACTCTGCACCACCACCCCCACCGCGACCCGTGCCCACTCCGCCACCCGCCCCGATTCGGCGTCCTCTCGACCAGGATCCTCACCGCATAGGTGCGCCGCGATCGACAGCCCGAGCCCGTACACATCCGTCCTCTCGTCTGCCAGCCCGAACCCAATCCGGCATTCCGGCGAGAGAAACGGATCATCTTTCTCTATCTCGTCCGCTTCGGCCGCCACCGTTCGCCTGGCGTCCATATGGCACACCATGAAGTCCGAAAACTGGACCCGCTGTTGCCCCGCGCTACCCGCCACATGAACCCGATCAGGATTGAGGGCACGGTGCGTGATGCCCGACTGGTGCAGGCTCTTTAAACCGCAGAAACACACCTTCATCAACTGCAAGGCGTAACCCGGTCTGCCCCCTTCCGGCCGCCCCGCCGGCTTCCGCAGCGGGCTGCCCTCGGGTAGATGAAAAGGAATCGCTATGTAGCGGTCCTCGTTCCAAAAGAAGAACGGATCTACCCCAGGCGCCACACCTGCTACCGATGCCGCCCGGACCCCGTAGTACTCACGAAGAACACTCTCCCGCGGCTGCTGCACCGGGTCCACTTCATATAGCTTCAGGATTCGCTCCGTCCCGCTCCGATGCTTGGCCCGAAAGGCCCTGAAGCCACGCCCTGCGGGTAGCATTTCAACAATGTCGTAGGCGTTGACTTGTCGGGGAACCTTTGGCCTGCTCGGGAAATCGGTTAGAACCCTTCGGATCTGCATCCTCGCTGCCCCGAGGTTGATGCGGGATTTAGACCGATCCTGCTCAACAAGCCGCTCCAGTGCCTCATCCAGCCGCACAACCTGCCGCTGCACCCGCACATCCGAGACACGCAGATCCACGTCCGCCGCCGTAAGCAAGATCAACCCCTCGACGAAGTGCTCGCCCGGCGGGAGTTCGTGCAGAAGCGGCACTCTCCCTCTCAACTGCCCAGCGAACTGTCGCGCAACATGCCCGATCTTTTGCAGCGGGCTGGGGCGGCACTCCCCACTGGGTAGTACCCACAGGTTCTCATTCCCGCGTATCTGCCCCGCCCACGACTTCTCGTCGATGGCAAGAACTGCGTGGTCACCCACAACGATGAAGTCAACTTCATAGACCGTCCCGGCAGGCGATACCAGCTCCTTGTTGCACACCACCACCCATTGATCCGGTAGCTTCCTGAGTTCCTCGGCAGCCCGACGCTCGGAAGCTGTGATGAACAGGCCCATCTGCACGAGCTCAGCCATAGGTCACCCGCCCGTCAGAATTATACGCCAAACTAACTACCAGTGCCCCAGCCTGCCGGGAACTATCCACCTCAGCCGGTCGTCCAGGGTTCCCCCGTCAGAGCACGTTTAATCCCCCGCGCCGCCTGCCTGATCCGGTGCTCGTTCTCCACCAGCGCCTTCTCCAAGAGCGGCTTCGCGAACTCCAGCGACCCCAGCGCCCGAAACGCCTCCGCCATCGCCGCCACCAGCCGCCCCGCGTGGGTCGCCTTCGGGTACCGTCTGGGTACCCGCGCCGGGCTTCAGCCCGGCCCCGGAAGTCTTTGAGTTCGGCGGGGGAGGCGCTTCAGCCTGCCACGCCGCAGGGGAAACCGCCTGCGCCACGTGGCAGCACATCGCCAAGGGAATTGCCAAGCAGGGCCGGCTACCGCCGCTGCTTCCCGCGCCGCCGGTCCTCTTCCAGTGTGGGATACGTCTTCGAGATGTGGTCGTGCCAGGTGAGCCCTTCCTCGTCGAACAGCGCCCAGAGCAGGCCCAGGCCGCAGGCCAGCAGGCTCAAGCAGGCCGCAATCAGGCGCACGACGCGCTGGCCCGGCTCCGGCTCGTAGCCGTCGAAGTTGACCAGGCGCAGGCGGAACCAACGCATCCCCGGCGCATCCCGCTTCAGCAGGCACCAGTAGATGTGGTAGAACAACCCCAAAACCACGGCAGCCGCAATCCAGCCGGGAGCGGTCTTCCTCTCCAGGCTGATTTCGCCGCCCAGCAAATGGAAGGTGAGCAGGAAGACGCCCAGGCCCGCCAGCACCAGCAGAGCGTTGACCCCGGCCGCCGCGCTCCGGACGCCCACGGCGGCTGGACGCGCCTCGCGCCAGGCGCCGGGAGCCGCCGGGACCGGAGGAGGCGGAAAAGGCAAACTCGGCTGATCCATGGGCGGTCGATCGCGAGCCATAGCCTGCCGGGCCGCCGAGCGGCTCGTATGGGTCCTGCGCTCGGGGCGCTCGCTGGGCCCTGGGCGAGGCGGCTGGCGAGGCGGAGCGATCGACTCGAACGGGATCACCTTGCCAGGAAACAGCGGAGCTTGGCGCGGCACGCGCGGGGGCCTTCGCGGGGCGGGTGTTTCGGTCCCCGGCGCCGTCCGGGCGCCGGTCCCCGGCTGGACGTCCGGCTCGGTCGAGCCTGGCCGCGCCGGCGCGGGACGGGCCGCCGACCGGGTCGCGCGCGGCGCCGCCCCGGCTTGCAGTTGCCCGCACAGCTCGCAGTGGCGCTGGTCGTCGGCGTTCCAAGACCCGCAATGCTGGCAGCGCATCAGAAGCCCGTCAAGTCCCGCGAGCGGCGGCTCTCTGCCCTCTCAGGCCGGCGTGATAGGATTGTCGGTTGAGCCTGTGAGAAGCCGTGCGCGGCACCTGCTCTCTTGTCCTTAGTAACATAATCGGGCGATTTTGTCACGTCTTTTTGGTGGCCCTGCTGGTTTCCGGGGCCTGCGGGGCCCCTTTCCAGCGGGCGCTGGCGCCTCGCCCCAACGCCATCCCGCGAGGCGAAGTTGAGATCCGGTCGCTGACGCAGGCAAAAGAGGGCCCCTGGTACCGGCTGCGCGGGCATGCCGAGCTGGAGACCTCGGATTTCCTGCTGCGCGCCGACGAGGTGGACTACAACGAGGACACCGGCCAGGCCGAGGCTCGGGGGAACGTCTACCTCAAGCACTACGCGGAGGGCGAGGAGCTGTGGGCGGATCGCGCCGAGTACAACGTCAACGAGGAGTCGGGTAAGTTCTACAACGTGCGCGGCACGGCGCCGGCGCATCTCGAAACGCGGCCCGGCGTGCTGTCTTCGAGCAATCCCTTCTACTTCCAGGGCGACTGGGCGGAGCGCATCAAGGATCGCTACATCCTCTACCACGGTTTCATTACCGACTGCAAGATGCCCCACCCGTGGTGGGTCTTGCAGGGGCCAAAGTTTGACGTTATCCCGGGCCAACGGGCCGTGGCCTACCGCCCCATCTTCCGGCTGCGCGGCGTGCCGCTGTTCTGGGCGCCCCTTTACTACAAACCCCTGCAACGGATGCCCCGGCGGAGCGGTTTCCTGCCGCCCAACATCGGCAACAGCTCGCGGCGGGGCAAGATGCTGGGCGGAGGATACTACTGGGCCATCGGTCGCAGCTACGACGCCAGCTACCGGGCCCAGTACTTCACCCAGCGCGGCGTGGCCCACAATGTGGACCTGCGCGGCACGCCGCGGCCCGGAACCGATTTCAACGCCTTCCTCTACGGAGTCAACGACCGCGGCCTGAAGCTGCCCAGCGGGGAGCGCCGCAAGGAAGGCGGGCTGCTGTTTTCGATAGACGCGCAATCCGATCTGGGGCGCGGATTCCTGGCCCGCAGCGAGATCAACTACCTGAGTTCGATCCGTTTCCGCCAGGCCTTCACGGAGTCCTTCAACGAGGCCATCTTCTCGGAGGTGCACTCGACCGGCTACGTCGCCCGGGACTGGTCCGGCTATTCGCTCAACTTCGTCTTTCAGCGCCTGGAGAACTTCCAGAGCACGCAGCCCGGCGACACGATCGTGATCCGCAAGCTGCCCCTGGTCGAGTTCTCCAGCCGCGAGCGCCAGGTGTGGCGCCGGGTCTTGCCGGTGTGGGTTTCGCTGGAATCCAGCGCCGGCCTGATGCGCCGCACGCAGCCTCTGTTCCAGACGCGCCAGTTTCTGGAGCGCACCGATTTCCAGCCCCGCATAATGACCGCGCTGCGCTGGAAGCACTTCAGCCTGCTGCCCAGCTTCGCCATTCGCCAGACGCGCTACGGCGAGAGCTGGGACGGCGCGCGGATCGTGGGCCGCAACCTGAACCGTTTCACCCGCGAGTTCGCGCTGGCGCTCGAGCCGCCCTCCCTGGCGCGCATCTTCGGCAGCCCGAGCTGGCTGGGGGAAGCCCTCAAGCACGTCATCGAGCCGCGGGCCTCCTTCCGTCAGGTGCGGGGAGTGACGGATTTCGACCGCCTGATCCGCTTCGACGAGACCGAACTGGTAGCCAACACCACGGAAGCCGAGATCTCGCTCACCAATCGCCTCTACGTGAAGAGACAGGGGCAGACCAACGAGTTGCTGAGCTGGCAACTGTGGCAGCGCCGGTACTTCGACCCGGATTTCGGCGGCGCCGTGGTGGAAGGCCGGCGCAACGTCCTGCTCAGCTCGCTTGACCTGACCACTTACGCTTTCCTGGACCGGCCCCGGCGCTACTCGCCGGTGGTCTCGGCCCTGCGCCTGGCGCCCCGTCCGGGCTTCGGCCTGGAGTGGCGCTCCGACTACGATCCGCTGCGCGACAAGGTCGTTTCCAGCGGCCTCACCGCCGACGCCCGCTTCTCGAAGTGGTTCGTCTCCCTGGGCCACAACAGCCTGCGCAGCGTCCCGACGCTGTCGCCTCCGGCCAACCAGTTCCGCGGGCTGGTGGCCATCGGCCAGGAGAACCGGCGCGGCTGGAACGCGGCCTTCAGCGCGGTCTACGACTTCCGCACCAGCCAGATGCAGTTCGCCACCACCCAGGTCACCTACAACACCGACTGCTGCGGCTGGAGCGTGCAGTACCGCCGTTTCAGCTTCGGCATGCGCCACGAGAACCAGTTCCGCGTGGCCTTCGCCATCGCTAACATCGGCTCCTTCGGCACGCTGAAGAAGCAGGAGCGGCTGTTCTGACAGCCCACTCACCAGATCGTGGCAACCCCGGCGCTTTGAATTCTCCGGTCGCGAGTGACCAAGGGGATGCCCAGTTGCAGCGCGGTGGCCGCGATGATACGGTCCGCCGGGTCGGCCACCATGTCCCGCGGGATGCGCCGGACAGCTTGCGCCACCGCGAGATCCAGGGGTACCGTCACAAGGGCCGGCGTCGAGCCGGAGCAAGCATCGACAAGCCGCTCCCAGGCCAGCGGCGGCAGCTTGCCCTTTTCCACCAGGTAGACAATCTCGACGATGGAGATCGAGGCCACCTGGAGCGGATCTCCCGCAACAGCGGCCGCTTCCAGGCTGGCTTCCGCACGGGCCGAAAGCCTCGCATCTCCCAGCAGGTACCACACCACTGCATGAGTGTCCGCCAGCAGCGCGGCCATTGGAGTTAGAGGTCCCCCCGCGGGAAGTCCTTCCACAATTCGCGCCGCGCCTGGGCGACGTCATCTTCAGAGACAGAAGCTCCCAGATCGGCCCACAGTCCCTTCAGCCTGCGCCGAGGACCTCCGGGTAGGCGGCTGCGCAAGGAGTCAGCGAAGTCGAGGATCTCCTTCTGTTGGCCTGGCGGCAGTCCTCGGAGGCGCTCCAGGATCGCTTGCTCGAGGTTCATGAGGCCCTCCATCCGATCGGGCTAGGACCAGACATAATCGTAGCAGATCAGTTGCAGTTCGCCACCACCCAGGTCACCTACAACACCGACTGCTGCGGCTGGAGCGT